>JARRPL010000079.1:0-11489 GCA_037382905.1 Gemmatimonadota bacterium | reverse complement strand
GCGAGAATCCCCTTGTCCCGCATGAGATTCAGGTGTTGCGAGCAGACGGCCTGCTCCAGATCCAGCCCCTCGTGCACCTCCGTCACCGTGCACTCCCCCTTCTTCTCCAGAAGGTCCAGGATCCGAAGCCGCACGGGATGCCCCAGGCACTTCAACATCCGGGCGGTGGTCTCCACCAGTTTGTCTGGGAGTTCGATCGCAGGCATGGCGCCTCCTCGTTGAATTCAGACATCAAGATATTCATATGTCTATAGATGTCAACACCGGGTTTCCCGAGGGGACGGGCAGCGGCTCCCTGATGCGGCAGCAGCCTCGTGAGCCCATGAGGATCCCGGGAGCCAGGGCAGCAGCGCCGCTGCCCCGCTCTTCCCGTCCACGAATCCGGGGGTCCGGCAGGCCCACCTCAGGGGGTGTAGACCACCTTGTGCCAGCCCGCCTCCCGAGCGCCGAAGCGCCGGTAGGCCTCGGGACCCCGCTCCAGGGGGAGGCGATGGGATACGAGGGTCGCCAGGAGGTCCGACTCCTCTTCCGCCATCCTCAGCGCGGCGGGCAAGAGCCTCCGGGCGGGACATCGGCCCGCCGCGTAGGCGAGGTTCCGGTCGTACAAGGCGCCCGGTGACAGGGCCAGTCGGGGCTCCGTGTGGACCGCCACCGCCCCCAGGCGCCCTCCGGGGCGGAGCAGGCTTGCAGCGAGCCGGGTCGCCTGGGGGGTTCCCGCGGCCTCGATGACGGCGTCGAATCGACCCAGGGGCGAGGCCGATCCAGCCACAGGGTGGTCCTCCCCGCCTCGGGGGCCCGCCTCCGAGGGATCCAGCGCCCGGGCGCCGAAGCGCTCCGCAGTCTCCCGGCGTCCCGGTACGGGATCCACGGCCCACACCCTCGCGGCGCCGGCCCGGAGGGCGGCCCGCACGGCCAGGAGACCCACGGGTCCGCACCCCACCACCGCCACCTCGTCGCCAGGCCGGATCCGGGCCAGCTCCGCCCCGTACAGGGCGGTGGAGAGAATGTCTCCCGCGAGGAGCGCCAAGGCATCGTCCCTCAGCGCCTCCGGGACGCCCACCAGGGTTGCCTGCCCCCCATGCAGGCCGACCCCGCCCTCCACCCAGCCGAAGAGCTGCCCCCGCACACAGCGGGAGGTGAGTCCGTTGCCACACGGCGCGCACACCCCGCAGCTGGTGGTGAAGGGAGCCACGACCCGATCACCGGCGGACCAGCGGGTCACCGCCGGACCCGCCTCCACGACGACGCCCGTGAACTCGTGCCCCAGGACCGTCCCGGCGTCCAGTCCCTCCTCCCGCCCGAAGTAGGGGTGGAGGTCCGAGCCGCAGAGGCCCGCCGCCGCCACCTCCACCACCACGTCACCGGGGTCGAGGATCCGCGGATCCGGCACCTCCTCCCAGGCCACCTCTTCCACACCCCGGAAGACCAGCGCCCTCACGTGGGCACCCCCGTCGAATCGGACACGTCGCCCGCCGGCACTACCGTCCCGAGCTCCGTCGTGCCGGCCGGCAGGACGGCCACCCCCGCCCCTCCCCCAGCTCCCGCTGCCGGGTTCCCACCCGCTCCGGGTCCTCGGAAGCCAGGTACGCCAGCATGGCGGCCAGCGTCGCGTTGTTCCGGAGGTCGTCCAGAACCAGCTTGTCGTAGGTGTCGATGTCCGTGTGCCAGGTGTACTGGCGATAGTCCGGGTAGTTGGACTGAAGGCGGAATCCCGCGGCGCCACGACAGATGAAGGACATGTGGTCGCTCCCCCCGGTTTCGGGGACGCCCGGGACGTCCAACTCGATGTGCCGGGTGATCTCCCGGGGGATCTCGCTGAACCACCGGGCGAAGTGCTCCCCCGCCCCCAGGTAGCCCTGCATGCGGATGAAGTCGATCCGCCAGGTGCCGTTGTCCTGGTTGAAGGCGGCCTGGAGTCCGTCCACCACCTCGGGGTGATCCTCGGCGAAGGCCGCGGAGCCGATGAGTCCCTGCTCCTCGCCGCCCCAATGGGCCACGAGAATGGTCCGCCGGGGATTGGGGTAGACCTCCTTCAGGATCCGCATGGCCTCCATCATCATGACCGTTCCGGAGCCGTTGTCCGTCGCCCCGGAGGCTCCGTCGAAGGAATCCAGATGCGCCGTGAGAAGGACGTATTCATTCGGCAGCTCGGAGCCCGGCAACTCCCCGATCACGTTGTAGACCGGCACCTCGCCCCTGAACTCGGCCTCGGCATCCAACCGAAGGCGAGGACCCTGACCGTTGGCGGCGAGACGGTGCACCAACCCGTAGTCTTCACAGCTCAGGTGGAGCCACGGCACCGTGGCACCGGCGGGAGCCGAGAAGACCTTGTTGGCGCCCCAGCCCCGGGACCACCGGGCCGTGAGGATGCCCAGGGCCCCGGCTTCCTCCAAGGCGCCGCCCACGGCCCCCTGCCCTCCGGCCCCCTGCACGCCCGCGGCCCACTCCCGAGCCGTGCGCTCCTGCAGCGCCTGCATGCGCTCCCAGGACTCGGGCGTGGCATGCTCCTCCCAGCTCTCCGGGGCGCGACAGGTAGGCTCGGAACGGCTTAAGGCCACGAATCTTCCTTCCACCTCCGGGAGCCAGGCCTGGAACTCGGCCACCGAGCCAAAACCGGGAAAGGCGACCACCTCTCCCTCGACGGGACCGTCGGTCCCAGGACTCCAGGCCAGCATCATCCCGTTCAGGGTGCGGACTCGGGGCTCCAGCAGGTCGATGTGGGTGATGCCCCGTTCCCAGCCGAGCCAGGTGCCGTACTCCTCGGTACGGACGGGCACGCCCCACTCCTGGTAGCGGTCCACCAGCCATGCGTTGGCCGCGCTCTGGCCCGGGCTCCCGGACAGTCGGGGGCCGATGGAGTCCAGGAGGGCCTGGGCGAGGGGCTGGACCTGCGAGCCCTCTTCCATCCCCTCCTCCCAGATGGCCCGGATCACCGGGTCCTGGGAGGGGAAGCTCTGGGCGGAGAGGTGAGGGGCGGCGATGGCCAGGAGGAGGGTCGCGGCAAGGCCGTACCGAAGATACGTCATGGACCAGGCTCCAGAAGATGTGCGTGGACTGGGAACGCCCCGACGATAGAATCCGTTGGGTACAGGGGGAAGAGACGGCCGTCCCTGGCGCCGGGAGCCGCGGTCCACGAGGTTGCTCCGGCCCGGTCCAAACCCCTCTGTGCACCGCCACCGATGCCTGATCCTTCCGCGCCCTCACCCAGCCCCCGAGACGTCGACGTCTGGGGCGTGAGCCATCGAGGCCGCGTCCGGAACGAGAATCAGGACCATTTCCTGGTGGGCGTGCTGGGTGAGGAACGGCTCCACGTCACGGCCACCAGCCTCGACCGCCCGCCGGAGGGGGTTCAGGGCACGAGCCCACCGGTCTTCCTGGCGATGGTCGCCGACGGGGTGGGGGGCGGGCCCCGGGGCGAGGAGGCGAGCCGACGCACGATCGCCGGCGTCGTTCCGGAGCTGGCGGAGAAGCTCCACCGAGCGCGGAACGGAGGAGAGGACGGGCCGGCGGTGATCCGCACTCTGTCGGAGGCCGCCCTCTCCCGGACCCGGGCCTTGCTGGAACTGGGTGAGCTCGAGCCCGCATCCCGGGGGATGGCCACCACCCTCTCCCTGTGGGTCGGAATGTGGCCTCGAAGCTATCTCCTCCAGGTGGGAGACAGCCGGTATTACGTACTCCGGGACGGAAGACTCCGTCAGATCTCCCGCGACCAGACCGTGGCCCAGGACCTCCTGGACCGGGGCGCCATCTCCCCGGGAGGAGCCACCGACCCCCGACTGGCGAACACGCTGTCCAGCGCCATCGGTGGGGTGGAGACCCGGCCGGTGGTCACCCCGGTGGAGGACGGATGGGGGGTGGTCCACCTCCTCTGCTCCGACGGGCTCACCCGGCACGTACCCGACGATCGTATCCAGGAGCTGCTGGCGGGGGCTGCGACGTCCCGGGACGTGGCCGAACAGTTGGTGGAGGAGGCGTTGGCGGGCGGCGGCACGGACAACATCACCGTGGTGGTGATCCGGACCCCGCCCCGATAACGCCGCCCTGCCTCACCCGCCGACCCGGGTTCGACGCCCGCGACTCCGGCCCTAGTTGGACCGGCGCTGCCTCGATACGTCGTCCAGCAGCTTCCGCTCCTCGGGGGTGAGGGAGCTCATCCCCTGCTCGGAGATCTTGTCCAGCACCCGGTCCACTTCGTCCAGCATCTTCCGCTCCTCCCGGTCCGAAAGGGAGCGATCCCGGCCCACGGCGCGCTTCTCCAGATCCTCCCGCGGCACGATGGCCAGACGGCGCGTCCGGGGTCGGGACCGTTCTTTCACGTCCCGGGCCAGTTGACCGGGGCGCCAGTCCGCCTTGAGGTAGATCAGAGCCGCCACCAATCCGCCGAGGTGGGCGAAGTGGGCAACGCCGTCCGCCTGGGAGCCGAAGGAACTCATGAGGGTCATGAGCGCCATGAAGCCCACGAGCCACTTGGCCTTGATCGGGAAGATGCCCCAGATGTAGATGGGCGCGTCCGGCCAGTTCATGGCAAACGCGAGCATGATGCCGTAACAGGCCGCCGACGCTCCGATCATCATGGATCCGGCGCCGCCGAATGCGAACTGGAGGACCACGCCCCCCAGCCCCGCAACGAGCCAGAATCGGAAGAACTCCTTCCCGCCCCACCGACCTTCCAGCGGCGGACCGAAGAAGAAGAGAACCAGCATGTTGATGAGGAGATGACCCAGGTTCCCGTGCACGAACATGTACGTGAACACGCCCCAGAACTGGGTCAGGAGCCGGTCCGGGCGGAAGGCCAGCCAGCCCTCGAGGTCCTGGAAGACCGACGTGGCCAGGAAGACGACCACATTGGCAATGAGGAGCTTCTTGACGACAGGCGTGGGCCTGAGGTTCAATCCGAAGGTCTGCTCTCGGTACATCCCGCTCCTCGTCACGCCCCTCCGGATGGATTCAGGAGGGTCTGGGTCAAACCCCGGGCCCGGGGGCAGGTTCCGACCCGCCCCAAGCCCGCCGTGAAGCCGTTTCCACCAGTCGCCCGCACAGCTCCGGGAAGGAGATTCCCGCTGCCTGGGCAGCCTTGGGCACGAGGCTGGCCGAGGTCAGACCCGGGAGGTTGTTGGCCTCGAGGCACCAGAAGTCCCCTTCCCTGTCTCTCATGAAATCGACTCGGGAGTAATCCCGCAATCCCAGAGCGTCGTGGACGCGGAGGGCGAGGTCCTGGAGCCGGGCCGCCTCCGGGGCCGGCAGATCCGCCGGAAAGATCTCCTGGGCCATCCCCGGCTGGTACTTGCAGGCGTAGTCGAAGATCTCCGCCGCAGGGATGATCTCGCCCACCGGGAGGGCATCCCCGTCCAGTACCGCCACGGTGAACTCCCGGCCCGGGACGAAGCGCTCCACGATGACCGCGTCCCCGAAGTGCGCCGCCCGGCGGAGCGCCGATTCCAGCTCGGTCCGGTCGTGGGCCAGCTCCAACCGGAGCGATGACCCGCCATGGGCCGCCTTCACGATGACGGGAAGGCCCAGCTCTCCCTCCACCGCATCCGGATCCAGCACATCCACCATCCAATCCGGCGTGGGTATGCCCGCCTCCCGGAGCATCACCTTGCTCCGGTCCTTGTCCATGGCGGCACGACACGCCTCTGGGTCGCTCCCCGTATAGGTGCGACCCGCCGCATCGAGGATCCCCTGGAGGGTGCCGTCCTCGCCGGCGCCGCCGTGCAGGGCCAGGAAGAAAACGTCGGTGGACCGGATCTCCGGGACGGCGTCCAGCACCGAGACCCCCTCCTGTACCACCCGGTCCCGAGGACGCTCCGCCGGCGGGCGGGCGTCCACACCCTTCTCCCGCAACCGGGCCTCGTCCGCCGGGCTCAACAGCCCCCCGGCCGTGTCGAAGACCACCACCCGGTGGCCCTCTTCCCGAAGCGCCGCCGCCACCTGGGCTCCCGTCGCCAGCGAAACGTCCCGCTCGTCCGCGTCGCCCCCGGTGAGAACGGTGACCCGCACGTCAGGACCGGGTCTGGGTGAGGGCCCGGACCACGTCGTAGCGAGTGACGATGGAGAGCCCCCCGGGGCTTCGGACCAGGACGGCGGGGGTCGACCGGCTCAACAGACGCTGCACCTCCTCGCCGGGGGTGTGGGCATCCACCACCGGAAGGGGCGGCCCCATGACCGTCTCCACCGGTCGGTCCAGCACCGCCGAGTCGCCCAGGACCGCCGCCATCGCCTCGGACTCGGTGACGGTGCCCACGCATTCGTGCTCCAGGAGGACCGGAAGCTGCGACACTCCGTGCGTGGTGATGGTGGACAGGGCCATCTGAACCGAGGTGGTGGGCGCCACCGAAAGGAGCTGTTCCGGGGAGCCCTCCTTACGCGCCGCCATCTCCGCCGCGGTGGCGGTGCGGGGGCGCTCCAGGAACCCGTTCTCCCGCATCCAGTCGTCGTCGAAGACCTTCGAGAGATACCGCTCGCCCCAGTCACAGAGGTTGGTCACCACGAAGGCGTCGGGGTCGTCGAGCTCCCGGGCCAGCTCCACGGCGGCGTGGGTGATGAGTCCCGCCGAGCCGCCCACGAAGAGCCCCTCCTCCCGGGTGAGCCGCCGGGCCATACGGAAGGCATCGGCGTCGGTCACGGTGACGTAGGAGTCCACCACGTCCAGATCCAGGGTGCCGGGGATCTTGTCGTTCCCAAGGCCCTCCACCTTGTAGGGCTGGCCCTCGATCATCTCCCCGGAGTTGAAGAAGGGTCCGATGACGGAGCCCACCGGATCGACCCCGCAGATGCGGACGTCGGGATTCTGGTCCTTCAGGTATCGGCCCGTGCCGGTGATGGTGCCTCCGGTGCCGGCGCCGGAGAAGAAGTGGGTGATGCGCCCCTGGCTCTGGGCCCAGAGCTCGGGCCCGGTGCTCTCGTAGTGGGCCTGGGGGTTGGCCTGATTGTAGAACTGGTTCGCCAACACGGCGTTGGGGAGGGACTCTGCGATGGCCTTGGCCTTCATCACGTAGTTCTCCGGGTGGTCCGGAGGGACCGCCGTGGGGGTGATGATGACCTCTGCACCGAAGGCCCGCAGGAGCTTCACCTTCTCGTGACTCATCTTGTCCGGGAGGGTGAAGATGCAGCGGTATCCCTTGATGGCGGCGGCGATGGCCAGCGCCAGTCCCGTATTGCCGCTGGTCCCCTCCACCACGGTCCCCCCGGGCTTCAGCCGCCCCTCCGCCTCGGCGGCCTCGATCATGGCGAGCCCGATCCGGTCCTTCACCGACCCCCCGGGGTTCATGAACTCGCACTTTCCGTAGACCGGCGTGCGGATGCCCTCCGCCACCCGGTTCAGGCGGACCAGCGGCGTCCAGCCCACCATCTGCAGGACGTCGTCGTAGGGCTCGAGGTGAGGCGGGCGCTCGGTACGCGTGCTCATGGGCAGGAAACGGTTCGGGGAACGGTGCGACGTCGACGGGCGGGCCGACGTACCGCGGTCCCCCAACGATACACGTTCCCGGGGCCGACTGCCCGGGGGTGAGGCCTCAGTGGAGCTCGCCGCCGGGTCGGGGACGCTTGGAGAAGTGGACCGGCACCCTGGCCCACACCTCGATCCGCTTGTCGCCCCGTCGCGCCGGTTGGAACCGGAGGTCCCGGGCGCCGGCGATGGCGGCGGAGTCGAAGGCCTCGTATCCGCTGGACTCCACCACCTCCACCGAATCCACCGCCCCGGTATCCGTCACCCGGACCCGGAGAAGGGTCTCCCCCTCCACATCCTGGTCCCACAAGGACAGGGGATACACGATGGGGACCTCGTTGAAGAGGGGGGCGGGCTGCTCCACCTCGCCGTCTGCACCGCACGCTCCCAGGAGCGGGACCAGCAGCAGGAGCAGGAGAGAGGTCCTCATGCGTCCTCTCCGCCGCGGGCGTCGGCCCGGAGCCGATTCAACAGGTTGAGGGCCTCCAAAGGGGTCATCTCCTCGAGGGCGAGTGTCCGAAGACGGGTCACGATGGGGTGCTCTGACTGAAAGAGAGAGAGCTGGTTCGGTGCAGGTTCGGATGCGGGACGCAGGGCGCCATGGCGGCCGAGCCCCTCGCCTCCCCCGGAATGTGTTCCCTCCAACTCCAGGAGAAGTTCCCCGGCCCGGGCGATGATCTCCCGGGGTACACCCGCCAACCGCGCCACCTGGATGCCGTAGGAACGATCCGCCCCCCCGGACTCAAGCCGCCGAAGGAAGACGATGTCGTCGCCCACCTCGCGGACCGAGACGTTCAGGTTGAGGACGCCGGGGAGGAGGTCGCCGAGCTGCGTGAGCTCATGGTAGTGGGTGGCGAAGATCGTCTTGGCGCCGACGACCTCGTGGAGGTGCTCGGTGACCGCCCAGGCGATGGAGACGCCGTCGTAGGTGGAGGTACCCCGACCGATCTCGTCCAGGAGGACCAGGCTTCGGTCGGTGGCGCCGTGGAGGATCGCGGCCGTCTCGTGCATCTCCACCATGAAGGTGGACTGACCCCGGGCCAGATTGTCGGATGCGCCCACCCGGGTGAAGATCCGGTCCGCCACGGGAAGCCGGGCCTGGTCGGCGGGGACGAAGGCCCCGATCTGGGCCAGGAGCTGGATGAGCCCCACCTGTCGCAGCACGGTGCTCTTTCCCGCCATGTTGGGCCCCGTGAGCACCACGATGAAGCCGTCGGCGTCCAGCGCCACGTCGTTGGGAATGAACTCCTCCCGGGGCATCATCGTCTCCACCACGGGATGGCGGCCCTGACGAATCTCCAGGTCGAAGCCCGTGTGGACCTCCGGCCGGACGTACGCCCGGTCCACCGCCACCTCCGCCAGCCCCGCCAGCACGTCCAGGGTGGCCACCCGCCGGGCCGGGTCCTGGAGCCGGCCCACCGCCCGCCCCACCCGATCCCGGAGCTCGCCGACGAGTCGGGACTCCAGCTCCGTCATCCGATCCTCCGCGCCGAAGACCTTCTCCTCCCACTCCTTCAGCTCCGGGGTGAAGTAGCGCTCGGCGTTGGCCAGGGTCTGCTTGCGGACGTACGACTCGGGCACCTTGTCCAGGTTGGCCTTGGTCACCTCCAGGTAGTAGCCGAACACCTTGTTGAAGCCCACCTTGAGGGAGCCGATCCCGGTTGACTCCCGTTCCCGCGCCTGCAGCGAGGCGATGAAGTCCACGGCCCCGTCCCGGAGGTCCCGGATCTCGTCCAGCTCGGCATCGTACCCGGGCCGGATGACACCTCCCTCCGCCAGGGTGGCCGGCGGATCCTCCGCCAGACCTCGCCCGAGCAAATCCGCCACGTCGTCCAGCAGGTCCAGATCCCGGGTGAGCGCCTGCAGGAAGGGCGCCGTGACGTCGCCGGCCACCTCCACCAGCTCCGGCAGACGCTCGAGGGACCGGGCCAGGCTCCGAAGATCCCGGGGCCCCGCCCGCCCCGTCCCCATCTTCCCGGCGAGTCGCTCCAGGTCCGCCACCTCGCCCAGGGCTCCCCGCACACGCCGGCGGAGCGTCGGATCCTCCACGCACTCCTGGACCGCCTCCTGACGACGCCAGATCTCTCCCGCCTCGACCAGGGGATTGAGGATCCACCGCCGGAGCAGGCGTCCACCCATGGCCGTCACCGCCTGATCCAGCACCGACAGGAGCGTTCCGTCCGAGACCCCCGGTCGGAGCGGCTCCACCAGCTCGAGGTTCCGGCGGGTCATGTCGTCCAGGACCATGGAGGCGCCGGGGCGACGGATACGCGGGGGCTGGAGATGGCCGACGCCGGCCGGCCGGATCTCGTGCACATAGGCGACCAGGGCACCCGCCGCGCGGATCAGCAGTTCGTCGCCGTCCCGAAAACCGAACCCGTCCAGGGAGCGCACCCCGTGGCGTCGCTCCAGCTCCTCCCGGGCCATCTCCCGGTCGAAGAGCCATTCGTCCCGGAGGGTGAGCGCCGGGCCACCGGTGGACGGGGCCGGGAGCTCCCGCACGGCGGGCGACTCCTGCAGGTTTCTCGGGAGGAGCAGCTCGGAGGCCTCCACACGGCCCAGCTCGTCGGCCAGCGCCGCTTCCGGGACCTCGGTGACGGTGCACTCGCCGGTGGAGAGATCCAGAGAGGCCAGGGCCCATCGGGAACCCCCATCCCCGTCCTGCACCAGCGCCGCAAGGAAGTTGTTCCGCCGGTCCGCCAGGAGGCCGTCGTGGAGGACGGTACCCGGCGTGACGGTCTCCACCACCTCCCGGCGGACGATCCCCTTGGCGTCCGCCGGATCCTCCACCTGCTCGCAGATGGCCACACGCTTGCCCGCCCTGACGAGCCGAGCCAGGTAGTCGTCCAGCGCCTTGACGGGGATCCCGGCCAGGGGCACCCGGGCGGCGGCGCCGTTGTTGCGGGACGTGAGGGTGAGGCCCAGGAGCCGTGAGCCCTCCTCCGCGTCGCCGTAGAAGAGCTCGTAGAAGTCCCCGACCCGGAAGAACACCAGGGCGTCGCGGTTTCGCGACTTCACCTCCCGCCACTGCTTCATCAGGGGGGTGTCTTCCTTGGGGGCCATTCCTGATGGGGTCTTCGTGGGGGCCGAAGCCGGATCCCGGACGCGCCGGGAAGAGAACGTCGAAGGGTAGCCTGGCGCGGCGGACCGATCAACGCGGTCCGGGGAGGGGTGGAAAGCCTTGAGGCCCCCCGTCCGGCCTCCCGAGTGGCTCCGGTCCTACCTGCCGGCGTCCGTCGCGGACGGACCGTCGTCCAGCCCCGTCCGTTCCACCCGGTAGAGGTCCGGCCGCCGGTCCGCCAGGAGGCGCACGGTGCCCCCCAGCCGCTGACGACGCAGCAGCTCCAGGTCCACGTCCGCCGTCACCAGCGTCTCGACGTTCTCGGTGGACTCCCCGGCGATCCCGTCCCGGGCGAAGGAGAAGTCCAGGGGGGTGAAGATCCCGGAGCGAGCGTAGTGGGTGTCGGCGTGGGTCACGAAGGGGAGGTTCCCCGTGCTCCCGGCGGCGGCGACGAAGACCTCGTTCTCCACGGCCCGGGCCTGGCAGCAGTAACGGACCCGCAGGTACCCGTGGCGGTCCTCGGCGGTGAAGGGCACGAAGAGGATCTGGGCCCCCTCGTCCACGGCGAGCCGGGCGAGCTCGGGGAACTGGATGTCGTAGGAGACCAGGATGGCGACCCGGCCCCGGTCGGTGTCGAAGACCTCGAGCCCATCGCCCCCTTCCAGGCCCCACCAGCGGCGCTCGTCCGCCGTGATGTGGAGCTTCGCCTGCCGGGCGATGGTGCCGTCCCGCCTGAAGAGGTAGGCGACGTTCCGCAGGCGCCCCGACGTATCGAGGGTGAACTGGGTGCCCCCCACGATGTTGACGTTGTGCTTCACGGAGAGCCCGGAGAAGAGCTCGAGGTAGCGAGGGGTGAGCTCGGCGAGGCTCCGGACCGCGTCCGCCGGCCGCCGGCCCGGCTCCACCGCCATGAGTTGGTTGGTGAGGAGCTCGGGGAAGACCACGAAGTCCACACGGTTGTTGGCGGCGGCGTCCACGAAG
>JARRPL010000078.1:11004-12970 GCA_037382905.1 Gemmatimonadota bacterium | reverse complement strand
CCTCGAGGAACCGGCACGGGGGGCGGCAGGGCCCAGAGGTCCGCGACGCCCCCCTCTGCCGACCCACCCCCGACGACCGCTGCCCAGGCGCGGGCATCGTGATCGTCATGCTGGTGCACCCGGCGCCGGTCCAGGAACGCCTGGCATCGGGGACGGCCTCTCGCCAGAGCGGGATGTCCGCGTTCTCCACCCAGCGGTCCCAGGGCTCCCGTCCATCACCGAGGACGGATAGGGGCAGAACCACGGCCCGAAAGAGCGTGCCGACCCTCTGGCCGGGAGCGAAGCCGCACCGGGATGGATCCGCGGCGGCCGTGGGCGAGGGTGACGATCCGTCCGGCTGGAGAGGGAGATGGCGGCATGAGTCCTGCTGTTCTCTGTCAGCACAACGAAGTTGAAGTCCAACGAACTCGCCCAGATTCAGTCCGATTCGGGAGGAACTGCATGAGAATTTCCGATATGGCCCTGCCCCTCGTCGCCGCCGTCGCTCTCACCGCGTGCGGAAACGACGCGACCGAGCCGGAAGGTACGGTCCCTCTGAGCCTCTCGGTCACGGTGGGATCTTCGGTCCCGGCTACGGCAGCTTCCGTCGGTTTCCCGCTTCTGGCCAGGAGCGAAGTCTACGATGACGGCGTGAACGAGCTCGTGGTGGACTACGTCGGCGTGGTCCTCAGCGAGGTCGAACTCGAAGGGGCCCTCGCGAACTGCGACGGGGCCACGTCGGAGGAAGAGGACGACGACGACGCCTGCGAAGAGTTCGAGGCGGGGCCGTTCCTTCTCGAGCTGCCCCTGGACGGGTCCGTAGACCGCCTCCTGGAGGTGTTCGTGGCTCCTGGAGTCTACGACGAGCTGGAGTTCGAGCTGGACACCCCGGACGACGACGACGCCAGCGAGCTCGCATTCATCGACGGTCACCCCGAATTCGATGGGGTCAGCGTCCGGGTCGAGGGAAGCTGGAACGGAGCGCCGTTCGTCTTCGTTCAGGACATCGAGGCCGAGCAGGAGCTGGCCCTGTCGCCCCCGCTGGAGGTCGACGATGACGGGAGCTCCCAGAACCTCACCCTGCGCATGGACATCTCCGGGTGGTTCCTGGACGGTGACCAGCTGGTGGACCCGGCCACGGCGCTGAAGGACGGGCCGAACGAGGAACTCGTGGAGGACAACATCCAGCGGTCCTTCGACCTCTTCGAAGACGACGACGAGGACGGTCGAGACGACGAGCTCGAGGAGGCCGACGACTGATCCCTTCGCGGCGATCCGGCGCTCCGACGGCCGTTTCCAGGGCGGGGTGCAGGGTCGGAGCGCCGAAGGGACATCTCGGCGACAGGGTCACGATCCGGGTCTCTCGCTCCCCTGAGCCCAAGGACGATCCTGACCGTTCGGCCGGACGGTAGGCTCTCGCTCCCGCGCCTCGGGGCCCGCCCTGCCGTCGGCCAGGACGACCACCGCTTTGAGAAACGGCGAGTCGCGTAGTAGGATCCTCGTGTGCCTCCATCCCCTCCCCGACATGCCGCCCACCCGGGTGCGTATGGGAATACGGACGAGGGATGCGATGAGACGCAGGAGGATTCGTGGACGACCGCCGAGGGACCGGGCTTCTCACCGCGCTGCTTCTCGGTGCGCTTCTGGCGCCGGGCGTCCAGGCCCAGGAGAGCCAGGGGACGTTGGCCGGTCGGGTGCTCACCGAGGAGCGAGGGGTGCCGGTGGCCGGTGTTCAGATCCGCCTCCGGGCGGGTCCTTCCGTGCTCACCGGCCGGGACGGGAGCTATCGGCTCTCGGACGTCCCAACGGGAATGCAGGACTTCGTCCTGGTGACCTCCCGGTGCGAGTTCGCCTTCGGAAGCGCCCGAGCCGGCCTCGACGGCGACTGGACGGTGAACCTCTCCCTTCCGGAGGCCATGGCCCGGGGGCACCGGGCCCGGGAGACGGAGACTCAGGGCCTGGTCCTGACCACCCAGGACCTGTCCAG
>JARRPL010000078.1:0-10965 GCA_037382905.1 Gemmatimonadota bacterium | reverse complement strand
CCCTTCGAAGAGAGGTGCCGGAGATGGTCATCGGACTCCCGGGGCAGGCGGGACGTGTCGCCCGTGTGGAGGGCCGGACCCGGGCCACGGCGCAGGGCGCCACCACCCCCCTCTTCGTCCTGGACGGCGTGCGGCTCGGGAACGACCCCAGCATCCTGTGGGACCTCAGGCCCGAGGATGTGGACCGGGTCGAAGTCCTCCCGGGGGCCGTCGGCGGGTGGACCTACGGGACCGACGCCTCGGGGGGCGTGGTCCGGATCGAGACCAGAAAGGGCAGCAGCGTCTCCGGCGGCGCGCCCGAGAGCTGCCGGATTCCGCCCTGGCCCGGGCATGGAGGGAGTCCTTGATACGAACGCTACGGTACGGGGTGGCCCTGGCCCTGATGGCCACGGTCGGGAGCTGCGACGACGATCCCGCGACCCCGGGAGGACACGACGGCGATGGGGGCCTCCAGGGCGTGGTGGCCCGACAGAAGACCGGCGAGGGCGTCGGAGGCGTCACGCTCGCCGTGGCCCGGGACGGGCAGGTCGTGACGGCGGTGGTCACGGAGGCCGACGGCTCCTTCGGGGTGACGGACGTGGCGGACGGGTTCTACGAGATCGTGCCGGTGGGCCTGGAGCTGGCGGGTCTGGACTCCCGCTTCGACGTCATGGAGCCGCCCCGGGACACGGCGACGGTCTCCGGGGGGGAGGCCCCGAGTCTGGTCTTCGCCGTGGTGGGTGTGGTGCCCGCCCGCATCACCGGGACCGTCACCTGTGCCGGCGAGCCCGACGTTGCGGCTTCGGTGCGGGTTGTGGGCGGGCCCGCCACGGACCAGACTGTCCCCGTGGACGCCTTGGGACGGTATGCGGCGCTGGAGCTGGATGCGGGCGCGTACGCAGTCATCGTACAGAGCGGTAGCTGCGTCGTGAGCCCCGCATACAGGACCGTGAACCTCCGGCCCGGCGAGTTGGGCCGGGCCGACTTCGAGGGTTGAGAGGAGGTGGTCAGGACGAGAGTCTGGTGGCCCGCGCTGGGCGCGGGCGCTCTTCTGGCGGCGGCGTGTGGTGGCGACGGCGGAGTGCGTCCGGAGCCGGAGCCCGACCTCCGCTCACGAGCCTTGGCGGCAGGCCTTGGACCGCTGCCCTCCGAGCCCGTGCGTCCCGTGGACAATCCCCTGGTGCCCGCCCGGGTGGAGTTGGGGCGGCTCCTCTTCTTCGACCCCATCCTGTCGGGTCCGAGGGACGTGGCCTGCTCCACCTGCCACCTCCCCCGCTTCAACTTCACCGACGCCCGACAGTTCCCCTCCGGAGCCGGGGCCACGGGGCTGGGACCCGACCGGACCCAACCGGCACCGCTTCCGCTGCGGGAGATGCCTCGGAACAGCCCGCCGGTCCTGAATGCCGGGCTGTACGGTCGTGGAGACACGCGGCCCAGCACGAACGGAACCATGTTCTGGAGCGGTGCGGCCTTCGGCATCGAGGACCAGGTGCTGAATCCCATCGGGTCGGACAAGGAGCTCCGAGGGCTCACCTATCCCCGGGCCGTGGCGCTGGACAGCGTTCTGGCGCGTCTGCGGGCGATCCAGGAGTACCGGGTGCGCTTTGCCGACGCCTTCCCCGAGGTGGCGGCTCTGGCCGGGGGGAGTGGGGAGGCGCTGGTGACGCCCACGACGCTCCGCCTGGCGCTGGCGGCCTACCTGAGGGAACTCACGACGCCGGACGCTCCGCTGGACCGGTTCTTGGAGGGCGACGAGGCGGCGCTGACGCCGATCCAGCGGGAGGGCCTGGCACTCTTCATCGGGGACGCCGGGTGCGTGTCGTGCCATACCGGCCCGCTCCTGAGCGACTTTTCCATGCACGTGGTGGGAGGCGCCCAGGCGGGGCTGGGTCGGGACACGACTCCCGGGGACGACCTGGGCTGGGGGGAGCACGGGGGAACCCCCTACTCCTTCCGAACGCCTCCCCTGCGGCAGGTGGCCGAGACGGCGCCGTATCTCCACGCCGGGACCGCCGCCACCCTCCGGCAGGTGCTGGAGTTCAAGAACCGGGGCCGGAGCGAGCATCCCCGGATTCCGGACGCCGCCTTGAGCCCGCTGGTCCGCCCCCTGGGCCTGACCGACGGCGAACTGGACGCACTGGAGGCCTTTCTCGGAGCCCTGACCGACCCCCTGGAGGACGCCGGGGAGCTCTTCGACGCTCCCCTGGCGGTGCCCAGCGGTCTGGAGGTGCCCCGATGAGCGTGGGTCCTGGGAACCTCATCGGGAGTCCTGGATGGCGCGGGACGGCGGGGAGCGGTGGCCCGCGGCGGAGCCGCCGTTGGGCCGCCGTTCTGGCGGCGGCGATGATGGTCCCGGGGGTCGTCGCGTGTGACGACCAGCCCATGGCGCCGGCCCTGGGGGAGACGCTGGTGCTCACCATCGAAGGGATGGACCGGGTGCCCCAGGAGATGGGAACGCTCCATGTCTGGGTCCGAGGAGCCGGCGGGACGCTTCACGCCGGCACGGTGCCTCCGGGAGAGGGGCCCATTCCGCCCCTCGACTTCGAATCGCCGATGGATCGCCCCACCGGCGTGGTGGTGACGCTGGAGCGGAGCGCGTCGGCCCCCGCGACCCCGGGTCCGTCGCGGCTGATGGAGGGCGAGTTCCAGGGATCCGAGGCCCGGCTGGCCATCGAGGGCGCCGTCACCGACGGCCGGCCGCTCCAGGAGTTTCCCGGGGCCCATTCCCTGTTCACCACGTCGAACAACAGCGAGGGCTATCCGTCGGCGGAGAATGCCGGGCTGTGGCTCTTCACCCTGATCCCCTCCGCCAACGAACACGGGACCCGGGAGGTCAAGGTCACGCCCCTCCTTCCGGGTTGGACCTACGAGGGGTGGGTGGTCTGGCAGGGGGAGCCCGAGGTGTGGATCTCCTACGGCAAGTTCCGCCCCGACGAGTTCAGCCTCCTCACCTCCAGAGACGACACCGGGACCGGTCCCTTCTCCGGAGCCGAGGACTTCAGGAACGCCGGAGTGGAGGACGTCCCCGGGGAGGAGTGGACGACCACCGAGATCGCCGATCAGTTGGGGATCGAGCTTCCCGGAGGCTTCGAGGTGCCGCTGGCCCTGGACGCCGTGGACGAGGGAGGTCGCCCCCTGTGGCACCACGTCATCACGGTGGAGCCGGCCTCGGATCTCTCGGAAGGCCCCCTCGAGGGAGACCCCTTTCCCCTGGTGGTCTACGAGAACGGGATCGGCCCGGGAGGCCCCGGCGTCCCCCGGACCATCCAGCGGGTGAGCGCCGGCCCCGTCGGGCGGGTTCGACCCGCCGGGATTTGAGACCCTGCACGAGACGAACACGGATCCGGATCCACCGGGATCTCCGGAAGGAGGTGAGCGAAGCGAACAAGAATGGTCGGACGGTCCTCCTCCCCCCGAGGGAGCCGGGACCATGAAGCACGCGTTCTTCAATCACTCCACATGGAGGAGACAGCGATGAGTATCGGAAACCGCTGCAGAGCGGCCGTCGGTGCCCTGGCGCTGGCCGCCCTCACCGTCCTGCCCGGGGTCGCCCAGGCACAGGAGACGGGACGGGTGGTCGGGCAGGTCACGGCGGCCTCGAGCCTGGCGCCCCTGGAGGGGGCCCAGGTCTACGTCGAGGGTCTGCGCCTCGGCGGACTCACGAACTCGGAGGGGAGATTCCTCCTCCTGAACGTGCCGGCGGGCACCCACACCCTCCGGGTGGAGCTCCTGGGCTTCTCGGCCGAATCCGAGGAGATCACCGTCACCGCGGACGGAACGACGACGGTGAATTTCGCCCTCGCCGAGACGGCGGTGGCTCTCGAGGAGCTGGTGGTCACCGGGACGGCGGCCGAGGTCCGGGCCCGGGAGGTCGGGAACGCCCTCGACGCCATCACCACGCGGGACATCGAGAACATGCCCGTCACCAACCCCGAGAACATCATCGGAGGGCGGATCCCCGGCGTGACCGTGAGTCAGGCCGGCGGGCAGCCGGGGTCCGGGGGCACCATCCGGATCCGGGGACAGAACACGGCGTCCCAGACGCCCGAGCCCCTCATCTACATCGACGGCGTGCGGGTCTACAACCTGCCCGTCTCCTCGGGCTCGGCGGCGAGGGTGGCCTTCTCACCGCTGCAGGACATCGCGGCCCAGGACATCGAGCGCGTCGAGGTCATCAAGGGCGCCTCGGCCACCACCCTCTACGGGACCGAGGCCGCCGGTGGCGTGATCCAGATCTTCACCAAGCGGGGCGTGGCGGGAGATCCCATCTGGACCGGTGACGTGACTCTGGGGGTGGCCAGCATGCCGGCCCTGGGCGATCCCAACGACCCCACCGAGCTCTACACCCGGTGTGACGCCGAGCTGTATGGCCTGAGCCAGTCGTCCTCCAGCCTGGGCGAGCGGGTCTACTTCGAGGATCCCACCTGTCCGTCCGGCGGCCGCTGGTTCGAGGCGGGGCTCCAGCAACGCTACAACCTCTCGGTTCGCGGGGGCTCGGAGAGCGTGTCCTACTTCGTGTCCGGGAACTACTCGGACAACGCCGGTACGCTTCCCCCCCAGAAGTCCAGGGACAGAGGGTTCCGGGGCAACTTCGACTTCCGCCCCATCGACGATCTCTCCATCGCCCTCAACACCGCCTACACGCGTCGCTCCTCGAACTTCGTGGAGGACGGGAACAACGCCGACGGCATCATGCTGAACGTGGGGCGTGGAACCAACGGCAACTTCAAGGGCGGCACGGGGGACGACTGCGCCAACGTCGACGTCCTGTGCGTCACCAACGGCTACATCTTCGATTCGGACGTCTCGGCGGTGAGCGATCGCTACACCACCGGGTTGGTCCTCCAATACAACCCCACCCAGAGCTTCAACAACCGCTTCAGCCTGGGCTGGGACTACCTGAAGATCGAGTCCGAGACCTGGCAGCCCTTCGGCTTCCTGCGTCTGCCCACGGGCTTCTACGAGAGCACCGACGACAGCCGGGAGAAGCTTTCTCTGGACTACGCGGGCTCCTTCAGCAACATGTTCGGCGAGAGCCTCTCGTCGACCTTCTCCTGGGGTGGGCAGATCTTCCGGGACCGGTACCGCCAGAAGTACATCTCCACCGAGGAGTTCTCCGGCCCGGGGCAGCCGCTCCTCACCTCCGGTGCCGCGGCGCCGAGCATCGACGACCAGATCGTGGCCGTCACCAACGCCGGCTTCTTCCTCCAGGAGGTCCTGGGCCTCCAGGACCGTCTCTTCCTGACGCTGGGGATGCGCGTCGACGGAAACTCGGCCTTCGGTGACGACTTCGGTCTGCAGTTCTATCCCAAGGCCAGCGTGTCCTGGATCCTGTCGGACTACGACTTCTGGCCCGAGGACTTCATCGACACCTTCAAGCTCCGGGGTGCGGTGGGTGAGTCCGGCAAGGCGCCGGGCGTCTTCGACAAGTTCCGGACCTGGACGCCCATCACCGAAGAGGCCGGTTCCGGTGGCTTCACCCCCAGCGACGTCGGCAACCCCGACGTGGGTCCCGAGCGCACGAGGGAGTACGAGGTGGGCTTCGACGCGTCGTTCCTGAACGGCCGGATCGGACTCGAGACCACCTACTACAACTCCACCACCCAGGACGCCCTGGTGCCGGTGACCCTCCCGCCGTCCAACGGCTTCCTGGCCAGCTCCATCCAGAACGTGGGTGAGATCAAGGGCAGCGGGTGGGAGTTCCAGATCAACGCCGATGTCGTGCGCACCGAGAGCTTCGGTGTGGCATTCCGGGCGAACCTGGGCTTCAACGACACCGAGGCCACGGACCTGAACGGCCAGCAGATCGGCGTGGACAACAAGGCCGGCGTCCGGGAGGGCTACCCGGTTCCCTCGTACTTCGGGGCCAAGATCATGAACCCCGACGAGAACGCCGAGCCGATCATCGAGTCGGATCAGTATTACGGACCGGTGAACCCGACCCGGATCATCGGGCTGGGGGCCACCATGAACATCGGCCAGAGCCTGACCTTCGACGCCCTGGTGGAGCATCAGGGCGGGCACTACCTGCCCAACTACACCGGCTATCAGAACGGCCGGCGCGGGGTGTGGTACCCGTGCTTCGAGGTCCAGGACGCCTTGGTGGCCCAGTACAACGGAAACGCCTCCGCCGTGGACGGCTACACGGCCTCCGAGCGTGCCCTGTGCCGGATGAACGGGATCGGCGGATACAACTCGGACTTCTGGATCGAGAGCGCCGACTTCTGGAAGCTGCGTCAGGTTGCCCTGACCTGGCAGCTCCCCAGCTCCCTGGTGAGCGGCTTCGCCCAGCGGGCGAGCGTGACCCTCTCCGGGGCCAACCTCTTCTTGTTTACCGACTACACGGGTCTGGATCCCGAGGTCGAAGACTTCGGGGATCGGTCCGAGTTCGGCATCTACGACGGTGCCACGGACTACGGACGTCGGGAGTACTACAACCTTCCGGCGCCCCGGACCTTCCTGCTCTCCTTCCGCGTCACGTTCTGAGGAGCGGATCGATGAACTACAAGCCAAGCAAGACGCTGAGATTCCTGGCGCTGGCGGCCCTCGTCTCCACGGGTGCGTGCTCCGACGTGCTCACCCTGGATGTCGAGGCCCCGGGCCGGATCTCCGACGACGATCTCAACAATCGCAACGCCGTGTCGGGGCTGGTCTCGGGGATGTCCTACGACCTGACCCAGGCGATGGACGGAGTGCTCCAGGAGCTCTCCCTGGCGGGGGGCGACCTGTGGCACTCCGGGTCCTACGACTTCGGGACCTATCCCCGGGGGATCCTGCTGCAGAACCCCGAGGACTGGGACGGTTCCTACGGAACCATGCAGCAGGCCCGGTGGGTGGCGGAGGACGGGCTCCGACGGATCAGCGAGATCCTGGAGCCCGCCGATTTCGAGTCCAGCAACGACGTGGCCAGGGCCTACCTCCTGGGGGGCTTCGCAAACCGGCTGCTGGGGGAGGTGCAGTGTTCCTCCACCATCGACGGGGGCCCGGAAGTGCCCAACACGGAGCACTTCAACCGTGCGGATAGTCTGTTCGCCCGGGCCATCGCCGTCGGCACGGCAGCAGGCGCGGACGACATCGTCATGGCGGCCCACGGTGGGCGTGCCTCGATCCGGGCCTGGCTGGGTGACTGGGACGGAGCCGTCAACGAAGCCCTGGAGGTGGACGACGACTTCGTCTACGACCTCGTCTTCAGCACCGTGTCCGGCGCCGTGAGCAACGACCTGGTCTTCGAGACCACCAGCCGGAAGGAGTTCACGGTCCTCAACACCATGTGGGAATCGGTCCCGGACGATCCCAGGGTTCCCTGGGAGATCGCCTACGACGACGCCGGACAGGTCGAGAAGGGCCAGGACGGCGAGACGGACTTCTATCAGCAGCTGAAGTACCTGACGCAGGACGACAACGTGCCGGCTACCAAGGGTACCGAAATGCTGGTGCTCCGGGCCGAAGCGGCGCTCCGGAACGACGAGCCCTACGCCGTGATGGTGGCGCTGCTGGACGAGGCCCGGGCCGTCTACGGCGCCGAGCCCATCGCCACGGTGCCCGTCACCGACGCAGAGGCGTGGGAACTGCTCCGCACGGAGCGGGCGGCCACCGTCTGGCTGGAGGGTCGTCGGCTCTGGGACCTTCACCGATGGAAGCAGGAAGGTGGGGTGATTGCCGATCCCTACGCCGCCGACCGGGACACGTGCTTCCCGATCTCCGACGAGGAGCGGCGGGTGAACAGCAACTTCTGATCCCGGCCCCGGGCCGGACGTTTCAACGCGGGGGCGGTCCGTTCGGGCCGCCCCCGCTTTTCCCGGGCTCCGTCGACGGACGCCCCCTGCGGACACGAGAGGAACCATGAACAGAGGAATGCGCCGCGCCGTGGCGATGCTGCTGCTCACCCTGGCGGGCTGCTACAGCTTCAGACCTGCGGATCGCTCCGCGGTACAGGCCGGGGCGTCGGTCCGCCTGTCCATCACGGAGCAGGAGTCCCGGAACCAGGTGGACCGTTTCGGCGAGCTCCGGTCCCGGGTGGAAGGCACGGTGCGACAGACGGGCCCGGAAGGCGTGGGGCTCACGGTGCCCGAGGCCTCCTCACCGGTGGACGGAGGGACCCGGGGGTTCCAGTCCTACATCCAGATCCCGTGGGAAGGCGTAACCGCCGTGGAGACCAAGCATTTCAGCTGGCTCCGCACGGGGCTCCTGGCGGCGGGAGGCGCCCTGGTCACGCTGGCCATCCTCGAGGTGGCCGACGGCTCCGGCGGCGGGGAGGGAGAGACGCCGGGACCGGAGAACCAGGGGATCCGGATCCCCCTGACCCTCTTCCGCTGAAGCCGGATCTCCGGGGGCTTCAGGGCGGCGCCCCTCAGCGCAGCGCGCTGCGGACCGCTTCGATCTGACGCCGCTGGGTCTCGGTGGGGGGGTGAAGGCTTCCCTGGCGGACGCCCCCGCCGTTCATTCCCCGATAGACCTGACCCACGGTCCGCCGGTGTCGTCGCAGGGCCTCGGCATCATCGCGGCCGGCGCTCTCGAGGCGCCGATCGATCTCGGACTGCAACGCCAGAAGTCCGACCATGAACTCCTCACGGGCCCGGTAGTCCCGGGCCGTGAGGTCCGACAAAGGATCGGGCTCCACCTCCATGGTGCGGGTGGCAGTGGTGCCCCGGGCCTCCAGGCTGATGGTGTAGCGGCCCGGCGAGACGAAGGGCCCCCGGTCGTCGACGGGGCGGGCCAGACGCTCGTCGTCGAAACGCTCCCACGCCTCGGGCCCGTCGCCCAGGCCCCACCTCAGGTCCCAGTTCACCCGGTGGGTCCCGGCCGTGGACGGCACCCGTAGCTCCCGGACCACCTCTCCTCGCTCGTTGGCCACCGCCAGGAGCGCATCACCGCCCCCGGGGCCGAGGCGGTAGGTGATCTCCACGCCGTCCGGGGGATTCTCGCCGGCGAACTCGGCGTTCCCCCGATAGGAGGTGTCCTTCCAGTAGAGGGCGAGGGGGCGGGACGGGATCGTGAAGAGGTGGGCCGGGGTGGCCACGACGCTGCCGATCCATTCCGCGAGGGGACGGGTGTCGTCCAGGATCCAGATGCCCCGTCCGTGGGTCCCGAACACCAGGTCCTTCTCCCGGGGGTGGATGGCCAGGTCGTCGTAGGCCGTGGTCGGCAGGTTGGGCATCTTCGCCCAGGTGGCCCCGGCATCGGTGCTGGCGAAGGCGGCGTGCTCCGTGCCCAGGAAGAGGACGTCGGGATTGTCCGGGTGTTCGACGACGACGTTCACCGAGCCGTCGGGAAGCCCCTGGTGGAGGGGCGTCCAGCTCGCGCCGAAGTCGGGGGTC
The DNA here is from genome assembly GCA_037382905.1 of Gemmatimonadota bacterium. GTDB lineage: Bacteria > Gemmatimonadota > Gemmatimonadetes > Longimicrobiales > Gaopeijiaceae > Gaopeijia. Next base: position 1,669 of record JARRPL010000078.1, on the reverse strand, counting down.
CGGTAGACGTAGGGACCGAAGTCCCCGTCCCGGTGGGCGTCGAAGGTGGCGTAGGCGGTGCCGGCACCCCGGGCCGAGGCCACGACGCGGCTGACGTAGGTGCCGTGGGGGAGCCCCGGCACGTTCCCGCTCACCTCGGTCCACGTCGTGCCTCCGTCCCGGCTGACCTGCAGGTTTCCGTCGTCCATCCCCACCCACAGGACCGACGGGTCCAGCGGCGACTCCGCCAGGGTCGTGGCCTCGCCGAAGCTCCCGGTGCCGTCATTCCGGGAGATGGTGATGTCGCCGCCCGGAACGCCCATGAGGGGCACCGTGTCCCGGTCGATCCGCCGGCTCAGGTCCTCGGTCCGTGTCCAGCTGTCGCCCCGGTCCCGGGAGATGAAGAGCCGGTTTCCGGCCACGTAGACCGTGTTGGCGTCGTGCCTCGATGCGAGGGCCGGCGATGTCCAGTCGAACCGGTACTCCTCGCCCTCCGGGGGGACGGGAGAGATGTCCACCATGTCACCGGTCCGGGTGTCCAGGCGGAAGTAGTTGCCGTCGTTGGAGGTGCCGTAGGCCTGGGTGGGATCGAAGGGATTCGGCTGCCAGTACATGCCGTCTCCGAAACCCGTCTGCTGCCAGTCGTCGTTTACGATCCCGGCCCAACGACGGGTCTCGGAGGGGCCCATGAAGGAGTGGTTGTCCTGGAGGCCCCCGTGGACGTTGTAGGGCTCGGCCATGTCCAGACCGATGGCGTAGAACTGGGAGATCTGGAAGTTGTTCACCTTCCGCCAGCTGGTCCCCATGTCGTAGCTCTCGTGGACGCCGGCGTCGCCGCCCATGTACAGGTGCTCGGGGTCCGACGGATCGATCCAGAGGGCATGCTGGTCGGCGTGGACGCCCACGTCGTAGGTGGGGCGTTCCGCGATCTCGGTCCAGCTGCGACCCCCGTCCTCACTCCGGAAGGAGGTCGTGGCCAGGACGTAGACTCGGTCCGGGCCCTGGGTGGACTCGTCTCCGGTCTCGATCAGTGCGTTCAGGACGCTGGGGTTCGATGCCGCGATGGCCAGGCCGATGCGGCCCTTGTCCTCGGCGGGGATGCCTGTCGTGAGCTCGGTCCAGCTCTCCCCCCCGTCCATGCTCCGGTAGATCCCGCTCCCGGGTCCGCCTCCGTTGAAGCCCCAGGCTCGCCGAAGCCGCTGGTAGGTGGCGGCGTAGAGGACGTCGGGATCGTCGGGGTTCATGACCAGGTCCACGGCACCGGTGTTCTCGTCCACGAAGAGGACCTTGTCCCAGGTCGCTCCCCCGTCCCGGGAACGGAAGACGCCCCGCTCCTGGGACGGGGCCCACAGATTCCCCAGCGCCGCCACGTAGACCACGTCGGCGTTCCGGGGGTCGACCTCCACCTTGCCGATGTGCCGGGTCTCCTCGAGGCCCAGGTGCCGCCAGGTGTCTCCTCCGTCGTCGGAGCGGTACACGCCGTTCCCCCAGGAGGTGCTCTGGCGGTTGTTCTGCTCCCCCGTGCCGGCGTAGACGACGGACGGGTCGGAGGGTGCGATGGCCACGTCTCCGAAGGTGCTCACCGGGAGGTGATCCGTGAGGGGTGTCCAGGCGGAAGTAGTTGCCGTCGTTGGAGGTGCCGTAGGCCTGGGTGGGATCGAAGGGATTCGGCTGCCAGTACATGCCGTCG
>JARRPL010000077.1:0-10432 GCA_037382905.1 Gemmatimonadota bacterium | reverse complement strand
GGCGTCGGGGCCAGAGCCTGGGGAGGCGGCCCGGGACCCTGCGGTCCCGCCGGGGGAGGGCCTCCCGCCGTCCCCGCGGGACCGGTACCTGCGCCGTGCGGATGAGCTCTCGACCCGGCAGGCCGACCTCTCCTCCCGCCTCACCCGACTGGGAACCACCCGGATCCTGACCTTCTTCGGGGCGGCCGGCGCGTTCGTGGCGAGTGACTGGGCGGGCCAGCCCCTCCTGGGAATCCTGGCCGCCCTCCTCTCGGTGGCCTTCGTGGTACAGGTCCGGACCCACCGGCGGACCCGTCGGGAGCTGGAGCGAACGCGGCTGGCCGGTGCCCTTGCGGAGCAGGGCGTCGCCCGATTGGAGCGACGGTGGGACGCACTGCCGGACCCGGGACCCCCGCCCTCCGGGGTGGACGGTCACCGCTATGCCGCAGATCTGGATCTCTTCGGGCGGGCATCCCTGGTGTCGCTTCTGGGTCCGGTCCACACGCCCATGGGCCGGGAACAGCTCGCCCGGTGGCTCCTGGAGCCGACACCGGGCGAAGAGGTGCCGGCTCGGCAGGAGGCGGTGCGGGAGCTGGCCGAGGCGGCGGATCAGCGAGAGGCGGCGGCGGTGGACGGGGCCCAGGTGGAGTCGGTCTCCCCCGAACGCCTGGAGACCTTTCTGGACTGGTGCACCGACACGGATCGCCTGTCACCCCGGAGCCGGGTCCTGGCGTGGGTCCTGCCTCTGACCACCGGCGCTCTCGCCCTGGGCGACATCGTGGGGCTCGTCCCCACCGCCGGATGGGTGCTGGGGCTGATGGTGCAGGCGTTCGTGAGCCACCGGGGGAGCGCCCGCCTGCACGGGGCCTTCGCCCGGGCCTCCTCCGGCGTGCCGGGGATCCGGCAGTTCGGCCGCCTCTTCACCCGGTGGGAGCACTGGGAGGCCCGGACACCCCTGCTCCGGGAAGAGGTGGGTCACCTGAGCCGGGACGGGCGCTCCGCTTCCCAGGCCTTGAACGCCCTGGGCAGGATCCTCCACCTGGCGGACCTTCGCCTCTCCATGGTCTACCCGGTGTTCGCCGTGGGCCTCCTCTGGGACCTGCACGTGGAGGGGGCGTTGGACCGGTGGCGGGACCGCTGGGGACGGGATGTGCCGGGTTGGACCGAGGCGCTGGGGATGCTGGAGGCCCTCTCCGCACTGGCCACCCTGGCGTCGGACCACCCGGACTGGGCCTTTCCAGAACCGGTGGCCTCTCCGGTGGGATCCGGGGCCCGGTTCCAGGCCCGGGACATCGGGCACCCTCTGATCCCACCGGACCGGTGCGTCCGCAACGACGTCACGCTGGGGCCCCCCGGAACGGTGCTTCTCGTCACCGGATCCAACATGTCCGGCAAGAGCACCCTCCTCCGGTCCATCGGTCTGGCGGTGGTCCTGGCTCGGGCCGGGGGTCCCGTCTGTGCCCGGGAGCTCCATCTCCCCCCGGTGCGGCTCTTCACCTCCATGCGTGTGAAGGACTCGGTGGAGGACGGCGTGTCCTTCTTCATGGCGGAGCTCCTCCGGCTGAAGGCTCTCCTGGATGCCGCCCCCTTGGCGGACGCACCGCCGTCGGAGCCCCCCCTCCTCTACCTTGTGGACGAGATCCTCCAGGGAACCAACTCGGAGGAGCGGCAGATGGCCGGGCGCCGCCTCATCCGACACCTCCTGCGTCGACGGGCGCTGGGCGCCGTGACGACCCATGACCTGGAGCTGCATCGGGATCCCAGGGTGGAGGCCCACGCCGAGCTGGTGCACTTTCGGGAGTCGGTGGACGCCGACGGCCGGGGCCTCAGCTTCGACTATCGACTGCGGCCCGGGCTGGCTACCACCCGCAACGCCCTGCTCCTGGCGGAGCGGATCGGGCTCACGGACCCCGACGAGGCGCCCTCGCCGGTCGGATCCACCGGCCGGGGCTGACCTCCGCGGGCCGGGGCCGCCCCCTCCTCAGTCGATCTGCCAGTTGAGGGTCCCCTGGAGAACGGGATCGACCGTCTCCTGCAGCCGGCCCTCGATCTCGGAGCGCGGGTCCTTGCCGGCGCAACGGAAGATGATTCGGATGCGACCGTCCCGGGGATTCTTCTTCTCGCTCAGCACCTCGTACTTCTGTCCCGACAAGGCCTCCCGGTACGCCTTCACCGCATCGCCGAACCGTTCCGGCGGCAGTCCCCGGACGTCGACCTGGTACGTCACCCGGGCCTCCAGGATGAACGTCAGCACGAAGTCGAAGATCGTGGCCAGCACTGCGACGTGGGGAAGATGGAGTCCGCAGGTGAGTCCGATGAGGGTGGCGAAGATCACCTGGCCCGTGAGCTGGGCCGAGCCCATGGCGCTGCGGAAGCGGATCAGCCCCCCGATCCCGAAGAGCACGAACCCCACCACCAGGTCGTACTCCATGACCAGGATCCCGATGAGGGAGCCGATGACGGCGTAGACGATGGAGACCTTGGGTCCCTCGATCTCCTCCAGGGTGTCGGCGGTGCGGATCCGGCGGGGATGGAAGCCGATGACGGCCCCCAGCGTTCCGGCGAGGACCAGGTCCAGCAAGGCGTCCAGGAGGAACGCCAGGTTCGAGAAGCCGCTCCACCCCTCCCCGGCCGGCACCTCGGTCGACTGGAACTCACCGGGGATCTGGCCCTGGACCCCCGACGCCAGGACGTGGAGTGCGATCCCCGCGAGAATGAGGGCCGCGAGGAGTGCCCCGGGACCGGGGAGTCGGAGGGATGACGGCTTGTCGGCGCTGCCGATCCTGGGCATGTCCTGCGCGGGACGAGGGGAGTGTTCGGGAGCTGCACCGGCCAACATGGGTGCACCGGGCGCTTCCGGCGAGGGTGTGGCGCCGCGTCCCCCCTGGGTCGATCCCCCCCGGAGCATCCGGCCGGGTGACCCTCAGTCGTTCCCCAGGACGCCGTACCGTCGGAGCACCGCCACCGTCTCGTCGATGGGGAGGGCGTCGGCGGTGCGGCCCATCCCCGTGACCGGCGTGGCCTTCAGGAGGGAGTTGTAGATCGCCTCCTCGGTGGCCTCCACCGTGGCCTGGAAGAGGGCGGACATGGCGTCGTTCCCCAGCTCGTCGGGGGACGGCGCCGACGCACCCGGGGCCCGCCGGACCGAAGGATCGGTGGAGAAGGCGATGACGTAGTCGCCCGAGCCGTTGCCGGCGAAGGAACCGGTGCGGGCGAGCCCCATGACGGCCCGCCTCGCCACCCGCTCCAGGTTCCGGTCCGACAGGGGTGCATCGGTGGCCACCACGATCATGATGGAGCCCTGACCCGTGTCCTCCTGGTCCAGCCACCCCCGCTCCACCGCCTCCCTGGAGGTCCGCTCCGAAACCGTGGGCCTCCCGGGGTGGAGATCGGTGCTCCCCCCGGTGGGCTCCGCCGGACCGTCGCCTCCGGGGTTGTTCTCGACCGCCCCCCGGAAAGAGTACCGCCCCAGTTCCTGGCCCACCGTAGCCCCGGCAATCGTGAGAATCCCACCGAAGTTCGACTGCACCAGGACGCCCACGGCGTGGCCCCCGAGGGAGGCCGGGAGGATTCGGGAGCTGGTGCCGATCCCCCCCTTCCAGCCGAAGGCCCGCGTACCCGTACCGGCCCCCACCGAGCCTTCCGGCACCGGCCCGCTCGAGGCGCCCTCCAACGCGGTCCGCACGTGCTCCGGAGTGATGGGGCGGGCCCGGATGTCGTTGAGCCCGCCGTCGTTGGTCTCCCCCACGAGTGGGTTGAGGGAACGGACGTCCTGCATATCCTCCTGCTCCAGCATCCACCCTACCATGGCGTCGGCGGCCCGCCAGACGCAGAGGGTGCAGGTCAGCAGGACGGGGGTCTCCATCTCTCCCAGCTCCCGGACCTGGGTCACCCCCAGGAGCTTGCCGAACCCGTTCCCCACATGGATCGCCGCCGGGACACGACTCCGGTAGGGGTTCCCATCGTGGGGGAGGATGGCCGTGACGCCGGTGCGCACCTGGTCTCCCTCCACGACGGTGGTGTGGCCTACCCGGACGCCGGCGACGTCGGTGATGGCGTTCCAAGGCCCGGGCTGGAAGATGCCCACGCGGATCCCAAGCTCCCGGGCCCGGGGGCGGTCACGGGCCGAATCGGTCTGGGCCATGGAAGGAGCGGGGAGCAGGAGGAGGCCGAGGAAGAGGGCGAGGGCGGCGGAGCGCATCATGGGCCGGTAGAGAGCCGGAGGGGAGGGGACGCGGCCCGATTCAGGACGGGGGCGTCGTGTCCAGGAAGAGGAGCAGGAGAAGAAGGGGCTGATAGAGGAGGGACGCCCGGAACACGCGCCGCGCCCGAATGGCGGTCATCTCCCGGGCCGCCCCCACGGCGCTCGCCAGCATCCCCCCGCTCAGGACCAGAGCCCCGGCGAGGTAGAGGAGGCCCGTCAGCCCCAGGAGGGACGGTACCAGGCTCAGGAAGAGGAGGGAGATGGAGTGATACACCATGTGGCGGCCGATCCGGTTTCCCTCCGGATCGGTCGGGGGTGCCAGGAAGAAGCCCACCCGTTCGTAGTCCTCCTTGAGCAGCCAGGCCAGGGCCAGCACGTGGGGGAGCTGCCAGAGAAAGTAGATGCCGAAGAGGACCCAGGCGCCGGGTTCGAGCCCGCCGGTGGCGGCGCTCCAGCCGATGAGCCCCGGGAGGGCACCGGGGACCGCACCCACGAGGGTCGCCAGGTAGGACCGGCTCTTCAGAGGCGTGTAGGCCCCGATGTAGAGGGCCGCCGAGACGGCGGTGAGGGCCGCAGGGAGGAAGCCCACGGAGACCCCGAGCCAGGCCACCCCGACCCCCAGGAGGAGGAGGGCGAAGGCCAGGGCCCTCCGGGGCTCCATCCGACCCGAGGGAAGGGGGCGCGAGCGGGTCCGCTTCATCCGCCCGTCCACCTCCCGTTCGACGTACTGGTTGAGGGCCAGGGCGCCGCCGGTCGCGATCCCCGTCCCCACGAGGGTCTCCAGGAGCCGGAACACCTCCGGACGGCCCTGGGCGGCGACGAAGTAGCTGGCGCCGGCGGTGATGGCCACGAAGGCCGCGATCCCGGGCTTGGTGAGCTCGTAGTAGGCCCGGAGGGGTCCCCCCGCATCGGGGGCGGGTTCGGGCGGCGCGGCCGGCGTCTGGACGGGGTCGGAGGGCATGGCGCGTAATCTAACCCGAGGGCCCGTGAGGCCCGAAACCACCAGAAACAAAAGCGGTCCACCGTCCGTAGAACCGGGGTGTGGAGCGGGAGGATCCGGGGCGGGACGACGGTCAGGCCACATCCTCCCTCGGATTGGACGCGAATGGATCCCGGCACCCCCAACGAGAGCAACGCCGCGCGGCGGCGTCGCGAGCGTCCCCTTTGGGTCTGGGGCCTGCTCATCTCGCTGTTGATCCACGCGCTCCTGCTGATCTTCTTTCCCGTCCAGTCGCTCCTGGTGGATTCGGCGGCGGCGGCGGGACCCCGAGCCGGAGACGACCAGGCGGCGGCGGGTTCGATGCAGGCCATGAACATCCGGACTCCGCCTTCCACCCCCATCGTCCCGCCCCCCCTCCCCCTTCCCACCCTGACGGAGGTGGAGCCGGTGGAGTTCGAGCCGGAGCCGGTCTTCGAGAAGCCGTCCATCTCCGGCGAGGGAATCGGACCGCTGGAGGCCCCCGGCCTCGCCGACGGCGCCGGTCAGGGCGATGGAGGGACCTCCGACGAGGGACTCTACCGGATGGCTCCTCCCTCTCCCCGGGCCATGTTCTGGCCGCCGGACCCCCCGGAGCTGGACGACGGCTCGGTGGAGGTGTGGGTCTTCGTGGACGCCACGGGACGGGTGGTTCCCGATTCGACGCAGCTCCGTCCGCCGACCCGGGACCGGAGCTGGAATCGGAGGGTGATCGAGCTGTCGGCGGAGTGGGTGTTCGAGCCGGCGGTCCGGGACGGCGAGCCGGTGGCCGCCTGGTTCCCCTACTCGGTGGGGCGCTGAGTCGTCTCACCCCCGAGCTGGCCTCGGCCGTCCCGGCTGGAGACGCGGCAGGGCGGAGGGGGGTCAGCCCCAGAACGCCAGGCGCATCCGCGTGAGGAAGGGGAGATCTCCATGGCCTGCGCACGACGCCGGGTCCATGCGTTGATTGAACTCCTCGGCGTTGTCGGCGACCTGGGGAAACTCCCGGGTCAGGGCCGCGTCCCGCTGGCCGGTCACGCTCACCAGGAGCCGGTCCCCCGAGGCCACGACACGGTTGTGGACGGAGGGAACGGCGATGCCGTTGAGGACGAAGACGATCGACCGTCCGTCCTCCCCGTCGAAGTACCGGTCACCCTCTCCGGTGAAGAGGTGATCGTCGCCCAGTGAGAGGCCCAGGTTCGCCATGAGGGCGCCCCAGGTCGCCCCCGGATGGTGCACGTGGACCACGTCCTGATTGTTCTCGTGCATGTGGATGCGCTGCGTGGGAAGAATTCCCGCGTCGGAGGCGGAGCAGGCGCTCACCTCCTCCATGTAGCGGTCTCCCGAGAGGTCCAGGCGCTCGCCGTCCACGAAGATCGCCCAGTTCGCGTGGTGATGGGTGGACGGGTTGAGGGGTGCGAAGGCGAAGCGTGCCGCTCCCAGAGCGAGGACGCCCAGCGCGAAGGCCCCGAGAATGGTCTTCATGGGCTCGGATCGGGTGGAGGGTGGTTCCATGAATGTCCCGCCCGGGGCCGGGTCCCACAACCGCCGGACGGCACCCCGGGCCGGGGCGTCCCGGCCCGGGTGCGCGCTACCGGCGTGAACCCTACCTTGCCACAGGTCCGACTGCCCTTTCCAATCACCCTGGGTCACCATGGAGCCGGGACGAGGCGGCAAGCGCATTCTCTGGGTCGACGACGAGGTGGAGCTGCTCCGGCCCCACCTCCTCTTCCTGCAGGCCCGTGGCTATCACGTGGACGCCATCGCCAACGGCGACGACGCCCTGGCCCTCCTCCGGGACAACGCGTACGACCTGGTTCTCCTGGACGAGCAGATGCCGGGGCGCCGGGGCCTCGAGGTGTTGGAGATCCTCCGCCGGGAGGATCCCCACGCCCGCGTGGTGATGGTCACCAAGTCCGAAGAGGACCGGACCATGACCGAAGCCATCGGACGGCGGGTGGACGACTATCTGGTCAAGCCCACCAGTCCCCGGCAGGTCTTGTCGGTCGTCACGCGGATCCTGGAGGGGTCCTCGATTCGCCAGCAGCAGGTGGCCCAGGACTTCGCGGCCCGGTTCGGCCGTCTCACCATGAAGGGACAGGAAGCCAACTCCGCCTCCGCCTTCCGGGAGGTGTACACGGAGCTCGTGTACTGGCACGTCCGGCTCGACGCCGCCGGGGAACAGGGACTCCTGGACTCGGTGGAGAGCATGCTCGCCGACGTACGGCGGCGGTTCGGAGAGTTCATCTCCCGCAGCTATCCCCGTTGGCTGGACGGAAGCGAGGAGCGGCCCGACCTCTCGGTGGACGTGATCCAGCATCACCTTGTGCCCTGGCTCGACGGCGACCCGGTCTTCTTCGTGGTCCTGGACTGCATGCGGCTCGATCAATGGCAGGTCATCGCGCCGCTCCTGGTCCCCTTCTTCGAGATCGAGGAGCACTTCCACTACTCCATCCTCCCCACCGCCACCCCCTACGCCCGCAACGCCATCTTCAGCGGGATGTATCCCGACGAGCTGGCGGCGGCTCGCCCCGGCTGGTGGGACTCGTCCGACGACGAGGGATCCATGAACGCCTTCGAGGACGAGCTGCTCACGGACCACCTTCGGAGGCTTACGGGGCAGGACCGGCCGATCCACTACGACAAGATCTTCACCGACCGGGACGGCGACCGGGTCCGGGGGCGGGTCCGCTCCGCTCTCCGGACCCCGGGCACCGTCGTGGCGCTGGTCTTCAACTTCGTGGACCTCATGACCCACGGCCGCTCCGAATCGCCGATCCTGATGGAGGTGGCCAAGGACGAGAAGGCGCTCCGGGCCCTGACCCGTTCGTGGTTCGAGCGCTCCACCCTCTTTCGGGTTCTCAAGGAGGCGGCGGCCGGGGGATACCGGGTGGTCCTGACCACCGACCACGGCTCCATCCTCTGCCAGCGTCCCGCCACCATCTTCGCGCGACGGGACGCCACGTCGAACCTGCGGTACAAGTTCGGATCCGATCTGCGGGTCGAGGATCCCTCCACCGCCTTCTCGACGAAGGACGCCTCGGAGCTCCGTTTCCCGGAGGGCCGTTTGAGCACCACCTACGTGCTGGCCCTGGAGGATCACTTCTTCGTCTACCCGACCAAGCTCCGGGAGTATCAGGCCAAGTACCGGAACTCCTTTCTCCACGGAGGCATCAGCCCCGAGGAGATGATCGTGCCGGTGGCGAGGCTGACACCCCGGCCCCGTTAGGGTCCCGGGAGTCCGGCCCCCAGGGCGCCGGAAGCCGGCCCGCTCCCGGTGTTGCCACCGTTTCCGGCGGGGCTCGGCACCAGGGCCGACGTCGCTGGATGGGACCGGATTGTGGTAACATCCAGGTGCCTCCCACCCGGCCCCCGACGCACGCCCCACCCCGACCTTGAGCCGCTCCCTCCCCGTTCCCAACGCCTTGGACCTGCTCTACGGCGCAGGCCTCACCGTGGCCTCGCCGGTCCTGGCATACAATCTCCTCCGCACGGGCAAGTGGCGCTCCGACTGGCGAGGGAGACTCGGTCACGCCGAGGCCCTCGGTCACGACCCGCGACCCACGGTGCTCCTTCATGGCGTGAGCGTAGGCGAGGTGGCCGCCGCCGAACCGCTGGTGACCCGGCTGGGGGGCGCCGATGGGCGGGGACCGTGCCGCGTCGTGGTCAGCACCACCACCAACACCGGAATCGCCCGGGCCCGGAGCCTCTACGGGGAGCACCATCGGGTGGTTCGGTATCCGTTGGATTTCTCACGCTCCGTGGCCCGCTTCCTGGATCGGGTACGGCCCGACGTCGTAGGTCTCCTGGAGCTGGAGGTATGGCCCAACTTCACCCGGGCATGTGAGGAGAGGGAGATCCCGGTGGTGGTTCTGAACGGCCGTCTCAGCGATGAGAGCTTTCAGGGGTATCGGCGGCTGCGGCGGGCCCTGGCCCCCTCCTTCCGCCGTCTGGCGGGGGTGGCGGCCCAGACCCGGAGCTACGGGGAGCGCTTCGAGGCCATGGGGGTGCCCCCGGAACGGATCGAGGTGGCCGACTCCCTGAAATGGGACGTCCCCCTTCCCCGGGGCATCCGGGAAGCAGCCGTCGCCCTGGGCCGGGAGCTCGGCGTCGATCCGGAGCGTCCGGTGGTGGTGGCCGTGTCCACCGGGCCGGGCGAGGAGGAGCGCCTCGTCCAGGGGCGTCCCGCCGGCGTGCAGCTGGTGGTGGTCCCTCGGAAGCCGGAGCGGTTCGACGAGGTGGCGGGTCTGGCGTCCTGGGTCCGGAGATCCGGCGCCGGAGTGGAGTCGACGGATCCGGCGAGGCGGCGGGCCTCTGGATCCGCGCCGGAGCTGTTTCTTGTGGACACCATGGGGGAGGCAGAGGCCGCCACCGTCCTGGGGGACGTCGTGATCATCGGGAGGAGCTTCAACGGAATGGGCGGCTCGAATCCCATCCCGGCGGCCCGGGCGGGGCGGCCGGTGGTCGTCGGCCCCGATCATGAGAACTTCGCCGACGTGGTGACGGCGCTGGTGGAGGGGGGCGCGGCGGTGGTGTCGTCGGATCCCTGGGCCGAAGCGGAGGCGATCCTGCACGACACGGAGCGGAGGGCCGCCATGGCGGCAGCGGGTCCGCGCACCGCCCGGGCCAGGGGCGGGGCGGTCGACGTCAACGTGTCCCTGCTCCGGCGCCACCTTCCCCGGGCCGAGCCACCGCGGCGCCGCCCCCCGGGGCCCTCGGTGCGGAAGAGCCCGGGGTGGCCCACGGACGACGGGCCCTCACCCCGCGGGTGATGAAGGGCTCCACCCGCGTGTCGGCGCCGAAGGGGGTGGGACCGCCGGATGCTCTTGCGGCTGAGCGGTATCGCCGGAACATTCCACCGATCCGTTCACCCTCGAGCCCCGCCCCATCGTGCCGATCCGCGCCCCCCATACCGTCGCGTCCGTAGATTCAAGACCCCGGCCTTCAGGGCCGATCCGGTCCGTGCTTTGGTCGGGCGTTCTGCTCCTCACCATGGCAGGGGCGTGCACGACATCCAACAGCCAGGAGGATCCAGACGTGTCCGATGCCGACACCCAGGCGACCCTGACGGGCCAGGTGATCTACCGGGAGCGCATGATGCCGCGCCCCGGGTCGACGCTCACGGTCACCCTGGAGGACGTCTCCCGGGCCGACGCCCCCTCCGAGGTCCTTGGGATCTTCGAAACCACCCTCGAGGGTGGGCCACCCTACGAATTCCGGATCGAGTACGATCCGGCGTCCATCGATGAGCGGATGCGGTACAACCTGCGTGCCCGCATCGAGCGGGACGGCCG
>JARRPL010000076.1:19106-20446 GCA_037382905.1 Gemmatimonadota bacterium | reverse complement strand
TTCCGATCGAGCCCCCGGGTCAGGTCCCCGCTCACGGCCCGCCAGGAATCTCCCCGGTCGTCGCTCCGGAAGAGGATCTGTGCACCGTAGTACAGCCGGGCCGGATCATGGGGCGAGACCACGATGGGAGAGTCCCAGTTGAAGACCAGGGGCGGCCCGTCCGGGCTCTCCCGGGGAGCGATCCCCACCGCCTCGCCGGAACGGTGGTCGTACCGGACCAGCCCGCCGTTCTGGGACTGGGCGTAGATGATGTCGGGATTGGCAGGGTCCACCGCGGGCCCGAAGCCGTCCCCGAAGGTGAGGACGAACCAGTCCGACTGCTGGATGGCCCCGAAGTCCATGGTCCGGACGGGGACGCCGTGGCTGGCGTTGTCCTGGGTCCCGCCGTACACCCGGTAGAAGGGGGCGTCCGGGCCCACCGCCACCTTGTAGTACTGGCCCAGCGGCAGGTTGGGGAAGAAGCGGAACGTCTCCCCTCCGTCGAAGGTCTCGTAGAGCCCTCCGTCACACCCCACCAGGAAATGCTCCAGATCGTCCGGGTCCTGCCACATGGCGTGGTTGTCCACGTGCTTGTTGGCCTCGCCCCAGCGCTGGAAGGTCCGGCCGCCGTCCCGGGTCACCTGCAGGAAGGTGTCCATGAGGTAGACCACGTCCGGGTCCTGGAGGTCCACCTGGATCTCGCTGTAGTACTGGCCCGTGCCCGGGGCGTCGCTGCTCCGGCGGGTCCAGCTCTCCCCCCGGTTCTCGGAGACGTAGAAGCCGCCCTCGCCCCCCGGAAGCTCCACCAGGGCGTACACCCGGTCCGGCTGCGTCGGAGCGATGGCGAGCCCGATGCGGCCCTTGTCCCCCGCCGGGATGCCCGACTCGATGATCCGCCACGTCTCGCCGCCGTCGGTGGACTTCCAGATTCCCGAGCCCGGCCCCCCGTCGATGAGGGTCCACACCCGTCGGGCCCGCTGGTAGGTGGCTGCGTACAGCACGTCGGGGTCCCGGGGATCCACCACCAGGTCGGTGGCGCCGGTGTGCTCGTCCACCTCCAGGGTGCGGGTCCAGCTCTCACCGCCGTCGGTGGTGAGGTAGACCCCCCGGTCGCCGCCGGCTCTCCAGAGCGGGCCCTGCGCCGCCACCAGCACCCGGTCCGAATCCCTGGGATCGACGTGGATGCGGGCGATGTGCTCCGACTCCCCCAGTCCCATGTTCGTGAAGGTCCGCCCTCCGTCCAGCGACTTGTAGATCCCGTCGCCGTAGCCCACGGAGCGCTGGGAGTTGTTCTCACCGGTACCGACCCACACGGTGGCGGGATCGGCCGGGTCCAGCGCCACCGTTCCGATGGAGTACGA
>JARRPL010000076.1:0-19059 GCA_037382905.1 Gemmatimonadota bacterium | reverse complement strand
AAGATGGGCTCGAAGGTGACGCCGGCGTTGGTGGTCTTCCATACGCCCCCGGAGGCCGCCGTCACGTACCAGGTCCTGGGGTCCGTGGGGTCCACCGCCAGGTCCGAGATCCTCCCGCTCATGAAGGCCCCGCCGAGGTTGCGGGCCTTCAGGAAGGAGAGGTGGGACGACTCCAGGGGAGGGGCGTCCTGGGCGGCCCCGGGGAGAGCCGACCCCAGAAGGGCCACGGCCAGGAGAGAGCCGACGAGATTCCGTCCGGGGAGTCGGGAGGGAGCGCGAAGGGGCACGGTGAGCATGGCGATCGGGTTGGAAGCCGGTGCGGGGATGGAGCCCGTCGCTGCGGGGCCGACGGCCCGACAAGGTGCAGTCGGGGTCCAGGGAGGCGAAAGAGGCCCGGGCGTCCCGGCTCGGGTCTACCGGAGGAGCTGGACGCCCCGCCGGGCCTCCAACTCCTCGCGGATCTCGTTCGCCCGGCTCTCGGTGATGTCGTAGCCCCACATGATCCACATGGCCAGCAGCGCGCCGGCGGCGGGGATGAGGGTGTAGGCCACCCGCAGCCCCGTGACGGCTCCGGGAGGCTGGCTCGCCGCATCCGGCACGAAGCCCACCAGCCCGAGAATGAGGCCACTCAGTGCGCCGGCGAAGGCCAGGCCGAACTTCACCATCCACCAGTAGATGGCGGCGAACGTCCCCTCGCGACGCTCTCCGGTATTGAGCTCGTCCAGGTCGCAGACGTCGGCGGTCATGGAGGTCATGAGGGTGAAGAGCCCCCCGATGCCGAAGGAGAAGAGGGGCAGCGGGAGCAGCATGAGGAGAGGCTGCCCCGGCCGGAAGGTCACCCAGAAGAGGGCGTATCCGACCACCGAGATGGCCTGGGTCATGAGGAAGGTGTTCCTCTTCCCGTACCGCTCCGAGAGGACGGTGATGATGGGGATCACCAGGAAGGTGGTGGCCAGGGCGCTCCCGGTCCCGAACCACGCCGTCCAGTTCCCCGCCCCGTCGGCGTCACCGCCGAACATGTGGTAGACGATGATGAAGAAGGAGAAGGACGCCACCACGTTGAAGGAGTTGAAGACCAGGAAGGTGGCCCCGCAGAGCCTGCGGAAGGGCTCGACCCGGAAGGCCTCGCCGAATCCCCGCCACAGCGTCTTCACGTTCTCGCCCAGGTTCTCCAGGGTCAGGTCGTGCAGATGCTCCGCGTGGGCGGTGGAGGGGCTCCGCACGAAGAAGGCCGGCACCAACGCCAGCGCCATGCAGCCCAATCCCACCCAGACGGCGAGCTCCCGGGCGGCGGCGGCGGGGCTGGCGAAGAGGTCCTGATCGTACATCAGGGGCCAGAACCACGGCACGATGACCCACGCCCACTGGCCGATCCACTGGGCCGTCGCCATGACCCGGGTGCGCTCGTGGAAGTCCCGGCTCATCTCGTAGCCCATGGCCACGTAGGGGGTGGAGAAGACGGTGATGCCGATGTAGAAGGCGAAGGAGCCCAGGAGGAAGTAGGTGAAGTTGTACGCCAGGCTGTTCGTCTCGTAGAGCTGCCACATGAAGATGAAGGACAGCCCGGTGATGATGGCGCCCACGAGGATCCAGGGGCGCCGCCGCCCCCACCGGGACCGGGTGTTGTCGGTGATGAACCCCATGAAGGGGTCCGTCAGGGCATCCAGGAGACGGGGCGCGAAGAAGAGGACCCCCCAAAGGAAGGGAGGAAAGCCGAGCCCCTGGACCAGGACCACCATGAAGACCCCCAGCGCCGCAGGGAACATCTGGTTGCCCAGCATGCCCAGGCCATAGGCCACCTTCTGGCCGAAGGGGACACGGTCCTCCGGTGCGATGTGGGCGCCGCCGGAGGGTACGACCCCGTCCAGGGCGGGGTTCGCGGAAGGGTCCATGGTCCTAGTCCAGACCGGGGGTGAGGGAGACGTCCACGCGGACGATGGCGCCGGAGCGTCGGAAGATCTCTGCGCTGGTGGCGGCGTCCAGGCTCAGCCCCGACACCCGCCTGCGCTCCCCCTCGGCGAGGTGAAGCACGATGCCCGGATCCGCCGCCCTCCGGTAGACCACCGGAACCTGGCAGTGGGTGAAGCCGAGGGTGCCCGCCTCCAGCGAGATCACCTGCGCCTCTCCGCGGACATCCTGATACTCGAACGCCCGGGACGTCTCCAGGAATTCCTCGGCACGCAGGAGGTGGGGGCGGAAGTGGATCTGCCCCGATTCCACCCGCACCCCCAGCTCTCCGAGTCGGGTGAGGATCTCCTCCTTGACCTGCCCCGTCATCCCGGGCTGCTTCGCGCCGGCATCCCCGGGCGTGTGGGAGTAGGGATCGGTGGGGAAGGCCCCGAAGACGTCCGGCGCCTTGTTGAAGCCCAGCCCGGACCGCACGTCGTAGTACCACGCCGCCAGCGCGGCGAACTCCCGACCCCCGTCTCCGGCCGCCGCCAAGGCACACTCCTGCACCGCCAGGAGGAGCTTGCTGACCTGGTGCCAGTAGATGCAGCCCAGCCCCTCGTAGCCGTAGAAGGTGCCGGAACGGCCGGTGAAGCGGTCGTGGTCGAACACCTCCTCGAAGATCTCCGCCACCTGCGTCGACTCCCGCTCCACCAGCTCGGCGAAGCCCTCGTCCCGCAGGGCCTCCAGCGCCGCCCGCACGTCCCGGACGTTCTCGAAGGCCCCGTTGAAGTGGAGACGCCCGTCCAGGTCCCGCTCCACCAGGTCCGTGTTCCCGTCGGCGACCAGGGCGGCGAAGAGCTCCGAGCGCTCCGCCCGGTCCTCCGGGATGGTATTCTTCTCCAGGAAGCCCGGCAGGGTCCGGTCGGGGTAGAGCAGGTAGGAGTTCTGGTCCCCGCGATACATCTCGCTGTCCCGAAGCGCCTCCAGGACCGCCGTCGCCTCGCCGGGCGTCAGGGCGCCGGAGCTCAACACCGCCACCTGGCCCTCGAGCATGGCGTAGAGCCGCTCCACGGCGATGCCATCGTCGGAGATCTTCAGGACGTTGTAGGCGTGATAGAGCCCGTCGTCGCGGCGGTTCCGGGCGATGGAGTGATCCAGGTACGCGAGGGTGACCTCCAGGAATTCCCGGAGCGTCCCCGGATCGACGCCCTGGACGGCCCCGCTCAGCCCGCCCTGGTAGAGGCCGGCCCGATACTCCCCGGCGGCTCCGCCCAGTCCGTCCAGGATCGTCTTCCGCTGGACGTCGTCCAGGTCGCCGAGGTCCAGCAGCCCCCGGTGCCGGGCCAGGACGTCATGGGTGTCCTCCAGCCAGCGGGCCACCTCCCGGTGCATCTCCACCGCCTCAGCCTCGTCCAGGGCCCGGAACAGGTCGAGGCAGAAGGTGACGTACCGGCGGGCGTAGTAGAGGGTCACCATGGAGGCGCCATAGCCCGCCAGGGCGTTGTTGGCGTCGTTCCACTCGGGGCGTTGGGTGTTGAGCCAGAAGCCCGCCTCGGGCACGAAGCTCCCCAGCTTGGCCAGGAGGGGGACCAGGAGCTTCTCCGTGAGGCTCGCCCGGCAGATCTCGCCCCGGGCGTTCGTCAGGTACCGGCCGTCGAAGCCCAGCGCCCGGACCCGGGCCTCGATGCGGGCCTCCCGGTCCGTGTCGTAGACGATGGAGTGCCGCGGGTCGTCCAGGAGATCCGGGTACGGCTTGATGTCGTAGGGCACGTCCGCATAGACGAACGTCGCCTGGCGCAGCATCCCTGCCAGCCGGCGGGGATGATGGGCCCGGGACCACTCCAGGAGCTTCAGGAGGTAGATGAGCTGGTGGTCGCCCCAGTAGCCCAGGTTCGCCCAGGGCTCATCGGGCTCGGGGCGCTCCCAGTCGAAGCCCTCGTGGGTGACGCGATAGGGGTTGTGGCCGTCGGCGGTGGTGGTGTTCACGAACTTGCCGATGATCCCTTCCAGGTACTCCGGGAAGGAGAGGCAGAGGGCCTCCCAGTTCTGGAAGATGTCCCGCCAGTTTCCCTGGTAGCCGAGCCGCCGGGACCCGTCCGGGTTCTGGACCTCGATGGAGAAGCTGTTCCACGGTCGGCTCGGGTCTCCGTGTCTACGGCTGAAGGAGAGGGGGAGGTACTCGGAGACCAGACGGAGGAGGGTGGCATCGCCCAGGGATCGGGTCTTGGCCAGCAGGGTGCCCCGCTCGACCTCCGGCCCCAGTCCCTGGAGGAACGCCTCGTGCCGCGCCCAGGCGTCCCGGTTGAAGGCCCGGACGAAGTCCTTGAGGTCCTCCACGGGGATGGCGTACCCGGTTTCGAAGACCCCGCCCCGCATGACGTTGAAGAGGACGTTGGCGAAGTGGTGGACCGACCCCAGCAGATCCCCCGTGGTCTGAAGGCCGTCGGCCCGGGCCACCACTCCCACCAGGCGGCGGGTGCTCTTCTCCACGTCTTCGGCCACGGCCTGCCCCGGATCGTCCTGCCGCACCGTGTGCCGAAGCCGGGCCAGCTCCGGCAGACCGTACGCCAGGTCGGCGACCACGACCCAGTCCCGCCCGCCGTGGCCCGGAAGCTCCACCGTGTCCGCCACGAAGAAGGCGCCCCTCCGGCCGCACACACGGGTCTCCGGCCGGACCGCCTCCCCCCGGCGGAAGTCGTCGAGCTGCCGGGAGGACAGGAGGCGCACCCCCGACGACGGCCAGTCGGACCAGCAGACCGTCGCCCGAAGCGCCTCGGCCGGTTCGGTGCTGTCGCCGGGGCGGGAGCTCATCCAGCTGGTTGTCCTTGTAGGCGTCGCCCAGCACGCTGAATCGACTCTGGAACGCCTCCTTGACGCCCCAGGGGAGGAGGTTCTGCACGCCGTCCAGGACATCCACCGACACGGGCGACGCCCCGGCGTTCTGCAGCTCGGAGCGCTTGACCCAACCGAACCGGTCCGAGGGCGCCCAGGAATACCGGAAGACCAGCCCCAGGTCGTGGTTGACCTCCTCGAAGACCAGCACGTTTCCGTACACGTTCTTGTAGAGGTTGCGGGACACGTCGTACAGGTGGGCGCCCTGTGCCCTGAAGGGCTCCCAGAGAGCCCGTCGGCCCTCCTGGTGCACCCGCAGGAGGGTGCAGGAGCCGGTGTGTTCGGCGTCGTCGTGGATCCGGTCCACCGTGTAGTACGGGAAGATCGCGTGGTCCGCATTGCGCCGGCCGGCGCTCAGCGCCCCGTTGCTCGAGATGAACATCCAG
Source organism: Gemmatimonadota bacterium (assembly GCA_037382905.1). GTDB lineage: Bacteria > Gemmatimonadota > Gemmatimonadetes > Longimicrobiales > Gaopeijiaceae > Gaopeijia. The sequence continues at coordinate 13,891 of JARRPL010000076.1, read as the reverse complement.
TGGTCCGACCCGCTGACGATGCTCATGAAGAACGGGGCCATGGGGTCGTAGTTGGCGATGCGGTAGAAGCGCTCGCCGTGGAGCGTCACGAATTCACCGTGGACGGGGCCGGCCGCCTCCATGAGAGGAGCGGACCCGAGGTACATGGGAAGGGAAGCCATAGACGGGAGCGGGCTGCGTCGACCGAAGGGAATCGGGTGCGGGGGAGGGCTGGGAGCGCCGCCCTGGACCGAGTTGATGGGCAGACGACGGGCGCCGGAAGCACCAACAGGCCCCGGCACACGGGTGACGGCACGGTAGAGGCGCAGGAGGAGCACGACAAGGACCACCCGCCCGGGTGCGGGTCCCGGGCCCCGAAGCGCCCACCGAGCCCCGGCGCCCCCGGGGGGCGGGAGCGCGCCCGGGTACACCCTCTCCGTGACGGAAGCACCGGTCTGATCGAGCCTCGATTGCCGGATTCCAGGGGTCGGCGATAAGGTCAGGGCCCATCCACTCCTCAGCCCGCGCCGCCCATGCTCCGCACCCTCGTCCGAGCCTCCGGCCTCCTGGCCCTGACCGCCGCCCTCACCCTCCCGCCGCTGCCCACCCCCGTGGCCGGACAGGAGGTCGACCCCGCCCTCTTCCAGTCCATGTCGTACCGGAACATCGGGCCGCACCGGGGCGGACGGGTGACGACGGTGGCCGGGATCCCGGACCAGCCCTACACCTTCTTCCAGGGGGCCACCGGAGGCGGCGTGTGGAAGACCACCGACGCCGGCACCACCTGGGAGAACATCTCCGACGGCTACTTCAACACCACGGGGATCGGGGACATCGTCATCGCACCGTCGGACCCGAACGTGATCTACGTCGGGACCGGCGAGTCCCCGGTCCGTGGGGTGAAGACCTCCCACGGCGACGGGATCTACAAGTCCACCGACGGCGGGGAGACGTGGCGCCACATCGGCCTCGAGGCCACCCGGCACGTGGGCGCCATGTGGGTGCACCCCGAGGACCCGGACATCGTCTACGTCGGGGCCCAGGGGAATCCATGGGGTCCCAACGAGGAGCGGGGGATGTACCGCTCCACCGACGGGGGCGAGACGTGGGAGAAGATCCTCTACGTCAACGAGGACTCGGGCATCGTCGACATGTCCGTCTCCTCCGAGAACCCTCGGGTCATGATGGCCACCTCCTGGGACTTCCGGCGACGACCCTGGGTGGTGAAGAGCGGCGGGCCAGGCTCGAGGGTCTGGAAGACCACCGACGGCGGGGACAGTTGGCGGGAGATCACCCGCGGGCTCCCGGAGCTCAAAGGGAAGATCGGGGTGAGCATCTCGCCGGCGGACCCGAATGTGGTCTACCTGGCCGTGGAGGCGCTCCCGGGCGAGGGCGGCGTGTACCGCTCCGACGACGGAGGGGAGTCCTTCCGCCACGTCAACGACGAGGCCGTGACGTACGCCCGGGCCTGGTACTACATGCACGTCGTGGCGGACCCCGTGGACCCCGACGAGGTGTGGATCCTGAACTCACCGATCCTCAAGTCCATCGACGGGGGCCGGACCTTCACCCGGATGCCGGCGAGCCACGTGGACCACCACGACCTGTGGATCAACCCGACGAACACCGACATCATGGTGAACGGGAACGACGGTGGCGCGTCGGTGACCTTCAACGGGGGCCATACCTGGTCCACCCTCATGAACCAGCCCACGGCCCAGATGTACCGGGTCATGACGGACAACCTCTTCCCCTACAACGTCTACTCGGGGCAGCAGGACGCCAGCGGGATCGTCATCAAGAGCCGCACCCTGGGCGACGGCATCGGCGAGCACCACTGGCAGACCATCCGCTCCGGCGAGTCCGCCACCGTGGGGCTCGATCCCGAGAACCCCCGCTACGTCTACTCCACCTTCTTCGCCTCCTTCCTGGGCGAGTGGGACTCCGAGACCTGGAATTACCGCATGGTGCGACCCTATCCGGAGCGGGTCACGGGGGAGCAGCCGAAGAACCTGAAGTACCGGGCCAACTGGAACGGGCCCGTCTACGTCTCGACCCACGACCCGGACGTCATCTACTACGGATCCCAGTACCTCATGAAGTCCACCGACCGGGGGAACAGCTGGGAGGTCCTGAGCGAGGACCTGACCCGGGACGAGGAGGAGAAGCAGGGCGAGGGCGGCTACCCGATCTCGAACGAGCAGATCACGGCGGAGAGCTACAACAACGTCTTCAACATCGAGGAATCGCTCCTGCAGGAGGGTCTCCTCTGGATCGGCTCCGACGACGGACTCGTCCACGTGACCCGGGACGGCGGCGCGACGATCACCAACGTCACTCCCGAGGGCCTGCCGGAGAGCATCATCAACGTGGTGGAGCCCAGCCCCCACGACCCGGCCAAGGCCTACTTCGTGGCGGCGGGCTACAAGATGAACGACTTCACGCCGTACGTCTTCCGCACCGAGGACTACGGGGCCTCCTGGACGAAGATCGTGGACGGGGTGCCCGGAAACACCTTCGCCCGGAGCATCCGGGAGGATCCGGACCGGGAAGGGCTCCTCTACCTGGGGACCGAGACGGGGATGTTCATCTCCTTCGACGACGGGGCGAGTTGGCAGCCCTTCCAGCTCGACCTGCCCGAGGTCCCCGTCACCGACCTCCGGGTGCGCCAGAAGGACCTCGTCGTGGCGACCCAGGGCCGCTCCCTCTGGATCCTGGACGACCTGACCCCCCTGCATCAGATCGCAGACGAGGTGGCGGCCGCCGACGTCTACCTCTACGACCCCCGGGACCCCTACCGGGAGATCACGCCGGGCTACTACGCCGAGGGCGGCCCCGGCGAGAATCCCCCCTCCGGCCTCCAGGTGCATTACGTCCTGGGGGAGGCGGTGTCCGACGACGTCCCCATGGCCATGGAGATCCTGGACGACGCGGGTCGGGTGGTCTTCGCGGAGTACAGCCCCGAGACCCGGGAGGACTGCTCCGCCAGCCCCCGGCAGCAGATGCTGAAGCGCAGTGCCGGGGCCAACCGTTGGAGCTGGGACATGGAGGTGGGCCGATTCGCCTGCATCGCCGAGGTGACGAACACCTCCCGGGATCTGGGAGCCTACGCCGCGGAGCCGGCACGGTATCAGGTCCGCCTGACCGTAGGGGACGAGGTCCACACCCGGGACTTCCAGATCCTCATCGATCCCAGGCTGGACGGGATCGCCGCCGACCCGGTGGCGGAGTACGCCGAGCTGGACCGGCTGAGCGCCTCCCTCTTCGCGGGCGCCCAGGAGATGGAGGCGGGGGTCCTGCAGCTCCGCCGGATACGGGAACAGCTGGACCTGGTCCTGGAGGCGGCGGAGATGGAGGATGCGACTACCTCGAGGAGTGGGCCGGGCACCGGTCCGACCTGCAAGAGCTGGAGGAGGATCTTCGAGCGTACAACGCGGTGCTCCGGGCGGCGGGGCTACCCGAGCTGCACCTGGGGGCGCCCCGACCGGTGACCTGAGGGGGCCTGCCGCGGCCCGACCCGACGTCGTCTCCACCCTTGTTCCAGAAGCGGGGGGACACCCATCTTCGGGGCGAGAGCGGCCGTGGCGTTTCCCCCGGGAAGGAGGATGAGGATGCGCACTCATGGGGAAGCCCGTTCCCCCGTGTCGTCGTCACGGCTCGGGGGCAGCGTCCCGCCTCGGCGGGGAACACTCCTGCAACGCCGATGCGCCTGCGGTGGAACGCCGGGCCCCACGGGGGAATGCGCAGCCTGTCGTCGCAAACGGCTCCGCGGACCTCAACGGATGGAGACGGCCTCCAGCCTCAGGGTGAACCCACCCGGGGATCGCTACGAACGGGAGGCGGATGCCGTCGCGGATCGGGTCCTGGCCGCCAACCCGCACCCCGGGCCCCTCCGCATCAGCCGCCTCGGCCATGGACAGGCCCGCCGGCCCCCCGGAACCGCCCTGGGACCGAAGCGGGACGCCACCTCCTGGCCCACGAACTCGTCCATACCGTCCAACAGGGCGCTGCAGGCGGGGTGATCCAAAGGAACGGAGGTCCCATCATGTCGGGTCTCCACGATCCCACGGCGCAAGCCCCGGCGGCCGGCGGGAGTCCGACCTTCGCCGTGAGCACGTATGGTTGCCACGAGAGCCCCTATGTGCGCGCCGACGTCGTGGCCGCCGCCCGTGCCGCCTTCCAGAAGGTCCGGGACACAGGGTGCGTGGGGTCCGAGTCGCTGCGCCAGGAGATCCTGGACGAGTTCGACGGCCTGAGCATCGACTGCGAGCAGGACGCCGACGGGCCCTGCGGGAGGGCGTCGAGATACTTCACCCAGACGGTCAATCTGTACCCCAAATCCCTCGAGGCCGCCCGGTGCGGGCCGATGGCATCCACGATTCTCCACGAGGTGGTTCACCTGACCGAGTGGCGGCTCCTCGGACACGGCGACCTCGCCGATGCGTGCGAGGCGTCGTGCTTCGGCTATGGATCGGGCGACGCATCCAAGTGCAGGTGAGGCCTTTCCGTCCGCCGCACTGAATCCCGGTAGGAAGCCCCCGGAGGGCAGCACCGGGCCGGAACGGTCGGTCCGTGCCGGGAACGGCGTGACGCGGAGGGCCCCCGGCCGTACCTTGCACTGTTCCCCCGTCAGGGCGGACGTCATGCCCGGTCCTGGCGGGCGTACGGTTGGACGGACCCGTACGGGGTCCGTTGTTCCGCCTTACCGGAGGTGCCTATGCGGTACCGAAGCGTAGTTCCGTTCCTGACCGCCGTCCTGTTGGCAGGCTGTGGCGAGCCCCCGGCCGAGGAGGGAGCCTCCATGCCGGAGGCGTCCGCGGTCACCGACCAGGAGGCCATCGCCGCCCTCGCCGACTCCTGGGAGACCCGCTACAACGCCCAGGAACCCGAGAGGGTGGCGGCGCTCTACGTCGCCGACGCCTGGACGGCCCCGGCAGAAGGGGGCTGGCTCGAGGGGCGGGAGCAGATTCGAGGGTGGGTCGCCGAGAACACCGCCGGCGCTTCCACCGCCGAGATCGAACCAATGGAGACGGTGATCCTGGGTGACAGGGCGCTGGGAATGGGCCGCTACTCCGTCACCACCACGGGCCCCGACGGGAATCCCATGGAGATCTCCGGGGCCTACATGAACGCCCTGAGCAAGGTCGACGGCGAGTGGAGGATTGTGGGCTCGATGTCGAACTACGACTCGCCTCGTCCCGCGGGGTGGGAGTGGGGCACGATGCCGGAAGAGGAGACTCCCCCGGACTTCGAGAACCAGTTCAGCGGTCTCGTGGAATCCTTCCAGGAGGCCTGGAATGCCGGGGATGCCGCGGCCATCGGAGAGCTCTACGTGGACGGTGCGCTGGCGGCCTTCTCCAACGCGCCCATTGCGAACGGCCCCTCTGGAGTCGAGGCCACCCTGGCGGAGCGGATGGAGCCCGGCATGAGCCTGGAGATCCACCAGGTCGAGGCCGACCAGATCGACGAGACCCACTGGGGCTCCGGCGGTTGGTATGCAACGGAGGATTCCGACGGCAACACGGTCCAGAGCGGGATGTGGTGGAACATCTACGAGATCCAGGACGACGGGTCCCCGAAGATCGTCTGGACGATGACCAACGCCTTCCCCATGGCGATGTAGTCACCCCCGAACGCCCGAGCCGGAACCAGGGCCCGGCCGCGTCGGCCCCCACCGCCGGAAGGCGGTGGGGGCCGCCGCGCTCCGCTCCCGCCACCGGGAAGGGTGGGCCCCGGCGGCCCCCCGGCTCTTCCCCGTCACCCGGGGCTCACGCCTCCGACCGGGCGGCGAGCGCCCGTCGAACCTCCGACGGTTCCATGGGCATGGTCGTCACCCGTGCGCCCGTGGCGTCGAAGATGCCGTTGGCCACCACCGCCGCCATGCCGATGATGGCCGGCTCCCCCCCGCCCTGAGGCGGCACCTCGTCGTTCGCCACCAGGATCGTCTCGATCTCCGGGAGGTCGCTGAACTGGGGGATGCGGTAGCTGTCGAAGTTCCGGTCCAGGACGTTTCCGCCTCGGAAGTGGAGCTTCTCCATCAGGGTGAAGCCCAGCCCCTGCGTGATGCAGCCCTCCATCTGCATGCGGGCGCCGTCGGGGTTCACCACCACCCCCATGTCCTGGGCGCACCACACCCTCTCCACCCGAACCTGCCCGCTGGCCTCGTCCACACGGACCTGGGCCAGATGGGCCACGTACGTGCCCGCGTCGATCCCGCAGGCACAACCGAATCCGCGACCGCTGGGACCCGGTGCCGGTGTGTATCCGGCGGCGTCCGCCACCGTCTGAAGGACGCGTCTCATCCGGGGATCCGTGAGGTTGCGGAGCCGAAACTCCAGAGGGTCGATCCCGGCGTCGGCGGCCATGAGGTCGATCTGGGACTCCCGGGCGAAGACGTTGGTGTTCGCCCCCGGGGCCCGCCACGCCCCGGTGGCCACCGGGTGGGCGTCGGCCGTGTGGCTCACCACGGCCACGTTCGGCACGTCGTAGTAGATCTCGCTCCCCCGGGTCCCCGCCATGTAGACGTGATAGTCCCACAGCTGGATGCGGCCGTCACCGTCGATCCCGGAGCGGACCTCCACCACTGCCGCCGAATGATAGGTGTCGTAGAGGAACTCCTCCTCCCGGGTCCACTGCACCTGCACCGGGACGCCACTGCGCCAGGCGAGCCGCGCCGCCTCCAGCGCCTGCGGGTTCACCGCCTTGCCCCCGAATCCGCCGCCCACGTAGGGCGTGACGACCCGGACCTGGCCGGGGTCGATAGCCAAGGCCCCGGCGACCCGTCGCTGGTCGCCGAAGGGGGACTGGGTGGACACCCACAGGGTGATGGTGTCGCCGGTGCGGGAGGCCAGGGCGGTGTGGGGCTCCATGGGGGCGTGAGCCACATAGTTGTCGTACCAGGTGTGCACGAAGATCCGGGAGCACGCCGACTCCCCCCGCTCCAGGCTTCCCCGCTCCTGCCCGGTCCTGCCCCGGGGGGCCGCAGCCACCAGGTGATCCCAGATCGTGTCGTTGTCCACCTGGGGGGCGGGAACGTCCCATTCCGCCCGGACGCGGCCCAGGGCACGCTCCGCCACCTCCGGGTCTTCGTGAAGGACCGCAACGAGGTCCCCGTCCCGAACGACCGTCACCCCGTCCATGGCCTCTGCGTCGGACACGTCCACGTCCTGGAGGGTCGCATCCAGCGCCGGGGGCCGGAGGATCCGGGCCCGGACCATTCCGGGTATCCGGACGTCTCCGGCATACACCGCCGCCCCGGTGACCTTGGCCTCGGCGTCCAGCCGCCGGGGCGAGGTCCCCATGACCTCGAAATCTCGCACCGCCGTGAGGGCCGCCTCTCCCTGGAGGTGTCTCTCGATCCGCTGGCCCCGGGCCAACTCGCCGTAGGAGACCGAGCGGGACCCGCCCTGGATCGAGATCACGCCGTCTTCCGCTACGAGCCGGTCCACCGGCACCTCGAAGCCCTCCGCCGCCAGCTCCATGAGGACGGTGCGGGCCTCGGCGGCCGCCGCCCGGAGCGCCGGCCCGAAGACCCGGGTCGTGAGGGATCCCCAGGTCCCGGCATCCCACACACTCCGCTCCGTGTCTCCCATCACCATGTCGATCCGGCCCAGCGGCACCCGGAGCTCCTCGGCGACCATCTGGGCCTGGGAGGTCTCCACCCCCTGACCCATCTCGATCTTGCCGCTGAGGACGGACACCCGCCCGTCTTCACCGACTCGGAGGTAGGCGTTGAAATCGTCGGGATAGCCCTGCTGGAGCTCCAGCCCCGCCGCCACCATCTCGGTTCCCTTCAACGAGAGGAGGACGGCGATCCCACCGCCGCCGAGCTTGAGGAAGTCCCGCCGGTCCACGGCCATGGGGCCCAGGTCGTTGCGTTTCATGTCTCCCTCCTCACGTCCGGGCCGCGGCGGCCTCGATGGCCTCCACGATCCGCTTGTGGGCACCGCATCTGCACAGGTTGCGATCCATCCCGGCCACGATCTGCTCCCTGGACGGACGGGGGTTCTCCGTCAGGAGACCCACCGCCTCCAGGATCATCCCGGGGGTGCAGAACCCGCACTGGAAGCCGCCCCGGTCGGCGAATTCCTCTTGGAGGGGATGGAGGGCGCCACCCCCGACCATCCCGGCGAGCCCCTCGATGGTGACGACGTCCGCCCCCTGGATGCGGCCCAGGCTCACCTGGCACGAGCGTCGGGGGCGACCGTCCACCAACACGGTGCAGGCGCCACAGCGGTTGATCCCGCAGCCGTACTTGGTGCCCGTCAGGCCCAGGTCGGTGCGCAGGACCCAGAGGAGGGAGCGGGTCCCCTCCGTCTCCAAGGTGATGTCCCGGCCGTTGAGCCGGAACCGGATGGTCGCAGGCATGGGGGTGCAGCTCCGCCATGGATGGGAGGAGGGTGCATCTCTTGATAACCTGCGGCCCCACCGCAGGCTGTCGGGAGATGGCCGTCGGCAGGTGTGGGGGCTCCCCCGGACAAGGCCTGCGGGGGGAGGGGCAGGGAGTGCCATGGTGGGTCGACGACGTCACCCCGCCCCCCGTCTCACAGAAGGGTCCGCATCAGCGTCCCCAGGGCCAGCCCCACGTAGTTGCCCAGCGCTACGCCGAGGATTCCCACGGCGACCCCCGGGAGGATGCGGCTCTCGTAGCCCCGGGCCGTGGCGATGGCCATGGCGCTGGCGCTGCCCCCGACGTTGGCCTGCGAGGCCACAGCGAGGCTGCCGGCGTCGATCCGCAGCACCCGGCCAAGACCGAAGATGACGACGCCGTGGATCGCCACCGTCCCGGCGGCGAAGTAGAAGACCTCGGGGCCCACCTCGACGATGCGGGCGACCACGGACCGGGCGCCGTTGCACGCCAGGAAGAGGAGGATCAGGTAGTTGCCCACGACGGTGGTGCCGGCGAGGCTGCCCACGCCGGGAAGCTGCGCCAGGATCAGCGCCAGCGTGGTGAGCCAGAAGACGGCGGGAACGGCGGGGATCAGTTCCACCAGGAGCTCCGAGATCCAGAGGCACCCCACCGTGAGGGCCATCATGGACGCCAGGTCCAGGAGGGAGACGGCCCTTCCGCTGGAGAACAGTGCCTGGACCAGCGAGTGGGACCCATCCCCCGTGGCTTCCGGCGACGTCGCGTGGGGTCCCTCCGAGGCGATCACCGCAGCCTCCCGGCCCCCTGCTCCCGAGGGACGGCCCGGGGTGTGGACCTCTCGGGAGGGGTCGGACCGCAACAGCACCGGCATGGCCAGGGTGGTCACCAGCCAGAAGGCGGTGATGATGACGTCCGCCGCCACCCCTGCCGTGAAGAGTTCGCCGCTGGTGTCGAAGGCCTGGGCCACCGCCGCGAAGTTGACTCCGCCGCCGATGTAGGTCGCGGCGAACTGCCCCGACAGCTTGTACGTCTCCTCTCCCAGCGCGGGGTGGAGGAGGAGCCCCATGACCGTAGCCCCCAGCGTGGAACCCAGAGCCCCCAGGCCGAAGGCCACCGCCATGGTGGCCCCGGCGGCCCGGATGGACGCGAGATCGACGCTCAGGAGGATCATCACGGTACCCGCCAGGACCCCGTACCCGGTGAAGAAGTCGTAGACCGGCGAGGCCCCGGGGATGACGCCGACGTTGGACAGGGCCATGGCGAGCAGGATGGACCCCGCTGCGGCCCCGAGCTTCCGGAAGGCCCCGAACCGCTCCATCCAGACCATCCCGAAGACGATGGCCGTCAGCACACCGACGAGGGCGGCCGGGTCCGTGATCATCCAGTCTCTCCGAGAGGCAGCGGGAAGGCGGCGGCGCCGGTCGAGGGGGCGGCGGAGCGCGTCAACATAGGGAGCGACGGGCCCCTTCGCCCCTCACCCTTGCTTGTCCGACGGAGAGGCGCGCCCCAGCTTGGGCGTGTGGCCGCGCCGCGCCCCTGCTCCTGGTCGCCGGAGGCGGCGGCGCAGAGTAGCCGAAGTCGTCGGGAAGGCCCGAGGAGGACCCCATGCGCGTTCGCTCCGCCGTTCTCTCCTCCCTCTTCGTACTCCTGGGCGCGGGTCGGTCCGGGGCGGTCGACGCCCAGGCGGTCTCGAGCCCCGTCGTCCGGAGCACCGTCCCGGCGCGCTTCGAGGCCGGCGACACCCTCACCGTGTCCTTCCGGTATCAGGTACCGGACTCCGTCGGCAGGGCCCAGGTGCGAATCCTCCTCGTCTCCGGCGACGACGTCGTGGGAGCCGTCCGTCGGGTCCGCCCCAGCGTCGTCCAGGGTGCCGGGGAAGGCCAGGCGCTGGAGGTGTTCCCCGAGGCGTTGACGGCGGACGGGATCCGCATCGTGCTCCGGGCCCCCGGCGGCTTCCGCCAGACCTCCGAGATCCCCCTGGGGGTGGGGACCGGCGCCGGATCGTCGGATCTCCGGCGCCCGGGCTGGATCGATCCCCGAGGGCCCGGAGGACCGGGACCGGAGCCGCCGGCCCCGGACGAGCCGCTGAGCCCTCCTGGACAGGTCCTGGCGCTGGTCGTGGATCCCGGCGTGTCCCTGGCGGCGCTCTCCCGGGCGCCACGGGACACACTCACCGTCCAGGAGGCGGTCCGTTTCTCGCCGCTGGCCCTGCAGCGCCTCACCACCGAGCTGAGTCGGCCGACGCCGGCGCGGCCCTCTGGCCTCGAGCTCCTGCGGCGAGACCAGAGCGAGGCCCTGGCCCGGGCCCTCCGGACCGAGGGGGCGGCGGATCGGGTGGAGCGCCCCCTGGCGCCGTCGGAGGAGCTCCGACCGGCGGCTCCCGACACCCTGGGCGGCCCGGGTCCGTGGACCATCGAGCCCGACGGGTCCATGCGCCGGACCCACCCCGACGGGACCGTCGACGTCATCGACCCCCAGGGAAACCGCATGACGTGCGAGCCGGAACCCGGGTCCCAGGAGCTGCGCTGCATCATGCCCCTCTTCGCCCAGATCCCCCGGGTGATTCCCAGCTCCGAGCTCGCCACCGTCGACGTGGACTGGCTGGAGTCCATGGACGCGTGGCTCCAGCAGCTCGCCGACGACGCCTTGACGGAGATGCGGACGTTGGTGGCGGACGACGCCTCCATCGACGCCTACCTCGGGCTGGAAGAGGGGCAGAACCTCTACCAGCGGCTGGATCAGCGACTCGACTTCCTGAGCCGTCTCATCAACTGACCGGACGCCCATGCCTTCCCACCCCCACCCTCCCCGCGCCGCGTCGTGGCTCCGTCCGTGCCTCTTGATCCTCCTCCTGGCCGGAGCGAGCCCGGCAGCGGGCCAGGACTCGTCCGCCGCCGACCGGCTCCAGGCGATGGTGGACTCGGCCCAGCGGGCCGAGGCGGAGGCGGCGCCCCCGGAGAGCCCCCGCTCCCTGCCTTCGGAGCCGGCGCTGGCCTACGCCGACTCCGCGGAGCTGGCCGGGTACGCCACCTGGGGCCTGACCCATCGCCGCCGGGTCTTCGAATGGCAGCACCAGTCCTCCCGGATCATCTTCTACGCGGTCCTCTTCCTGGTCTTCACGGGAGTGGGGTTCTCCGGAATCCAGTTCTACCGATCTCTTCGGGAGTCGACGGACGGGGTCCGGGTCGAAGACGGGGACGAACGAGGCGTCTCCCACTTCGAACTGTCCACCGGAGGACTCAAGATCAGCTCACCGGTCCTGGGGGTGATCATCCTGGGGCTCTCCCTGGCGTTCTTCTATCTGTACCTCGTCTACGTCTACCCCATCGCCGAGACCTTCTGAGGCCACGGCTCACCGGCCCACCGGCGCCGGCAGGGCCGCCACGTAGTCCCCCACCAGGTTCAGGTTCTGCTTCTCCTTTCGCCACGGCCCGCCGCCGTGCTGCGCCTCCAGGGGGTCGGCGGTCACGACGATCACCATGCCCTCGTCCGGGAGCAGGTCGATCTGCTGACCCCCGTGCCCCCAGGCCATGCGGTACTCCCGATCGCCGGAGCGGACCGTCCACCACTGGTAGCCGTAGGCCAGGTCCCGGACGTGGTCGCCGATGCCGATGTGCCAGGCGTCCTCCGAGTGGATGGCCAGCGACCGCTCCACCCAACCTTCCGGGAGTATGCGCCTGCCGTCCCACACCCCGTCCTGCAGGTAGAGCTGGCCGAAGCGGGCCATGTCCCGGGCCGTCAGGTGCAGCGAAGACATGCCCAGCCGGTAGTCCTCCCAGGAGAACCACCAGTCGCCGGGCTCGATCCCCACGGGTCCGAAGAGCCGCTCCCGGGCGAAGTCCAGGAGGTCCGTGTCGCAGGCCCGGGCGACGACGATCCCCAGCAGGTGGGAGGAGAGGTTGCTGTACTCCATCCCGGAGCCGGGATCCCGAATCAGGGGCACCGTGGCGAGATGGACGGGCCGGAACCCTTCGTAGAGGAGGGCGAAGAGTGCGTCGTCGGCCTCCTCCCATTGGAAGCCGGCGCGCATCTCCAACAGGTCCTCCACCGTGATGTCGAACTTCCGGGGATCCCGGATGCTGTCGACCAGCTCGGGAAAGTAGTCCAGCACCGGCACCTCCACGCCGGGGATGCACCCCGCTTCGACGGCGATCCCCACCAGCGCCGAGGTGACGCTCTTCGTGGCGGACTGGAGGTTGGTGGGCGTGTCGATGCCGCCGTCGTTGAAGTACCGTTCCGCCACCAGTCGACCGTCCTTCACCACCAGGACGCTTCGGGTGGTCTCGTTCCGGCCCGCGTTCCAATAGAGGGTGGCCAGGGCCGAGGACTCGAGGCCCACGTCGGCGGGGGCCGCCACCGCCCAGTCGTCCCGGGCCACGGGCGTGTAGTCCACCGACGCCAGGTCGGCGGGGGAGGGACCGCAGGCAGCGACCGCCAGCGGCACGAGGAGCGACGGGGCGAGGGAGCGGCGCATGGGATGCCTCCGGGCGGCAATCGGACCGACGAAGGGAGGGCCGCGGCACGGGCCGAGTGGATTCGGCCCAGGAGAAATCTAACGTCTGCGCCGGTCGGCGGCGCGGCATCGACCCCACGCCACGGCGGTTCCCGCCCCCACCGGGCGGGTGAGTGGCTAGGTGGCGGCCGAGGCCGCCGCGCTGGCAGCCACCGCCGCGGCGACAGCCGCCTGGGCCGCCTCGATGGCGGCCTGGGTCGCTTCACCGCCGGCGCCACCGGAGGCCTTGAGGGACTCGATGCGTCACTTCCTCGCATTGAGCTACTTCGCCTAGTAGATGGCCCTCAACGTCCGGGTGGAGCGGGCCAACGAGATCAGGACCGCCGTCCTGGGATCGACGTCGGCACCAGGACCGTCGATGGCCTCCCGGATCCGCTTCACAAGTGCCCGCTCCGGGGCGGGATCCAACGTCGGATAGATCCTGCGCTTGAAGAGGAGGAGCACCCGATCCTCCGTCTCCCGAAGGATTCCCCGGCGGCAGAGGGCGGTGGCGGTGCGGGCCCGGAGGTCCTCGATCCTGCGCAGGCGGCTCACGGTGTCGCGGGGGTTGGCACGCCGCTTGGCCGAGGCCAGGAGTCGGAGTCCGTCGTCCAGCACCGGGTCCCCGAAGGTGGCTCGGCTCGCCACCGTCACCAGGGGGCGGCCCTTCCGACCGTCGGGTCGCAGCTCCACACGACCCTCCAGGAGGAACTCGCTCAGCACCGCCCCGGCGAGCCCCAGCTCCAGCATCTGCGCGAAGGCGATGGTCCCCGTGTCGTCGTGCAGGGCCAGGAGGAGGAGCTCGTGGTGGAGGCGGAGCGCGAGGGACATGGGTCGGAAGGTCCGGACGGAGGCGAGTGGGGCGATGACGGACACCCCAACCTTCGAACGCCGCCCCCGGAGCGCAATCGGATCGTCGGTTCCGGCGCGGCCTCACACGCCCGTCACCGGGCCGGCCCGTCGCCTCACCGCCGTGGAATCCTTCGGGAGACGGAGGATCGGGTGCTCCTCCTCTTCAAGCGCAGGATCTATCCGACGTTGGATCCCGCCCC
>JARRPL010000075.1:0-13664 GCA_037382905.1 Gemmatimonadota bacterium | reverse complement strand
GTGGACCGATCGGGGGGAGAACCGGGATGGGCCCGTGGGCCCTCTCACCTTTCGATGGCCCCACGCCGTGGCGGGAACCGGGGGGTCGCTCTACATCGCCGATGCCGGGAATCACCGGGTCCTGGGCTGGGCGGACTGCGAAACAGCCTGTCAGGGAGGCCCGCCGGACCTGGTGCTCGGACAGGAGGACTTCACGTCGAATCGGGAGTGGCCGTACGGTCCACAGTCCGCCGGCGCCCACCGGTTTCCATACGACATCTCCCTGGGTGTGGGAGTCCTCGCCGTGAGCGATACGGCGAACAATCGCATTCTCCTGCACCGCCCTCCCCCAACGGAGGGTCGCGGGGTCCTGGCGGATGCGGTCCTGGCACAACCCGATTTTCAGGCACACGGCGAGAATCGCTGGGAGGGGGTCGTGCCCGACTCGTTGTGCTGGCCCTACGGGATCCATCTGCACGGCGATACGCTGGCCGTGGCCGACTCCGGAAACAATCGAGTGATGCTGTGGCGGCGGAAGGGGGACGCTCCGGTCGCCGATTCCCGGCCCGAAGCGGGCCGTCCGCGGGATTCGAGCCCGGAATGACGTCGTGGTCTCCTACGTCCTCGGTGGCGGCACCCCGGAGGCACCCCCTACAATTCCCGCCGGTCCCGGGGCCGGTTCGAAGGCCCCTTCCATCGCACCCATGGCACGAGAGTCTCTCATGCGTCCGCGCTTCTTCCTTCCGACGTTCCTCCTCGCCTCCCTCTTCGCGGCCTGCTGCGCGCCGGACTCGTCGGACGAAGCTCCGGATACCGGAAGCGACGACGGTGCCGACGCTCCCGCCGGAGCCCCGGAGGTGAGTGCCGAGGACCAGGAGGCCATCCTCCAGACCGGGCTTCTGGGCCAGTGGGAGTGGGTCGGGCTCCAGGGCGTGGACGACGTGGACCTGGAGATCGCGGACCCGTCGAAGTACACGCTGACGTTCACGGTGGACGGGGTCCAGGTGCAGGCCGACTGCAATCGGGCCACCGGGAGCTACGATCTCGACGGGTCGAACCTCACCTTCGGCCCCATGGCCATGACCCAGAGGGCCTGTCTCGGCGAGTCCCTCGGGAGTCGATTCGCCGCGCTCCTGGACGGTGTCGGCTCCTACGGCTTCGAGGGCGACCAACTCGTCCTGAGCCTCCCGGCCAGCGGGGGCACCATGGCGTTCCGGGCCGGCTCCGGAGGGGCCTGACGGAGGCCACCCGGCCTGGCGGAGGACGTCAGCCGCCCACGCTCGGCCCCGGAACCTCCTTGTAGCCGGCCGGAGGCTGGAAGTCCGACTCGGACAGGGTCGGTCGTTCCACGTCGATGATCTCGGTGACGAGACGCGTCATGACGGTGGGACCGGGGGAGGCCGCGGTCTGCATCTCCTTTTCCTCGTCGTCGTCTCGACCCCCCAGGAGCCCACCGAGCCGACCCATGGCCTGCCGGGCCGCGTCCACGGCGGCGTCCTTTCCCTCGGCGGCGGCGGCCTGTGCCAGGAGATCGGACAGGTCGGGACCCTGGGCGAGGGGCGCGTCGGAGAGGGCGAGGATGGAGTCCCGATCGAACTCGGACGCCGCGGGCACCATGACGGTGTACACCGTGCTCCGGACGGCCTCTCCTTCCAGGCCCTCCATCTCCTCCCGGAGCTGTTCGGCCAGCGCCGCCATCTGGGGATAGCCGACCGCCAGCGCCTCCATCCCTCCGCTGCCGCCGGCGAAGTCCTGGGCCTTCCCGCCCATGGCCTCCTTCATCTGCTCGTAGCCCGGGAGGTCGTCGCTGATCCAGAGGTCCGAGAGCATGACCATGGAGCTACGGCCCATCATGGTCGCCATGGGATCCTCCTGGGCCTGCCCCTCCGCCAACGCCTCCTCCGACGGTTCCAGCGTCAGGGTGATCAACACCCGCTCCGCCTCCCAGCCGTTGATGGTACGCGTCTCGCCGGTGCGATCCACCTCCATGGAAGGCTCGAACGAGCTCATCCTCGCACGGTCCTCGTCCGTCATCTCCTGGCGGGCCTCGGCCATGGAGGAATCGGCGCTCGCCATGAAGGTCCTGAAGTTCATGGTCCACCACACCCGCTCCTCGTGGTTCCACTTGGACATGTCCATGGAGCCGAGATCGAGGATCCAGCTCGCCTGGCCGTCGGCCTGGTCCTCCCTCCGAAGGGCGCCCTTGATCCAAGTGGTGGTGGTATCCGGGCCCACGTCCTCGCCGGAAAGGCTCATCACC
Organism: Gemmatimonadota bacterium; assembly: GCA_037382905.1. Classification (GTDB taxonomy): domain Bacteria; phylum Gemmatimonadota; class Gemmatimonadetes; order Longimicrobiales; family Gaopeijiaceae; genus Gaopeijia. Next base: position 11,425 of record JARRPL010000075.1, on the reverse strand, counting down.
GTGCTCATGAAACCGGCCCACTCGGTCCGGTGGACCGTCTTGTAGCGGACGTCCTGGGCCTGCGCGACCCGGGGCGTGACCAGGGTCGCCGCAACGAGCAGGGCCAGGACGAAGCCCAGGCCGGGGCGGGGACGGAGGGAACGAGGTGCTGGAGCGGCGTGCATGTCGGACTCCGGGGCTGAGGGCGGGACCCTGACGAGCCTTTCATGCTCCTAGCCTGCGCGCCTGCACGCAAGGGTGCGCCCGCCACCTTCACGGGGTACGGGCGCGTCTACCGGGAGTCTCGCACCCGTAGTACCAGGGGGCCGAGGATCCCCGAGTCCCGGTCTCCGGGAGCCAGCTCGAGGCGAACCGGCTCCCCTACGGCCCCATGGCTTCCGCTGGGTGCGACGAAAACCTGCTTTAGCCGCTGGCCTTACCGATCATGTTTGGACTGTTAAGGAGCTATTGCTATTTCATGGAAGGGGCGGGCCTCTCCGGTCTCCACCTCCACCAGCTCCAGGCGGGCCCGGGGGACGGGGGTCTCGCTCCCGTTCGTCAGCCGGACGACCCGTCCCGTGATCTCCCGGGAGGAGGTCACCGGCACATCCACCCGTCCGTAGGAGGACGGAGGGACCACGACCTCTACCTCGCCTCGAACCGGGACCAGCGTCGGGTCGGCGATGGAGGTGGAGTCGGCCCAGAGGCGCACGGGCTGGAAGGGGAGGAGATCCCATGCGCTGTAGTAGCCGTCGGGTCCCGTGGCCACGACCTCGCCACCCACCACCATCCGGATGCCTTCGAGCCCCCGCTCGTCCGGTTCCCGGAAGCCCCCCGGTCCACGCCCGGGCCCGGGTGGAAGCTCACCCGGCGCGAGGCCTCGTTCCAGCTCACGGTACCTCGGCTGAGCTGGGTGAGGCGGGTGGGCGCGTTGGCGCTCGTCACCACCTGGGTGATGCTCTGCATCGGGTCGAGAAAGGCGGACACGGCAACGTCCAGGGTGGACCCGGTGGTCCGGTCCCAGGAGGCCCCCGCCTGGAAGCGCACTCCCGGGGTCACCTGGTAGGCGGCCTGGCCTCTGAGCCGGCTCGCCCGCTCCAGGCCGTCCAACTCCACCTCGCCCCTCACCCAGAGATGACTGTGGGCCGGTACCGGGATCATCCCCGACACGGCGGCGAAGGGGTTCTCCCGGGACCGGGAGCCACCGGAGCGGGGGGTGTCGACAGTCCGCCGCAGACCCGTCTCCATCTGGAGCTGGCCCACCGGGACGGTGCCGGCCATCTGGAGGACGGTGAGAACCCCGGTCTCCAACGACTGCCGGAGCAACGACCCCCGGACGAAGAGGCGGGGCTCGTTCCTCAGGGGGCGGAAGAAGAGATCCGCCTCGGTGGTGGAGCGGCGGCGGCCGTTGTGAAGGACGGGGTCCCGGGCCCGGCTCGAGAAGTCGGTGAAGGCACCCCGCACCCGGATCCGGGAGGACGGGGCCCAGGACAGTCCCCCCCGGAGGAATCCGGCGTAGACCGCCTCCGCCGACAGCTCGAGCCCCGACAGCGGCATGGCGGTGACGCCCAGGTAGGGCTGCACCAGCGAAGGTAGGCTGTCCCTCCCGAAGGCCTCGGTGCCCCCACGGATCGTCAGGGCCCGGCTCACCCCGTACCAGAGATCCGCATTGCCCGTCCAGACGCAGCGGTCGCTGCGGCACTCCCCGGCGCTCAGCCCCCACTCCAGGCGCCCCGGGGGCAGCCGGTTCCGACTCAGGACCAGCAGCCGGTCGCTGGTCACCACCTGTCCGTGGGGACCGAAGGCCACCACCTGGACGGCGTTCTCTCCGTAGCGGACCGGAATGTCCAGCGCGAAGGCGCCCTCCTCGTCGGCCCGGGTCAGATCCAGGGTACGGCCGGAGCGTCGCAACTCCACTTCCCAGCCCGGGCCCACCCGCCCCGCCAGACCTTCCACTCCGAAGAAGCTGGGGCGGACGTAGGGGGCGTTGCTCAGGGCGAGACCGCGCATGTCCCGGATGCGGGGGCCGGTCCCGAATCCGTCCCCCACCCGGACCTGACGGATCCAGTCCCGATGGTCCAGGACGGCGTGGTAGGTGGCGTCGACGCGGTGATGGCCGTCGGATGCGGGCCCCTGGGAGCGGGCGCTCAGCCGGAGCTTCCCCCCCAGGACTCGTGCCCCCAGCCCTGCCGAATAGGTGGCGGACGCCGTGGGCTCCGCGGCGTCGGCGAAGAGACTCCAGTCCAGGACCGCTCCCCCGACCGGCCCGGTGTCCAGCTTCACCCGGGGGATGCCGAAGGTCCCCTCCCGCTCCGCCCGCAGGTTGCGCCATCGGGCCTCCCGATCCAGGCGACGACCCAGCGGGAGGTCCCGGGGGTTCATGACCACCACCGAGAGCTCCATCCAGTCGGTGCGGATGTCGAGGTCCAGCAGGCGGCCGAGAGCCGAGGCCGTCATGAAGACGCCATCGTCCCGGACGATCACGTCTCCTGGAGCCAACTCCACGGGATGCCCCGCACGGCGTGCGTCGGGGACCCGGGGGTCCACCACGACCGCGTGCCCGCCGGGGTGCAGGGTGGCCCGGAGCACCCCGACGGAGTCGACCCGGAACTCCACCTCCGCCAGCTCCAGGAAGTGGCCCAGCGGGAGGAGGGCTTCGGATCCGTCGCTGTACGCCGGCACCGTGGAGCGGGACATGCGGCCCATCTCCAGCTCCAGGAGGATCTCCTCGAGTTCGAGGCTCCCCGTCCCGACGGAGACGGGAGCCGGATCGTCCGGGCCCGACGCCTGGGCCGAGAGGGGGTGGGTTGCCGTCACGGCCGACCCTGCAAATCCCACGGCGGTCAGCAGCCCGATCGTCCCGATCCCCCCCGCTGCTCGCCGGACGGGCCGTGGCTGGCCCGGCCCCGGTGGCAGACGAGACGACGGTCCGGGAGCACCGGGGAAGAGGGTCACGGCAACACGACCGGAGCGACCAGCTCCACGGCAGGGGTGACGAGGCGGTCCTTCGGGTCGACGTCCTCCCGCTCCGTGCCGAGTCGCGCCACGAGTCGATACTCGCCCCGCGGCAGGCCATGGACGTCGTAGGCGAAGCGGCGGTGGTACGTCCGATAGACGGCCACCTGCTCGTTCCACTGCCGCACCGGAATGCTGTCGGCGTCCAGAAGGGAGAGCTCCATGAGGCCGATGAAGGCCCCGTTCTCACGTCGGAGGAGCTCGGGTCGGACCACGAGGCTGTCACCCTGGATGTGGGGATCGAATCCCCGGACCTCCAGACCGGTGCTCACCGCACCCTTCCGATAGGTCAGGGCGATGATGGTCCGGACCTCGAGGCCGAGTCCCACCTGCACACCCTCGGCGTCGGCCCCACCCACGGGAATCTCCTGGCCCCGGCTGGTGAAGACGAGACGCGTCCAGTATTCCCCGTCCGCCAGTCCTGCGGGGGGCTGGGCCAGGAGGCGGACAGCCCGACGCTCCCCGGGGGGAACCACCAGACGCCGGGGAAGCACCCGGACCCACTCGGCGGCCGAGCGAGGATCGTCGCCCTCTACGAGGTCCAGTCGCAGCCGCCCCTCTTCGTCGGTGGTGGGAAAGCCGAAGAGCGCTTCCACCGACACCTCCTCCGGCCGGCTCGAGGGGTTGTAGAGCTGGATGACGGCGGCGGGGTCGGCATCGTCGAGGTAGATGGCGGTGGGGGCGACCACGATGGCCACGGCCTCCGTGACCAGCCCAAGGGCCAGGAGGAGTGTCGTCCAGCTCAGGCTGCGGGCGAGGCTCCGGAGCTTCATCAATTCCCCACGTACGAGATGGTGACGGTGATGGTGGCGTCGTAGCTTCCCGCCGGGATCGAGGACGGGGTCAGGGCCGTGCCGCCCAGGTAGATCAGCCCCCGGCCGTTCCCGGGCAGTTGCAGCACCGAGGGCACCGCCGGATCGAAGGCGAGCTGGGTCTCGATGCTCCGATCCGGCGAATAGCCCGCCGACCCGGGTCCGAAGGAGAGGGGAAGCGCCGCGCCGCCGGGCCCCAGCAGCGCCACCGGAAGAAAGAACGAAACCAGGACGTCCGAGTCCTTCGCCCCGGAGATCTGGAGCCGGGCGGCCCCCAGCGGGTCGGTGGGGGCCACGGTGGTGGCGATCCCCGCCAGGAGTTCCCCGAAGGCGAGATCCTGCTCCCCCCGGACCCTCAGCGGACGGCCCTGGCCCCGGGCATCCGCGGGGATCCCCAGGGTCAGAAGGGCCAACAGGCCCCAGGTCGCCATCCGTGTCGTCATCCGTCTCCCACCGAAGGAGAGCCGGCGCCCCGAAGCTCGCGCTTCCGGAGGCCGGCCCCCTGGTCCTCGACTGTCTGCGGATCCGGGACGACCGGACCCGCGTCCGATCCTGTCAGGCTCCCATCAGCTGCCGGTGTAGGCCACCGTCAGAGTCACGGTCCCGTTGTAGTCGCCTGCCGGCTGGTCGAAGGCCGGGTTCACCGTTCCGCCGATGAAGACCGACATGGCGCCGGCATCGAGTTTCGCGTTCGTCCCCACCGCCGGATCGAAGTCCAGGGGAGTGGCGAGGGACCCGTTCATGTAGGCCGCGCTGTTGCCGTCGAAGGTGATCGGCATGGCATCGGACCCGGTGGACAGCTCGGTGGGGAGGTCGAAGGTCAGAGACACCTCCAGCGCCCCCTCGCCCGTGATGTCGAAGCGACCTGCGTTCACTCCGTCGCTCGGGGGGACGGTTCGGCCGACGCCGGGAATCACGCTACCGAATCTCAGGTCCTGCGCTCCGTCCACCGTGAGGGGCTGGAGGACACTGGCCGTCACGTTCACGACGTCGTTGGCCTGACCTGCAGCAGCCAGGGGAAGCACCAGTAGAGCCGCCGCTACAGCCAGGAGGATGGGATTGCGCATCGGTCGTTCCTTGTGTGCGTCGAGGTTCGATCACGGGCCGCCGGCCCTGCGAGTCGACCGACCATGTTGCAACGCCGGTGCCAGCCGGCCACGAGGGCGCTGCGGCGACGCCACAGCCGGGTTGGAGGCGGGAGGCGGCGACCCCGGGCGGCGTCGCAGCCCCCTCTGCCGGGAGCGTGGGTCCGATCACGCAAGACATTGTCAATAAAACACTTGCGGGATACGGCGTCCGGGAGCGTCTGGGGGCGGTCGTCTCTGCGTCCGTCGGCCTCCGGAGCCGATGCGGCCCGCACCTCTTCGCTCCCGGGCAGGACGCTCCGGGAGGCGGACTCTCTCATTCTGCAGGAGTCCTGGCACTTTGTTCCGGCTCCTGCGCCGGGGTGCCGAAGGAGCCGAGACGGATCAGAGGGGGTTGGGTACCCCCAGGACCACGCGGGCCGTATCCCGGGCGATGAGGAGTTCCTCGTCGGTGGGGATCACCCACGCGTGGAGACGGGAATCGTCGGTGGAGATACGGGTCGGGGATCCGCCGGCGGTCCGGTTCCGGGCCTCGTCCAGGGTGAGACCGAACCACTCCATCCCCTGGCAGATGAGGGTGCGGACCGAGGCGGCGTTCTCCCCGATGCCGCCGGTGAAGACCACCGCCTCGGCCCCGCCCAGCGTGGCCAGGTAGGCACCGATGTAGTGCCGTGCCCGGTAGGCGAACATCTCCAGGGCCAGGTGGGCCCGCCGGTCGTCGAATTCCTCGATCTCCTCCAGGAGCTCCCGCATGTCGTTGGTGAGGCCGCTGATCCCCAGGAGTCCGGAGTGCTTGTTCAGGAGGGTTCCCACCTCCCGGTGGGAGAGCCCCTCCTTGCCTGCGATGTACTCCGGGATCGAGGGGTCGAGGGTGCCGGAGCGGGTCCCCATGACGAGCCCGTCCACGGGGGTGAATCCCATGGAGGTGTCCACCGAGTTTCCGTCGCGGATGGCGCAGGCGCTGGCTCCGTTCCCCAGGTGGAGCGTGATGATGGTCCCCTCGTTCCGTCCCTTTCCGTTGAGCTGTCGCCACCGGTGGGCCACGTAGCGGTGGCTGGTCCCGTGGAAGCCGTACTTCCGGATCTTGTACCGTCGGTAATAGGAGTAGGGAATGGCGTAGAGGTAGGCGTGCTGCGGCATGCTCCCGTGGAAGGCGGTGTCGAAGACCGCCACCTGGGGCACGCCGGAGCCCAGGAGCGCCTGGATGGCCTCGATGCCCCGGATGTTGTGGGGGTTGTGAAGGGGGGCGAGCTCGATCATGTCCTCGAGTTGCTCCACCACCTCCGAGGTGATGAGAACCGAGGTCTGGAACTCCTCCCCGCCGTGGACCACCCGGTGGCCCACCGCGTCGATATCGGACACGGCATCCAGGGGACCCGATTCGGACACGAACCACTTCAGAACGTAGTCCACCGCCTCCCGCAACGAGTGGAGCTCGGCGGTGCGATACCACTTCTGGCCGTCCCGCCCGTGTGCCTTGACGATGGCTTCTCCCCCGATGCGCTCGATGACGCCCCGGGCCAGGTGCTCGTCGTCGTCGTCGGCGATCCGATCCATGTCGGTGCCGATGAGCTGGAACTTGAGGGTGGACGAGCCTGCGTTGAGGACGAGGACGTTCATGGGGAGCGCAGAGGGGAGAGGGGCGGAAGGTGAAAGCTAGTGGTCTCGCTTCCCCTCCCACCAGACGAACCCGAGGGCGTTTCGGGTGAAGCCCGCGGGACGTTCATCGCGGTCCGGTGGCCGGGCCGGGGTCCTGGCACCGCCCGGGCCCGGGAGGTAGCTTCGGCGGCGGACTCCCGGTCCCCCTCCGAACCCTCCTCCCTGACCGTTCCTGGAGCCGTCATGTCCGTGGCCAGCCCGGTTCTACGCAGCCCGGGGGGCGCATGAGCTCCCCCGGATCCAACCCGGTGCCGCCTGCTCCCGGGTCCCTGTACCTGGGCCGGACACCCGAGGGCGAACCGCTGGAGCTTCCGGCGCGGGATCTCACCACCCACGGGGTCATCGTGGGCATGACCGGTTCGGGAAAGACGGGGCTCGGGATCATCCTCCTGGAGGAGCTCCTGGCGGCGGACATCCCCTGCCTCGTCGTGGACCCCAAGGGAGACATGGGGAATCTCCTCCTGAACTTCCCGGAGTTCCACCCCGGGGATTTCGAACCGTGGGTCGATCCGGGAGAGGCCCGTCGCAGGGGCGTCACCCCCGCCGAGCTGGCGGCGACCACCGCGGAGACGTGGAAGAGCGGCCTCGCCGGGTCCCGGGGGTCGCCGGAGCGGATGCGAGCGGTCCGGGATGGGGCCGACATCCGTCTGATCACGCCGGGTTCCAGCGCCGGTCTGCCGCTGAACCTCGTGGGAGAGCTGGGTGCTCCCGACGGTTCCTGGGACACGGAGGCGGAGCTCCTCAGGGACGAGATCGAGTGGCTGGTCTCGGGGATCCTGGTGCTGGCAGGGCTGGACGACGCCGACCCCCTCACCAGCCGGGAGCACATCCTCCTGAGCAACCTGGTGGAGCACGCGTGGCGTCGGGGTATGGCGCTGGACCTGCCCACCCTCATCGGGTGGATCGGCGCGCCGCCGCTCCGGAAGCTGGGGGTGTTCGACCTGGAGACCTTCTTTCCGGAGAAGGACCGGATGAAGCTGGCCTTGCGACTGAACGGGCTCGTGGCCTCTCCCTCCTTCTCCGAGTGGCTCCAGGGCGAGCCGCTGGACATGGACGCCCTTCTCCGTGCTCCGGACGGGCGTCCCCGGGCCAGCATCCTCCACCTTGCCCACCTGAGCGACCGGGAGCGCCTCTTCGTGGTGGCGCGGGTCCTGTCGAAGCTGGTGACCTGGATGCGCCAGCAGCCCGGGACCTCGGAGCTCCGGGCCCTCCTCTACGCCGACGAGATCGCCGGATTCGCCCCACCCACGGCCACGCCCCCGACCAAGCGTCCGATCCTGACCCTCTACAAGCAGGCCCGGGCCCACGGGGTGGGGGTGGTCCTGGCCACCCAGAACCCGGTGGACATGGACTACAAGATCATGTCCAACGCCGGCACCTGGATGGTGGGTCGACTCCAGACCCAGGGCGACAAGAAGCGGATCCTGGAGGGCCTTCGGTCCGCCTCGGGCGAGGTGGACGTGGGGGCCTGGGACGCCCGCATCGGAGAGCTCGGGAAGCGGGAGTTCCTGCTTCGGACCACCCGGGACCCGGCTCCGTCGACCTTCTCCACCCGCTGGGCCATGTCGTATCTCCGGGGACCGCTGGCCCGCACCGAGATCGTGCGTCTCCGGGAGCTGCGAGGGATGGCGGCCACCGTCGATCCCCTCCCGGATTCCGGAGCCCCGGAGCGTCGAGCCGGGGGTGCGCCGCCGGATGGGGCGCCCGGTGACGCCGTCCAGACGGAGCCCTCGGAAGGGGCCGGCGGCTCGCCCCAGGGCGGCCGCGGAGCCCTGGCGGACGACGAGACGCCCCTCCAGCCCCGGGTCGCCGACGCAATTCCCGTGGGCTGGTTGGATCCGGCGGCACCCTGGGCGGGGAAGATCGGGGCCGGGGACGGGGTGCGACGGCTCACCGCAGGGCTGGCAGCCCGCCTGGAGCTCCTCTTCGACGACCGGCGGGGGGACCTGCGTCACACGGAGGAGTGGGAGGCGCTCTTCTTTCCCCTCACCCGGACGTCCGAGCCCGCCGATGCCTTCATCGTGGACTACGACGAGCGGGACTTCAGGGACGTGCCCCCGGACGGGGCCACCTACCGCGTTCCGGAGGCGGAGCTGGACTCCATCTCGGCGCTGAAGCGGGTGGGATCGGCCATGGAGGACTTCCTGTACGCCAACCGGACCCTCACCTGCTACCGGAACCGCGCCCTGGGGCTCTACTCCAGGGTGGACGAGACCCGGGACGACTTCCTGGAGCGGTGTCTGGCTGCGGCGGAGGATGCGGCCGACGCCGAGGCCGAGACGCTGCGAGACCGCTACGAGTCCCGCCTCGCCACGGCCCGACGACAGGTACGGGACCAGGAGCGACGGGTGCGGGAGCTGGAGATGGATGCGGAGCACCGCCGCCGTGAGGAGCTCGTGTCCGGCGCCGGCGACCTCCTGGGGATGTTCCTGGGCGGGCGAGGACGAACCCGGTCGCTCTCCCGCTTCTCCACGCGCCGGAGCCGGGCGGAGAAGACCGGGGAGCGCCTCCGGAGCGCCACCGAGAAGATGCAGGATCGGTTGGGCGCCGTGGAAGCGCTGGAGCGGGAGCTCCAGGAGGAACTCGCCGGGATCTGGGCCGAGTGGGAGGAGAAGGCCCGGGAGATCGAGTCCTTCGAGGTGGGGCTCGAGAAGTCGGACCTCCGGGTCACGGACCTCCGGGTCTTCTTCGCCCCGGCGCCGGACTCACCCCGGGGTCCAGGCGCGTTGGCTGGACGAACGGCCCGGCAGAAGCCGGGCCGTTCGAGTGCCGTGGGGCGAGATCGTGTGTGGATCCTGCCCTGTCCGGCCTCACTCCACCCAATCACCCCGGGATGGGTTCCAGCTCGCGAAGATCTTCAGGATCGGGGCCCGCTGATGCACGTCGCCGATCTCGGCGAACTCGTAGTAGCTGTCCCGGATGAAGAGCTCGTAATCGACGCCCACGCTCAGGTTCTGGAACGGAAGGGGAATGAAGCCCCGTAGACGGAGCGCCTGCGTCGTGTGGTCCGAGTCGAACCCGTAGCCGTTCGAGCCGTTGACCGTCCGCCAGTACCGCAGGTCGTAGGTGAGATTGAGGAGCTGGCGTCCGTTTCTCGACCAGAAGAACCCCGCGGCGGCCCCGGGTCCGATGCCGAAGTCGTACTCCCGGTACCGTTCCCGGGCACCCTCGATCTCCGCGAGGATCTTGGCGGGAAGGGAGTTGACCCCGCCCAGGATGGTCCAGGATCCCGACAGGTTCCAGGACAGACGATTGCGCTCACCCGCTTCGTACTCCCGGTGGTACACCAGGGAGGCGCCCACGCCACCCCGCTCGTAGATGGGATTGTTGATGTACCCGAAGTCCTGCATTATCAACAGCTTCCGGACCCCGGACTCGGGCCGCCAGATGTCGGTGTGCCAGAGGTTGCCCCGAATCCGGATCTCTCCCATGGACCGACCCTTGATGAAGTTTATCTGGGCCCCCATGCGGAAGAAGTCGAACGGTTTCTGACGGTGAAGGCCTCGGATCGTACCGTAGAACAGGTCCACGTCCACGAACCCGTGGAGTGGCAGATCATCGTCGATCTGACCGTAGTCCGACGACCGGGCCGACTCCCCCCACCGCACGCCGCTGGAGACCAGGAGCTCCAGATCTTCCGGGTCCCGATCCGCCCGGTCCTCCGGGTTGTCGTAGACCCGCATCGTGTTGCCGGTAACCAGCCGGGCGAAGCCCCGCTCGGGATTCAGGAGTCCCGCGGCGATCTCCCGGAAGATCCGGTTCCCTCCCGTGGCCTGGTTGTCCAGGATCATGGAGGTGGTGCGGTAGAGGGCCTCCCCCAAGGCCGCACCGCCCAGGGAGGTCGTGGCCCAGTCATTCAGGGACATGAGGTGGGTCTCGCCACAGCACTCCCACATGAAGCTCCCTGCGGTGGCGAACGCCAGTCCCGTCCAGTAGTTGTAGCCGTTCGAACGAGCGGCGTTGTAGTACATGTTCCCCTGGAAGGGGTGGGCGAAGAAGTTCACCTGGAAGGCGTTGTCGTCCCACTGCCAGCCCCGGCGGACGTTCCGCCCCCAACTCCGGGGGGAGATCTGGCTGATCTTGAGCTCCTGCCGGAAGGGTACGAGCTCGTTGAAGGCCCACGGGATGATGTTCGCGGCCAACGTCCCCAGCGTCGCGAGACCGAAGTTCCTCTCCTGGCCCCATGCGTCGGTCCAGACCTCCTCCTCCTGGACCGGGCCCCCTTCGCCGGTGGGCCCCGCCGCCGGGATCGGCGCGACGGCCCGGGGGACGGTGAAGAGGGGAGCCACCCTCAGCGCCTGGACGGCGGATACCGAGTCGGGGACCGCCCCGGGAACGGAGGCCTCCAGGAAGAACGGGGAGGGGGAACGGTCCGTCCCACGGGCCGTCACCGTATCCACCTCCGGGGCCCCAACCGCCCCAGAATTCGACGTGGCGCCTGCGGACTCCAGTGCGGCCAGCGGAGCGACGGTCGTCGCCACGGTTCCCATGGCCGCGACCAGGAGGCTCCACGCCGCCGTCGAGGTCCGGGGGGAGACCCGAACCTCTCTGTCGTCGAACCGGCTCACGGTGCCCTCCCGAAGTCCGGGTGTCGGATGGGGTACCACGTGATTCCCGCGGCGAACCGCCAGGGAGTTCCGGACTCGGCGGGCGCCAGCACCGGATTCTCCTCGATGATGTTCGGGCTCACCGAGTAGGTGGCGATGGCCGCGGACAGGTCGAGGGCCCAGCGCGGGCTCAGGGGAATCTCGACCCCGGCCACACCTTCGACCCCGGGGCCGCTCATCAGGAAGTCCCCCAGGATTTCCTCCTCTCCTCCGTAGAATCGATCCTCCTCGGGCCGGAGTCGCTGCCACGTCGCCCTCCCCTCCACAT
>JARRPL010000074.1:0-16943 GCA_037382905.1 Gemmatimonadota bacterium | reverse complement strand
CGAGAGCGGAATGAAGGTTATAGTATGACTGGACCCCCGACGGTCGCCTTCGACAGTACCAACCGATTGATGCTCAGAAATGAGCCCAACCACGAGAAGGACCAAGAATCCGGAGAAGTCCGTAAGGTCCAAGGACCCAAGCTCACCCCAATCGACCCACACGACAGCAAGAGCTGCCCCGACAGCCATGAGGCTGACGTAGATTTGGACTTTCTTTGATTGGGCCATGGTTCTCTGAGCAGAGGTCCCCTCGGTCGCCATCTACCAATTCAACAGTCCGCGCATGTGTGCCAAGCCGGCACCCATGAAGCTAAACAGTGTGTCGAAAAGCATTTGCCCTCACCTCCTTTATACTTGAGAGAGTCGACTTCCTCGCTAGTGGAAATCGCTGGGCTCCGCTCTCCGCTCAACTTCGCTCTGGACGGACCGAGGGGGACCTCCTTCTCAGTTGGGGTTCTACGACCGGCCTCGGACCCAGCGGTCCGTGGCCTGAAGGGTTGCCATGATGACCGCCTCCTCGGGGGTATCCTCGACGACGGCGGCTCCTGCAAGTGGTGTCATTGTCCGGCCAGCCATGGCGTGGACCGCGACGAGAACGTAATCCCGGTCGAACGCCTCCGTCCGCTTGACCCCGTCCAGGACGAGGTCGAAATCCCCGGCCCCATGAGCCAGAGCGGCGGAGCGAGCTGCCTTCAGCGTCGCGGTGGCTAGAGCCTCGAGACGACCGCGGGCGACGGCGGGACCCTTGGCCTCGCCCTCGTAGCGTTCGCCCTGCCACTCCACCGCGACGACCATCCTCACCTGCTGGGATCGCTGCGTCTCGACCTGGTGGCCGAGGAAGAGGATCCGGGGCTCCTGGCTTGTGGGGAGAGGTCGCACGACAGTGTTGCGGGGTGGCGCCTTGGATTCCGCAGCCAGAGGCGGCGAGGCGGTAGGCTGGGGAGGGGGAGGTGCCACGGTGGTCCGAGCGACGGAGATCTTCCGGTGATCCACGGCGAGGTCGTAATGGGCCATCAGGGCCGACTCGACGTTCCGGACGGTCTGCTTGGGGGTCACCTCTTCTGTGGTGAGGAGGTGAATCTCCTCGATGTCACTCCCGGGCTTTGCAACCAGCCGGACGGACATCACACCCGTGAGGGATCCGAGAAGGTTCTCGACGCCGCTGATGGTCCAACGATTGGGCGCCGGTCGCTCCTGGGCGCCCATCAAAGGGACTTCTCCGAGGACGATGACGGCCAACCGTCAGCTCCGGCAGAGTGTTTCCGAGGCAAAGAAAAGGCTTTCAGACTCATTCGACACCGCTGCCTTGGTCTGTTGGTTGGTATCGGAGTGGGAAGGCCAGCCACGAAGGGCCCTTTCGGAACGACCAGTCCCGGAGCGCCGATCGGGAATCAAATGTTTCTGAAGATCCACCCCACTATTGGGGGCGGCTCGCGGCCCTGTCAAGCAAAGACTATTTGACAAGAAACCCGCCATTCCAGCAAGGGTCTAGGGAACAAAGAATATTCAATAAAGGAAACTTTATAAAGTTATCTTAAGGCACGCCCCGCCCAAGGCCTTCCGGCACCCTCCCGTCCAGGTCGTTCGGGACGGGAATACCCGCCAGGCCGGCGAGAATCGGAGCCATGTCCACGGTGTGAACAGCCACGTCGGACCGGCGGACGGCGGGAATGCCAGGACCTCGGAGGATGAAGGGGACGTGACGGTCGTACCAGTAGGGCGATCCGTGGGTCGTGCCGGTTCCCGGACGGGCCAGGACCGCCTCTCTGAACAAAAGGTGCAGATCATAGGCTCCGAGGATCCCGGTCATCCGCCCGGGAACCGTCGCCGCCGCGAAGAGGGCGGCCAGCGTGTCGGGGCCCTCGCTCTTCAACTCTTCGGTCCGATAGACCTGAGCCACGACGTCCAGGGCGCCCACGGCCTCCGCAATGCGATCCCGGACCTCCTGGCGCCCTCCGCCGCCTGCCTCCGCCGTCGACACCAGCTCACGGATCCGGCGAAAGTCTTCTAGCTCGAGTCGTCGCGCTCCGCGTCCTTCGTGCTGCAGCCACTCCGGCGTGGTCATGACGCCGTGATCCGACGACAGGCCCAGGACCCAGCGGTCGGGGCCTACTCTGCGGTCCAACATGTCCAACAGGTCTCCGAGTACAGCGTCCAGTCGCAGCAGGTTGTCGAGCTGCTCCTGGCTCAGGGGGCCATAACCGTGACCCACGTAATCCGTCTGGGAGAACGAGAGGGCGAGGTAATCCACGGTGCCGCGCCGACCCAGTTCCAACTCCTCCACCGCCACCTCCGCAAGCTCCAGCACGGCCCGGTCCGGGGCGGGGGTGCCGCCGGACCAGTTCCACTGGGCGTACGGCATGGGACCGTCGGTCTCCTGGGACCGCACGTGAGGGAAGGTGGTGTGGATCCCGTCCCCTTCGTACGACGCCGGGTCGGGCCGCGCCAGCTCCCGGATCCCCACGGGCGTCGACTGCTGCCACACCGAATCACCCAGCAAGAGGGGCATCCGACTCCGGTTGAAGTCCGCGACCCAACCCGGATACGCCTCTCGATAGTGGGTGGAGGTCACGAAGCGACCCTCCTCGCGCTGAATCCAGTAGACGTGTCCGCGCGCTCGCCCGGCCATGGGTATGGCCGCCCGATCCTTTGCCGACAGCGATACGACTCGGGCCGCTGGATCCCGCTCCAGGATCCAGTCCGCCAGTCCGTCTCGCATCAGATTCGCCGGGGAGCGTCCAGGGACACCCGGAAGGCCTACGATCGGCGCCGTCGAGTCCGCGACGGCGTAGACGTCGACCAAGGACCCGTCCGGACGACGTTCGGACCACGAGTTTCCATTGAGACCGTGGCGGGCGGGGACGACCCCGGTGGAGAGGGTCGCATGTCCCACGGCGGTGGTCGTGGTGGAATGGCGGTGGGATGCCCCCTCGAAGACCATCCCCTCGTCCATCAGTCGGCGGAAGCCCCCGTCAAAGGCGGCGGCGTAGCGGTCCAGGAGATCTCCACGCAGCTGGTCGACGACCACGTAGACCACGAGCGTAGGCTCGCCGATCTGCGGTGAAGGGCTCTGGGGAGCCTGCGAACACCCGACGAGTGTCGTGAAGGCTCCGACCAGGAGCGCGAGTTGGGACCGCATGGGAAAGGCCAAGGGTGGCTGGGTTTGCTTGGAGAGCGAAGGTGAAGGGACGTTAGCTTGCATAAGAGGCGGCTGAAGGACAATGGGGCATGGCGGCTGGAGCGGCGAGGTGTGATGGGACGACAGAACGGCTGGATCGAGGTCATCACCGGAGTGATGTTCTCGGGCAAGTCCGAGGAGCTCATCCGACGAGTGAGACGGGCGCTTCTGGCGAGGCGTGAGGTCAAGGTCTTCAAGTCCTTTCTCGACGACCGATACACCGGGGTCCTCGCGGTACATTCCCATGACGGTCGGACGCTGGAGGCGACCCCGGTCTCCGGCTCCCGCGAATTGCAGGATCTGGTGGGGCCGAAGACCCAGGTGGTGGCCGTCGACGAGGTCCAGTTCCTGGATGCCGGGATCGTCACCGTGTCGAACAGCCTGGCCAGCGCTGGAATCCGCGTCATTCTCGCGGGCACGGACATGGATTTCCGCGGTCGTCCGTTCGGGCCGATGCCTGCGCTGATGGCGGTGGCCGAGAAGGTGGACAAGCTCCACGCCATCTGTGTCCAATGTGGAGAGCCGGCTACCCGGAACCAAAGACTGGTGGACGGCGAACCGGCCCCGGAGGAAGGCCCCACGATTCAGGTCGGCGGGCTGGAGCACTACGAAGCCCGGTGTCGCCGCTGCCACCAGCTCCCCACCGTGGGCCGGGACCAGACCCGTCTCTCCATGGACCCCGGCGACACGGGACGATAGCGCCGCGGACGCCCGCCCTCGTGGGACTCACCTGCCCATAGAGGCGCCCCGATGACGCCTGCATCGTGTGAACCATGACTACGCCCACGATCTTCGATGAGCGGGATGCCGGCGGTTTCCGGGGCCGTTTCCGACACGAGATGAAGCAGTCCTGGTCCGTCGACCTGGCGGTGAAACGCCTGCGTCTCAGCGCCATCGATCTGGACCGGGAACTCGAAGGAATCCACTCGGTCCGTCTTGTCCTCGCCCGAGTCCGAGCGGCGGCTCTCGACGCAGAGGCCCACGTCCTGATGGCCAGGCCGGAGGCACGCGCCCGTCTCACCCTTTTCCTCCGGCTGATGGAAGAGGGCCGGATGCGGATCCGGGTCGCACCCCTGGGCGGCTGGTCTCCCGACTTCACCGTATTCACCGACGCCAGGGGACCCCGGAGCGTACTGATGGGATTCCATCAGTTCGAGCGGGTATACCCACATCCCGGCCCGGCTCTGGGAGCCTGCTTCGGGCGGCGTGGCGCCCTCATGGCCCGAGCACGATTCGAGGAGATCTGGGGTCGGTCCTACGATATCCTGCCTGCGATCCACACCATCCTGGCCCGAGCACGCAGATGGGCTGACGGCCCAGGTCCGGAGGGGTATTCGCCCGTTGACACCCTGAGGGCGCTTGGGTAGCGTTACCATTCCCCATCAGGGGACGATCCCGGGTAGCTCAGCTGGTTAGAGCATCTGACTGTTAATCAGAGGGTCGTCGGTTCGAGTCCGACCCCGGGAGCTGAAACGCAGCAACACGAACATGGGGGACGGGGCTACCATGGCCCCGTCCCTTTCGTTTTTCCCGACGAGGATGGCACCTCCCGCCGCCTCGTGGGAGCCCTCTTCCAGGCCCGTTCTCGACTAGCCTGGCCCCCGCCGCTGTCGGCCTCGTCCCGAGGGAACGAGCGTGGCTGGTATGCACCTTGCAACCCCGAATGACCCTAGCGGGCAGGGCAAGCGGTCTGCGGATCGCGCCACGTCCGGCTTCGTTTCTTTTCGACCATACAACGGAGAATTCATGTTTTCAGAACCGAAGACGCTACTCGTACTAGGACTTTCCGCCGTGATCGGCCTAAGCGCCTGCACCGAATCCCAGGAGGCGGAGATGGAAGCCGACATGGAATCGGCAGCCGCCACCGCACAGGCCGAAATCAGTGAGGAGACGCAGGAGTTCGGCGCTGCGATGCAGCGGAGCGTCCAGTCCGCCGACCAGGCCCTCTCGGATCTCGAGGCCGAGATGCAAGAGATGGACGATGAAGCGCGGGCAGAATGGGAAGAGTCCATTGCAGAGCTACAGCGGACACGACAGGAGCTGGAGCAGGATCTGAACTCCATGGAGGCCGCCACCGAGGAGGAAATGGCGGAGGCGCGGCGTGACCTTGCACGGCGGGCCAGCGAGCTCGAGTACGAGCTGGACCGGGCCCGGCTGGAGGCTGTGGCCACCGCTGAGGACTTCTCGGCAGCCATGGACGAGCGGCTCGGCGCCATGGAGTCGGAGATGAACGATCTTCGGGCGGAGCTCGACGGCCTGGACGAAGAAGCGGCCGAGGAGTATCGGGAGGAGTTGGACGAGGTTCAGGACGGCTGGACGGAACTCCGTGAGGAGACCCGCGACGTCGTGGCAGAGTCCGACGAAGAGTTCACTGAGCTTCGGTCCGAGACCGCCGAGGAGCTCGCCGGGCTTCGCCGCGAGCTGAGGGAGCTCGAGTGGGAGATCCGCTGGGACGTGGAGATGGAAAACGCCTGATCCGAATCGACTTCGGAGCGTAGGGGCCGCCACCGTTCGGGGGCGGCCCTTTCGTGTTCGTCTTTCGATCAGCCCAGGATCGAACGACGTCGGTACGACCGTCTTACCCCAGGCCCCCGGCTCTGAACGGTGGTCGTCACGACCCGGGCCGTGGAAGGCGCTGTGCGATCCAGACGGTCCGGTAGATGGCGGTGGCCACAGTCCCGAGAGCCACCAGCGCCACAGCCCAGAAGAGGAATCCTCCCGGCTCACCATCCCCGATCCGGGGCGCGATCACCGGATCCAGGAGACCGCCCAGGCCCAGCGCCAGGAGTCGCTCCGCTCGCTGCATCACCCCTGCCGTGCACAGGACACCCTCGACTTCCCCTCGGGCCCGGGCATAGCTCACGGTGAGGCTTGCGCCCAGAGCAGCCATCACCAGGCCCAGTGCGAGAGGATCATCTCGGAACCAGAGCCCGAGGCCCACGAAGGCTCCGAACTCGGCAAAGCGATCAAGAGTGGCGTCGAGGAAGGCGCCCCGGGGGCCGGCGACGCCCTGAGCCCGAGCGATCCGACCGTCCACCGCGTCGGCAGCGCCCCCGAGGATGACTCCCCAGCCCCCCAGCGCCAGGTGACCGGTGGCAAAGGCCGCCCCGCCAGCCACTCCGAAGGCGACGCCCAGAAGGTTGAAGAAGGTGGGCGAGAGGCCCAGGGCCACCGAACCCGCCACCACGGGGTGGACGACCCAGTAGAACCAGGAACGCAGGAATCCGCCCAGAACGAACTTCCCGCGAGAAGAGGACTCCAGTGTGTCCTCCTTTCGAGCCCCCACCACCGCGTACACCGGCATGCTCAGCAGCGCCAGGGCCAGAACAACCGCAAGCGCGGTGACCTCCCGGGTCACGAGCCCAACTCCCGGTCGCTTCCCACCCGGCGACCTTCCCGGAGCACTCTGAACACCTTGGGCCAGAGGAGGAGGAGGGGCCACTTCCGCTCGGCGGGGGTCAACGGGATGTCCATGCCGGTCCGGCGCTCGACCTTGCGCTGGATGTAGGTGAGCCAGTCGTTGAAGGTCACGATATGCTTGGACCAGCGGGCCACGCTCCGGTACTTCGAGCGGAGGAAGTACAGCTGACGCCTCTTCCGAGCCCACGCTCCCGGGGGGTGGGCCAGGCGGAATCTTCCGTTTCCCAGATCCTCCAGGACGCCATCCTCGGCGGCATCCTCCAGGACCTCCTCGAACCGGGACTCGAGCCACCCCTCCTGAGACCTCCACACCTCCATCACCCGGTCCGCGGCCTCCGGGCGCACCTCTCCAGCAAAGGAGACGGAGAGCATCCGTTTCGTGTAGCTCGAAACGTCGAAGACCTCGTCACCCAGGAAGGGCGCGACCCAGTGCAGCGTCTCCCTCCGGGCCGACGCCAAGGTGTCCTCCACGGACTCGACCACCTCGGCCGACCGGGCCCAGACCACCTCTACATGCTGCACGAGTCGCCCCTTGAGGAAGTGATCCTGGGAGCGGGGTCCCATGGCTCGCTGGAACTGGGCCCGCGTGAGCACGAGGCACTTGGCCAGGGGCCGACCGTCCCCCCACGGCTCGAAGGCCGTCACGTAGGGCGGCAGGATCGAGCCCATGAGGTTGAGCATGCTCGGGGAGCGGGTATGGTGTCCCGAATCCGAGAGCGCCGAGTGGAAGGGCGGATAGGCGTCCACCAGGACCACCAGATCCCAGGCCGAGTGCGGCGACGGAGAGGAACGGTGGAGCTGGGAGCCGTAAAGGAGGATCGCATCGATGTGCCCACCCCCGGCATCGACGAGCTCCGAGGCCAGCTCCCGTGCCACTGCCGGAGCGTGGTCGTTCTGGAACTCAACCGAATCCTGACGGCTCACGACTCGGCTCCCGAGGGCAACTTCTCTGTGCGCACGTCTTTCAGGAGTCCCTTCATCAAGGACTCCAACTCGTCGATGAACCTGTCCACAGCCTCGGTACCCGCCTCGGAAGAGGGTGCCGCGAACGGTCCATCGACCCGCATGGTCCCACGAATCTTCGAGACGTTCGCCCGGAAATCCACCAGCTTGGCGCACTCCCAGTAGCCGTCCGCGGCTACGACCCAGACCCGCCAATCACGGGCCGGGAGGATCGCTCGGAGCCCGGTTCTCTTGAAGCGCCCGATGGAGCCGTCGCGAGTCCGGGTCCCCTCTGGATAGATCACCAATGGAACCGGCGAACTCGCGGCAGTCTCGGCGAGGCGCTTGAGGTCCGCTCGACCGGTTGCCCGTGGATTTACGGTCGGGTATTGATACAGGCGGACCATATGCGAAATTAGCGGTTTGCCCGAGGCGTACCGCTCACGGGTCACGATCCGAGGATACACGGGCCTGAGGCTCCGGACCACGAGAGGGATGTCCAGGAGGGATTGATGGTTCATGAGAACCAGGTCTCCGGACCCCGCCGGAATTTGCGGGATATGTCCAGTACGGGCTCCGCCGATGACGCGGACCGCCCACAGAACCATGGCGGCGATGAACTGCTGCCAGAATCCCAGGATCACATGACGGCGGCTCGGAATCAGCCAGACCAGGGGCGCGATCACGAGTCGCTGCACCAGATCGCCGCACAGGAGGGCGACGGCCAGCGCGGCCAACGTCAACGTGCCGCGGATGCTCAAGCGCCGCTCCCGAGCGGGCGGAATACCGACAGAATCAACAAGGGCGCCTCTCCAGGGCGGACTCAGCTAAGGGGCGAAGGCTAATGAGTAATGAGGACACACTTCAAGACGCGAAGGCCATGACCAACGCCGAGGCGGGCCCGTCCGGGGTGAAGCGCCACAATCGTATTGCTTCCGTGGACGAAGGGGAGCGCATCGTCCAGTCCGACCCCATGGACTACGACTACACGAACTTCTACTTCGGCGCCGGGGACGACCCCTTTGCCATGCTGGAGCCCTTTCAGGACTGGTACAGCCAGGTCCGGAACCGGGGATACTACCAGTACGAGCTGCCCATCCATACCGCCCCCTCGACTCGGGTGGACGTGGAGGACACGAAGACCCACGAGATCCGGAAGGGGCTCATCAACTTCGCGTCCTACAACTACCTGGGTCTCTCCTACCGGGACGAGGTCAAGGAGGCCATCAAGGAGGCCGTGGACATCTACGGCGGAGGCTCCTCCGGCTCGCCGATCCTCTCGGGGACCACAAACCTCCACCGCCAGCTCGCCAAGCGCCTCGCCGAGTTCAAGGGCAAGGATGACACCCTGATCTTCCCTACCGGCTACAGTGCCAATGTGGGCGTGATCGCGGGGCTGATGCGGTCCGGGGACCTCATCGTCGCCGACCAGTACGCCCACGCCTCCATCGTGGATGGCATGATCCTCTCGAAGGCCAAGAGCCGGTTCTTCCGGCACAACCGCGCCGACGACCTGGATCGGAAGCTTCGGGGCTTCGAGGGAAAGAAGCTGGTCATCGTCGAAGGGGTCTATTCGATGGACGGCGACGTGACGCCGCTCCCCGAGATCGTTGAGGTGGCCAAGCGCCACGATGCCCGCATCCTCATCGACGAGGCTCACTCCACCTTCGTGTTCGGTGAGAATGGCCGCGGGGTGGCGGAGCACTTCGGTCTCGATGACGAGGTCGACCTCCACATCGGCACCTTCTCCAAGAGTCTGGGGGGTCAGGGTGGATTCCTGGCCGGCAGTCAGGCGCTCATCGACTACCTCCGCGGCTTTTCCCGCTCCCGCTTCTTCTCCTGCGCCCTGGCGCCCACGGTGACGGCCGGGATTCTTCGTGCGCTGGAGCTGGCGGCGGACGAGCCGGAGCTGCGGACGCGGCTGTGGGAGAATGTGGACTTCATGCAGCGTCGCCTCCGGGAGGGCGGGGTGGACGTGGGTGACTCCCAATCCCAGGTCATCCCCATCATGGTGCGGAACGACGCCCGGATCTTCGACCTGGGCGAGGAGCTGCTGCGGGAGGGGGTCTTCATCAACCCCGTCCGGTACCCGGCGGTGGGCAAGCACAAGTCCCGATTCCGCATGTCCATCTCGGCGGCCCACACGCGGGAACAGCTGGACGAAGGGGCCGAGATCATCATCCGCGTCCTTCGCCGTAACGGGATCATCGCGTGATGAACCTCACCCGGTATGGATTCGACTGCTGCGTCGGGGGGTTCTTCGAGATCAGCACCAAGGATGCGCGTCGCATCCTTCCCGACCATCTGCAGCCCGTGGAGATCCAGCACGAACGGAGCGTGATGGCGGCGCTGGCGTTCCGCTTTTCCGACAGCGAGGTGGGTGAGTACGACGAGCTCGTTCTCGCCGTGATCACTCCGCCTCTGGTGGAGTCGGGCAGGGCGCTGCCGAAGGCGGCCTTCTTTCCGTTCATGGTGGCCACCAGCACCGACGCATCCCGGGAGCACGCCATCGAGCGCTGGAAGCTTCCGCACCACCCCGAGGCCCTGGATTTCTCCTTCCAGGAGTCGGACGGAGCCATGACCGTGGTCGTCAGCGACCAGGGAGAGCCCGTGGTGGAGCTCACCGTCACGGAGCACGACTTCGCGCCGGTGACCAACCCGTATCACTGCTTCACATCGGGTGAGTCGGTGGGGAGCGAGGGGAACTTCAAGGTCAACATCTTCCAGGATGCGCCTCATTCGGAGCATGAGGAGGAGGAGGGCGAACTGATCCTCCATCCCCACCCCATGACCTCGATGCTCACGCTCGAGGAGGTGTCCAGCTTCCCCTTCCGGGAGGAGTGGTACCGGGCCGGCGTTCAGACCTTCGAGGAGCTGGAGACGCTCTGAGTTCAGGGTCCGTGATCGCCGGGCCACAGGTGCGGGTCATCGTCAATCCGGCTTCAGGCCGGGGGCGGGGGGCCCGTCGGTTGCGCCGGTACGAGGAGCTCCTGGCGGCGCACGTCCCCGGTGCCATTGTGGAAGTCACGCAGCATCCGGGGCACGAGTACGAGCTGGCGGGGGGGACGGTACCTGGAGCCATGTGGCGGATCGCAGCGTGGCCTCGGGTCGCGACGATGTGGCGTTGGGGCTCCTGCCCTCGGGAACCGGGAACGATTTCGGCCGCAACCTGGGTCTACGCTACGGGGATCAGGAGGGGGCGGTGCGTCGCATCGCGGCGGGTCGGACGCGTACCGTCGATGTGGGTCGGGTCGCGACGCCGAGCCGTCCCGCCGAGGAGGGAAAGACGGGGGCGTCTCCGGAACGACCGCGCCATTTCCTGAACGTGGTGGGGGTGGGGTTCGACGTGGCCGTGGTCGACGCGGCCGCGGGAGCTCGCTTCCTTCGGGGCGAGCTCCTGTACAAGTGGACCGCCCTCCAGCAGTTGTTCCGGTTCCAGGGCCTTTCGATGTCGCTGGCCACCGACGGGCCGCCCACCACGCTCGCCAACCACCTCATGGTCACCGTGACGAACGGCGAGTATTTCGGCGGCGGTTTCCCCATCGCCCCGGGCTCCGACGTCAGCGACGGGAAGCTGCACGCCTGCGTCATCCAGGACGCGACTCCCCTTCGACGGATGTCCCTGTTCAACCGGGCGGGGAGGGGTCGGCACACCGGAGAGCCCGAGGTGAAGATGCTCGACGCCGCCGGCTTCCAGCTGCGGTTCCAGGATGCCCCTCGCTTCGAAGTGGACGGCGACCTCTTCGTCGCTTCCGGTCGCGAGCTCGAGGTGGAGGTACTCCCGTCGGCCCTGAGGCTCATCGCCTGATCCGGGACGGCGCCCGCACGGACAGCCCCGTTCCCTCGAGAGTCTTGTGCCGCCGGACCCGGCACGCCTAGCTTGGAGAGTGTGACTTTGCATCACAAAGTGATGCGGTTCGTCGAACCCCGTTCTCCGGCCCCTCGATGTCCGAACCGATTCCCCACATCGGCCCCAGACGGCCCCCCGTAGCCCTCCACGATCGGGCCATCGACGATCTCCAGTACATCCGCAAGACCATGGAGAGGTCGTCGGCCTTCACCGCCGTATCCGGCGGTGCGCTCGTCCTCATGGGCGCCGTCGCGCTGGTGGCCTGGGGCCTCACCCGCGGTGCGGGACCCGACCGGTGGGTCGTGGTCTGGATGGCCGCCGCGGTGCTCGCCATCCTGATCGCCACCACGGCGACCGCGTGGAAGGCCAGGGAGATCGGAGAACCCCTCTTCCGTGGGCCCGGGCGCAAGCTGATCCTCGGCGTGGTGCCTGCACTCCTGGTGGGCGGATTGCTGACATTCCCGCTGCACCAGGCAGGCCAGACCACCCTCCTCCCGGCGGTCTGGCTGCTCCTCTACGGCACCTCCGTGACCTCCGGCGGCGCCTTCTCGGTCCGGACGATCCCGGTGATGGGGCTGTGCTTCCTGCTTCTCGGCGGGCTCGCCCTTCTGGCACCCCGGGAAT
Organism: Gemmatimonadota bacterium; assembly: GCA_037382905.1. Taxonomy (GTDB): domain Bacteria; phylum Gemmatimonadota; class Gemmatimonadetes; order Longimicrobiales; family Gaopeijiaceae; genus Gaopeijia. The sequence goes on along the minus strand of JARRPL010000074.1, from coordinate 4,929 downwards.
GGGGAGGTGCCTTCATGGCGGCAGGGTTCGGTGGGCTTCACGTGGTCTTCGGCCTGGTCATCGCCCGGAGGCATGGTGGCTGAGACGCCTCGTCCCGTCGATGATCTGGCCTCGGCCACTCGTCGGCTGTGGAGCGTCGATGGAGTGGACCAGGACGGGGGACCCCTGGAGCTCGACCGGCTCATCCACGAGCGTGTCCGCCTGGGGATCGTCAGCGCCCTGGCCGTCAATGGTTCGCTGACCTTCAACGACCTCAAGGGCATCCTGGACCTGACCGACGGCAACCTCTCGGCTCATGCCCGCAAGCTGGAAGAGGCCGGATACGTGCTCTGCACCAAGTCCTTCGACGGCCGCACTCCTCGCACCGAGTTCACCCTGACCCCAAGGGGACAGCAGGAGCTCGACGGCTATCTGGCCCATATGGAGGCCCTGATCCGAGCGACCCGGGACGGAGGAGATCCGTGAGCAGCGCGCCGGGGTTGCACGTCGCCATCATCATGGACGGGAACGGTCGCTGGGCCCGGACCCGGGGGTTCCCCCGCACCCACGGACACCGTGAGGGCGCCTCCGCCGTCCGTCGAGTCGTAGAGGCCTCTCCCGGGCTCGGGATCGACACGCTGACGCTCTACGCCTTTTCCGCGGACAACTGGAGTCGTCCCCGCCCCGAGGTGAACGCCCTCATGCGGCTGCTGCACCGGTACCTCCGGACCGAGACGGCGGAGCTGGTGGAGAAGGGAGTCCGGGTGCGGCTGCTGGGACGGAGGGACCGTCTGCCCCGCAGGGTACTGCAGGCGGCGGAGGCGGCGGAGCAGGCCACCAGCGCCGGCACCCGTCTCCAGCTGAGACTGGCGATCGACTACTCCGCACGGGACGCCCTCGTCCAGGCGGCCGAGCTCCTCCGGGGGAGTCCGGATCCAGTCTGCCGGGAGCGGTTCTCCAAGGCGCTGGCTCGGGCCATCCACGACGAAGGGGACGTTCGGGACGTGGACCTCCTGGTCCGCACCAGCGGCGAAGAGCGCCTCAGCGACTTCCTCCTCTGGGAGTGCGCCTACGCCGAGTTCGTGTTCACGCCCACGCTCTGGCCGGACTTCGGAGAGGCGGAGCTGACCCAGGCCGTGTCCGTCTTCCGCAGCCGGGAGCGACGCTTCGGCGCCCTCTCCCCTCGCGTGGCCGCCGGGTAGCCTCGGGGAGGCCATCCCGGCGCTCGCCCCGACCCCATGGAGATCCTCCACCGCTGTCCCGTCTCAGCACGGAGCTACGAGCTCGACGCCTTCGGGCATCTGAACCACGCGGTCTACCTGAACTACTTCGAGCACGCCCGGTTCGAAACGCTCGCGGCGAAGGGACTCCTGGCAGAAGAGATACGCAGCCGTGGTGAGGGCGTCCACGTCGTCCGTGTGGAGGTGGACTATCTCAAGGAGGTTCGCCAAGGGACGAGCCTCGAGATCCACACCGGCGTCGTGGGGTTCCGGCATTCCAGCATGACGTTCCACCAGTCCGCGGTGGATGCCCGCGATCCCGATCTCGCGTACGCCCGGGCTCAGGTCGTGGCCGTCTGGATCGGTCCCAACGGTAGACCCATGCGGATTCCCGGCCCGGTGCGGGAGGCCCTCGGCGGCGCTTGACCCAACGGTCCCGTCGCAGGATCGTAAGGGTCATGAGCACCGATATCGCCGCACCGGCTCTGCCCCGGGAGGGGCGATTCGTAGGGGTCGATGTGGTGGATCTCACCGCCGACCGCCTCCGGAACCGACGTCTCAGCCGCCGTTTTCTGGAGCGGGTCTTCACGGAAGAGGAACGAGACCGCATCGACGCCGCGGAGGATCCGGTCGCGGAGACGTGGACCCTGTGGGCTTCCAAGGAGGCGGGCTTCAAGGTGGCCAGCAAGATCCTGGGGAATCCACCGGTCTTTCGTCACCGGGCCTTCCAGGTGACCGACCCACCCCGGAATCCCCAGACCACCCTCCGGTATCGGGACATCGTGCTGGACCTCACGGTTCGCGCCGACCCGGACCGGATCGTGGTTCATGCCTGGAACGATCCCTCCTCCCTGGTGATGGTCTCGGAGATGAGCTGCGACGAGGCGGAGGCCGTCCTGGAATTCCGAGAGCCCTTCGAGGAGTGGTGCGAGGCCCACTTCTCCCGGGCGGAACGGGACGCGGTCCACAGTCGACCGTCGGCGTTCGTCCGCCTTCTCGCCCGGCGTGACGCTGCCCGGTTTCTGGATGTCGCGGAAGATCGGCTCGCGGTCCGGTGCACCCCCGGTCGGATCGGCCGGCGTCCTCCCTTCCTGTACCTCGACGGAGAAGAGCTCTCGTTCGGCGACCTCTCGTTCTCCCACCATGGCGGCCAGCTGGCCTGGGCCCTCACCCTTCCCTGGACGTCGCCGTCGCAGCCTCCCGACACGCGCTCGGATCCAGGGCCCTCAGGGAGAGCTTGACGCGGCGGGTCCGGGAGGGAAGCGTTCCCTCCATGAACGCTCGTGAACGACTCATGGAGATCCTGGTGGACCGCTCCGTCCGCCTGGGAGACTTCACCCTGGCCAGCGGAGCCCGGTCGGACTACTACGTGGACGCCCGACGCACCACCATGTCTGCCGAGGGTCAGCATCTGACGGGTCGGGTGTGCTGGGAGGCGCTTCGGGATTCCGGCCTGGATCCCACCCACGTGGGGGGGCTGACGCTGGGGGCCGACCCCGTCACCTACGCCCTCGCTCGGGAGAGCTTCGAGCGCGGACACGCCCTCGACGGATTCTCGGTCCGGAAGGAGGCCAAGACCCACGGTACGGGTCAACGCATCGAAGGAGGGCTTCCACGGGGAGCCCGTTGCCTGGTGATCGAGGACTCCATGACCAGCGGTGGCAGCGCCCTGAAGGCCATCGAGGCCATCGAGGAGTTCGGCGCCTCGGTGGTCGGGGTGCTGACCCTCGTGGACCGTCAGGAAGGGGGCGAGGAGAGGCTCGCCAAGGCGGGATATCGCCTCGTCTCCGTGTACTCGGGGCCCGATCTCCTGGAAGCGGCCCGAGTTCGAGCAGCCTCCTGACGCCGGGAAACCGCCATCTCCCGGTCCCCTGGGAACCCTCCCGACCTCAGTCCAGCAGGCGCAACGGCATCACAAGGCAGAGGTAGTCCATGGGTTCGTCCCCTTCTGCCACGGAAGGCTCCAGCGTGGCGGCCCGTTCCGGTGCCTTGAAGGTCATGCGTACCTCGTCCGACGGCATGTACCGGAGGACCTCCAGGAGGTAGGTGGCGTTGAAGCCGATCTCGAGAGGCTCCCCCCCGTAGGAGAGCTCGAGCTCGTCGTGCCCTTCCCCGAGGTCGGGAGTGAGCACGTTGAGATGCATCCGGTCCTCCTCGAGGGTGACACGGATCCGATGGGTCTGGTCGCTGGCCACCACCGCCATCCTGCGCACCGCCGATTCGAGAGACCGCTTGTCCACCACGGCGATCTTGTCGTTGTCCTTGGGGATCACCTGCTCGTAGTTGGGATACGTCCCCTCGATCAGACGGGTATAGACCTCGACCCCGTTGGCCCGGAAGCCCAGATGGTTCTTCCGGGCACCCCCCTCGCCCTCGTCCCAGGAGACCTGGATCTCGTCCACGTCCTTGAAGAGCCGTTGGACCTGCTGGAGGGCGGCAGGCGGGACGATGAAGACGGTGCTTCCGGCATCCGTCGGCCCCGTCTGGAGTCCCATCCGTGCCAGGCGGTGTCCGTTGGTGGCCACCATCCGCATGGAGCCGTCCCGGAGCTCCCAGAGCACACCGTTCAGGATCGGGCGGCTTTCCTCGGTGGAGACGGCGAACGAGGTGTGGTGGATCAGCTTCTGAAGATCGTCCCCCGGGACCGCGATCCCCGTCTCGAACGTCACTCCGGGAAGGGAGGGGAACTCGTCCGCCGGCAGACCGTTCAGCTTGAATCGGGCCCGCCCACAAGACAGCTCGATCTGATCCGACCGGGTGTTGATCTCCACCGGTTGATCCGGGAGTTCGCGGGTGATCTCCTGAAGCTTCTTCCCCGGCGCCGTCAGGCTCCCCGGCTCCTGCACCTCCGCCGGGATCCTCACCCGGATGGAGACGTCCAGGTCGGTGCCGCTCATCCACACGCCGCCCTCCGTGGTCTCGAACAGGATGTTCGACAGAACGGGGAGGGTGGTCTTCGTGGGGATGCTGGCCGAGACCGAAGCCAGACCCTGATGGAGGTTCTGCCGGGTCACCGTGAATTGCATGGGAGTGCTCTCTCCGTGGGATCGTGTCTCGCGGAACGACGGGGTCTAATCTCTTTGTAAGAGAAGAATAAAGAAAGAAGTAGTAGAGGGTGTGGGAATGTGGAAGACGGACGATCCGACCCCCCGATTGGCCATACGCCACGCCGGGTTCGAGGCATCGGTGGGGCTGTGGAGTCGGATGTGGAGATGTGGACGGAGCCCGGAGTGATCGCGCGGCGGGTGTGGAGTGCGTGGAGAAGTCACAGGCTCTCCACGACGTTTCCACACGAGATGTGGATTCATGAACGGAGGAGCCTGGAGCGGATCTCTTCGACCCGGTGCTTGAAGTTCGGATCCTGGTTGCAGGAGTCCTCGACCTTCTGGATCGAATAGATCACGGTGGAGTGGTCCCGGCCGCCGAAGAGGTCTCCGATCTGAACGAGGGGCAGGTGGAGGAGCTCCTTGAGGAAGAACATGGCGACCTGCCTGGGGACGGTGAGGTCCTTGGTGCGCCTTCTGGACGCCAGGGCTTCCACCTTCACATCCCACTCCTTGGCCACGATCCGCTTGAGATGCTCGGGGGTGAGTCCGGCCGTGGGATCCGGTTCCCCCGGTTCCCGCAGCATCCCGGACAGGGCGGTGCGGGCGAGGGACACGGTCACCTCCTGGTTGGTGAGGGAAGAGAACGCCAGAAGCTTGATGACGGCGCCCTCGAGCTCTCTCAC
>JARRPL010000073.1:16814-21541 GCA_037382905.1 Gemmatimonadota bacterium | reverse complement strand
GCGACGTGTGTGGCGCGGCCCTCACCCACCGGGCGGACGACGACCCCGAGACGGTCCGGAACCGCCTCGAGGTCTACCGTCGTCAAACGGAGCCGCTGGTCGCGTACTACGAGAGCCGCGGGACGGACCTCCGGCGCCTCGACGGAGACCGACCGGTTGAGACCGTTCAGTCTTCGCTGATCGGGGCTCTGGGCCGGGAGGGCGGAAGGTGATCCACCTGAAGAGCCCGGGGGAGATCGAGATCATGGCCCGAGGCGGCCGCGTGATCGGCGCCCTCTTCCAGGAGGTGAGGGAATGGCTCCATCCCGGGCTGACGACGGGGGAGTTGGATCGCCGCTGTGAGGATTTCATCCGGTCCTTCGACGGCGCCGTGCCGGCCTTCAAGGGTCTCTACGGATTCCCCGGAGCCGTGTGCATCTCGGTGAACGTGGAGATCGTCCACGGGATCCCCGACCGGTCCAGGGCGCTCCAGTCCGGTGATATCGTATCGGTGGATGTGGGCGTCCGGCTGGACGGCTGGTGCTCCGACTCGGCCTGGACCTTCGCCGTAGGAGAGGTGGATTCGGAGTCGGAGGGGCTGCTGGCGGTCACCCTCGAGTCGCTCCAGGAGGCCGTCCAGGCGGCTCAGGTGGGTGGGCACGTCGGCGACATCGGCGCGGCGGTCATGCGCACGGTGGGCGACAAGGGTCTGGGTATCGTCCGGGAGTTGGTGGGCCACGGCATCGGCCGGGAGGTGCACGAGGAGCCCCAGGTCCCCAACACCGGGCGCCAGGGGTACGGCCCCCTCCTTCGCGAGGGGATGGTGCTCGCCATCGAGCCCATGCTGTCCCTCGGCTCGGACCGTATCCGGACCTTGGAGGATGGGTGGACGGTGGTGACCTCGGATGGCAGCCGATCAGCCCATTTCGAACACACGGTCGCCCTCACCGCCGCTGGGCCCCGAATCCTCACCGGGGCCCCTTCGGAAGCCGAGACGGACATATCCCAGGTAGCCGGTTGAGGGTGCCGCCCGGCTTGGTTATACTAGTTAGCTCTACCAGAAACGCCCTTTGGAGTATCTGCATATGAAGGTTCGTAGCAGCGTGAAGCCCATCTGCGAGCACTGCCGGGTCATCCGTCGGCGCGGGGTGGTGCGGATCATCTGCAGCCGCAACCCCAAGCATAAGCAGCGGCAGGGATAACATGGCTCGTATTGCTGGTGTCGACCTCCCCCGAGGAAAGCGGATCGAGGTCGCTCTGACCTACATCTATGGCATCGGGAACGCCCGGGCCCGGAAGATCCTCGACGCGACCGGAGTCAATCCGGACCTGCGGACCCACGAGCTCGGTGACGATGAGGTTTCACGCCTCCGTCGTGAGATCGAGGGGAACTACAAGGTCGAGGGTGCCCTCCGGACCGAGGTGTCCATGAACGTCAAGCGGCTCATGGACATCGGGTGCTATCGAGGACTGCGACACCGTCGTGGTCTTCCCGTCCGGGGTCAGCGCACCCACACGAACGCGCGGACCCACAAGGGCGTGCGTCGTGCGATCGCAGGGAAGAAGAAGGCTCCGAAGAAGTAGTCCGCAGGAGATCGCCCGGCGGCACGGATCGCCGGCCTGATGCGGGATCGACGCATACGTCGGTCGCCGCATCCGTATTTGTCCGTTCGAACGAACGCAAGGGAAGAGACCGTGGCGAAAGGAAAGCCGACCCGCTCCAAGCGAGCGAAGAAGGTCGTCGAGGCGGAGGGCGTGGCTCACGTCCGCGCGACCTTCAACAACACCATCATCACCATCACGGACAACAGCGGAAACGCGGTGACGTGGAGTTCCGCCGGCAAGGCCGGGTTCAAGGGCTCCAAGAAGTCGACCCCGTTCGCTGCCACCGTCGCGGGTGAGATCGCCGGCAAGGAGGCGATGGCACTTGGCGTTCGACGCGTCTCGGTTCGGGTCCAGGGACCTGGTTCGGGCCGTGAGTCGGCGATCCAGGCGCTGTCCACCGCCGGTCTTCACATCACGTCCATCCAGGACGTCACCCCTCTTCCCCACAATGGATGCCGTCCGCCGAAGAAGCGGCGGGTTTGACGAGGTCTTACTGAATGGCTCGCTATACAGGTCCAGTCTGCAAGCTCTGTCGGCGTGAGGGGCAAAAGCTCTTCCTGAAGGGTGTGAAGTGCTACACCGAGAAGTGCCCGGTCGACCGGCGGTCCTATCCGCCGGGTCAACACGGACCCGCCCAGGCCCGTCGACGCAAGCAGTCCGACTACGCCACCCAGCTGCGGGAGAAGCAGAAGGTGAAGCGGATGTACGGACTCCACGAGAAGCAGTTTCGCAACGTCTTCGAAAGTGCCGCCCAGGCCCAGGGAGTGACCGGCGAGAACCTGCTGGTCATGCTCGAGTCCCGGCTGGACAACGTGGTGTTCCGGATGGGCTTCGCGGCCTCCCGCAACCAGGCGCGGCAGCTCGTTCGGCATCGGCACGTGGAGGTGAACGGCCGGGTGGTGGACGTTCCGAGCTATCATCTGAAGGCGGGAGACGAAGTGGCGATCCGCGGCAAGTCCAAGGATGCCGTGACGGTCCAGGCGAGTCTGGAGTCGCGCACTCGCCCGTCCCTTCTCGAGTGGCTGACGTTGGACGAGAAGAACCGGGTTGGACGAGTGGTTCGGACCCCGACGCGGCAGGATATTCCGCTGGCGGTCCAAGAGCAGCTCATCGTGGAGCTCTACTCGAAGTAATGAATGCATCCCACGGGCGCCGATCTGCGCCCGATGGACGCGAATACGGTTCCCAGTGCCGAAGCACGAGGAGGATATTTTGGATATCGATTTGACCGGACTGGTGCTCCCCGAGCGCATCGAGGCCGTGGAGACGTCGGAAGACGGACGCACGGCTCGGTTCGTGGTGGAGCCGCTGGAGCGGGGCTACGGTCATACGCTGGGGAACCCGGTACGTCGGGTGCTCCTGGGCTCCCTGAGGGGAGCGGCTGTCTGGGCCTTCCGGATCGATGGGGTGGTGCATGAGCATCAGACCATCCAGGGGGTCGTGGAGGACGTTCACCAGGTCATCCAGAACCTGAAGTCCCTGGTGGTGATCCTCGACGACGACGTGGAGGATGCAACCATCGAGATCGGGGCGTCTGGCCCGGGTCCGGTGACGGCGGGTGAGGCGAATCTTCCCTCCGGGGTATCTCTCAACGATCCCGAGCATCACCTCCTCACGCTCCAGGACGAGCGGGATCTGAATATCGAGCTCTACGTCAACAAGGGGCGAGGCTTCGTGCTCGCCGACCAGCATGAGCTGCCCAAGGGCGCCCCGGTAGACCTCGTCCGGATCGATGCGATCTACAACCCTGTGCGTCGCGCGAACTTCACCGTGGAGGAGACGAGAGTCGGACAGCGTACCGACTTCGATCGCCTGACGCTCCACGTGGAGACCGACGGATCGGTGGATCCGGAGGATGCGGTCCGCTACGCGTCGGCGCTCGTGCGTAAGCATCTGGAGTACATGATGTACTTCGGTGAGGGGGGCATCCCGCAGGAGACGCCTCCGGGGGCTCGCCTCGTCCCCGAGCGGCTCCAGGATCTCTTCTCCCGTCCCATCGAGGACCTTGCGGAGCTGAGCGTCCGCTCCAGGAACTCCCTGCAGAAGGAGAACATCCGTACGCTGGGAGACCTCGTTCAGAAGTCCGAGGACGAGATGCTGGCCATCGAGAACTTCGGGAAGAAGTCGCTCAAGGAGATCACGGACTTCCTTGGCGAGCACGACCTGCGGTTCGGCATGCAGTTGGAGAGCGGCGATGACGGCCAGCTCTTCTTCATGGAAGATCAAGCCGAGGAGACGGCCGGCGCCGAGTGAGGCGACGACCGCTGTGCACCTGCGATTCGGATAGACGACGATGCGGCACCGTAAGAAAGGCAGGAAGCTGTCGAGGACGGCCAGCCACCGGCGCGCCACGCTCCGGAACATGGCCTCCTCCCTCTTCCAGCACGGGAGGATCGAGACCACGACGGCGAAGGCGAAGGAGCTGAGGCCCTACGCGGAGCGCCTGATCACCTTGGCGAAGCGGGGCGACCTGCACGCTCGCCGCCTGGCGGGACGGAAGATCCAGGACCGGACGGCGTTGGGGGTTCTCTTCGACGATCTCGGCCCTCGTTTTGCCGATCGACCCGGTGGCTACACGCGGATCCTGAAGCTCGGGGCCCGGAAGGGTGATGCCGCGGAGATGTCGCTGATCGAACTCGTCGATTAGGTTGCTCCCTTCGAGCAGTCGAACTCCAGCGAAAAGGAATGGCGGTGATGGCCGACTTCGGATCCCGACGGGGCGTTACCAATCTGGGTGTCCCCCTCATGCTTCTGACCTTCCTCCTCATCGGCGGGTTCATGTACTGGCTCTACGTCACGGCGGAGCCGACGGAGCCGGTCGTCGTAGAGGAGGTCGCGGAGGACGAGCCGGCGATGGACGATTCCGGAGCCGTCGAGGCGGATCCCCAGGATTTGAAGACCGGCGCCGACGCCTTCACCGGCAGCAGCGTTCGTCTGGTCGGGCTGACGGTTTCGCAGATGGTGGGAGATGAAGCGTTCTTCGTCGATCTCCCGGCCAATGATACGTTGCCGGCCCAGCCGTTCCTGGTTCGCATGACCCCTGACCTGTCCGCCACAGGTGCCTCCGTGGCCCCGGGCGACCGGGTCACGGTGGTCGGTGGATTGATGGAGATGTCGGACAGCATCGTGTCCGACTGGGTGTC
>JARRPL010000073.1:0-16799 GCA_037382905.1 Gemmatimonadota bacterium | reverse complement strand
GATCAAGTCAATGTGGCCGGGGGGCAGGACGACGCCTCCTCGGGCTCCTGACGGAGCCAGGCAAGCCTTCAACGGAATAGAATCATGGCTCGTGTGTGTTATGTCTGCGGCAAGCGGCCCGGCAGCGGGAACAACCGCAGTCACGCGAACAACAAGACGCGTCGGCGCTGGCTGCCGAATCTCCAATCTGCCCGCATCCAGCTTCCGGACGGTACCCGGGGGCGGGTCCGGGTATGTACCTCCTGCATCTCCGCCGGGAAGATCACCAAGGCACCGGTGCTGAAGCAGGAGAGCTGAGCCGCACGACGGTGTCTTCGTCGCTCAGGGTGCGGGGCCCCCGGTTGGACCGGGGGCCCCGTGGCTTTTCCCGGCTCCCCGGATCGATCCTCACCGTGGTGGAGGGGGTTGGGGGGGCCACCGACCCGAGATGGATCCGGAGGGTGCGTCGGTGAAGGTCCTTGTGACGGGTGGCGCCGGCTTCCTGGGGTGGCACACGGTGGCCGCGCTGCTCGCCTCGGACCGAGGGCGGGAGGTGGTCAATCTGGATCTTCTCACCTACGCCGGAAGCCGGAAAGCGGTTCGGGACCTGGACGTGCGCTTCCCGGGGCGTCATCACTTCATCCGGGGTGATATCCGGGATCCGGCCACCGTGGAACGGGCCATGACGGGCGTGCGGGCTGTGGTGCATCTGGCCGCCGAAACCCACGTGGACCGCTCGATCGTCGCCCCGGAGCCCTTCATCAGCACGAACGTCATGGGTACCCAGGTCCTGCTGGACGCCGCCCGGGCCCACGGAGTGGAGCGGTTCCTTCACGCCTCCACCGACGAGGTCTACGGCCAGCTTCCCCTCAGCACCCCGGAGGGCTCATTGCCCCGGTTCACGGAGGAATCGCCGGTGGCGCCCCGGTCGCCCTATGCCGCGTCCAAGGCCGCAGCCGACCATCTGGTCCTGGCGGCGTACCATACGCACGGTCTCCCGGTGGTCATCACCCGTGGATCCAACGCCTACGGGCCGGCTCAATACCCGGAGAAGCTGATCCCCAGGGCCATCCGCTGTCTCGGGGCGGGGAGGGCGGTTCCAGTCTATGGGACCGGCCAGCAGGTCCGGGAGTGGGTCCACGCCGGAGACCAGGCTCGAGGCTTCGTCTTGGCGCTGGAGAGGGGACGGCCAGGGCGGATCTACAACCTGGGCGGGGGAGAACCCCGTTCCAATCTGGTGCTGCTGGGGGAGTTGTTGAGCGTCATGGGGGCCCCTGAGGACGCGGTGGAGCACGTCTCCGATCGACCCGGGCATGATCAGCGGTATGCGATGGACGGGTCGCGGGCCGGGGAGGAGCTCGGTTGGCGACCCTCGGCGACGCTGGCCGATGCCCTCCCTCGGGTGGTGGAGTGGTACCGGGGACGGGGGGTCGACTGGTGGGATGCGGAGGACCCGGAAGCCCCATGACCCCAGGGGCCGGCTTGGTTATTCTCATGGCTGGCCACGAAGTCCGGCGACCTCCTCCGAAGGAAACCCATGTCGAATAGAACCGAGGATCTGAAGCGCATCGAGGCGGCGCTCGGCGCTGCGGCGGAGGCGGTACGTCCCTTCGTGGCGGGTTCCGTCGCGTTCGAGACCAAGGAGGAGCGGGGAGACCCTCTCACCCAGGCCGATCTCGCGGTGGACCGTGTCCTTCGGGAGACCCTGCCTCGGGATGGCGAGGGGTGGCTTTCCGAGGAGACGGCCGACGACCCGGCCCGGGTGGGGCGAGCCCGCTGCTGGGTGGTGGATCCCATCGACGGCACGAGGGAATTCGTGGACGGGATTCCCGAGTGGTGCATCTCCGTGGGCCTTGTGGAGGACGGGGAGGCGGTAGCCGGGGGGGTGTTGAACCCGGCGACGGGGGAGCGGGTGGTGGGGAGCGTGGAAACCGGGGTGACGCTGAACGGAAGGATCGTTCCGCCTTCGAAGGACCGCCCCCTGGCCGGTGCCCGGGTCTACGCGAGTCGAAGTGAGGTCCGCCGGGGGGAGTGGGAACGGTACCAGGATGCACCGTTCGAGGTGGTGCCGTGCGGCTCCGTGGCGTACAAGCTGGCCCTCGTGGCGGCGGGCCGGTGCGACGCCACCTGGACTCTGGTCCCCAAGCACGAGTGGGATGTGGCCGCCGGCGCCGCGCTGGTGCGAGCAGCAGGCCTCGAAGTGATTCATGCCGACGGTTCACGACCCGGGTTCAACCAGGTAAGCCCGAAGCTTCCGAACTTTCTGGCGGGTCCGGCTCGCCTCTTGCAAGAGTTCCGGTCCGGCTGGGCTTGAACCCGGACGCGGCCCGACCCCGGAGCCGGGACTTCCGGCTCCGGTCCGATCCCTTTCTGGAGTCGTATGCATGTCCGACATCGAGAAGTTCGAGGTCGAGCCCCTCACCATGGGTGTCATCGGCCTCGGCTACGTGGGGCTTCCCCTGGCGGTGGAGGCGGCGGAAGCCGGGCTCACCGTCGTGGGCCTGGATACCTCGCAGCGGGTGGTCGACCTGGTCTCCCGGGGTGAGAGCCACGTAGGGGACGTCGAGGCGGCGCGGGTCTCGAAACTCGTGGAGGCGGGGCGGTTCCGGGCCACCACCGACTCCGCTGAGCTGGAGCGGTGCGACGCCATCGCCATCTGCGTTCCCACCCCGCTGGGGAAGACCCGGGATCCGGACGTCTCCTACATCGTCGCCGCTTCCGAATCGGTGGCCGCGCATCTGCGCCCGGGCCAGCTGATCACCCTGGAGTCCACCACCTATCCCGGCACCACCCGGGAGATTCTCCTGCCGGTACTGGAGGAATCCGGGCTCCGCGTCGGGGAGGATTTCTTCCTCTGCTTCTCGCCGGAACGTGTGGATCCGGGCAACGAAACGTGGCAGACGAAGAACACTCCGAAGGTGATCGGCGGGATCACGGAGATGTGCACGCGGGTCGGGACCGCGTTCTACCGTCGCTTCATCGACACGATGGTGCCCGTCTCCTCCGCCGAGGCTGCGGAGTTGACCAAGATCCTCGAGAACACCTTCCGCTCGATCAATATCGGCCTCGCCAACGAGACCGCCTTGATCGCGGAGCGCCTCGGCGTGGACGTGTGGGAGGTGATCGAAGCCGCATCCACCAAACCGTTCGGGTTCATGCGGTTCGTACCCGGGCCGGGGCTCGGCGGGCACTGCATTCCCGTGGATCCCCAGTACCTCTCCTGGAAGATGCGGACGATGAACTATCGGACGCGGTTCATCGAGCTGGCTTCCGAGATCAACGGGGAGATGCCTCGCTTCGTCCTCGAGAAGGTCCGGGAGGCCCTCAACCACGGGGGACGGGCGGTGCGGGGGGCACGGGTGCTGGTACTCGGGGTCGCCTACAAGCCCGACATCGACGACCTCCGGGAGTCGCCCGCGCTGGACATCATCGAGCTTCTCGAGGGGGACGGTGCCGAGGTACGCTACCACGACCCCCACGTCGCCCATCTCCCGGCGCACGAGCCGGGTGGCCCACGGGACTCCTGGGATCTGGACGACGAGCTCCTGGAGTGGACCGATCTCGCGCTTCTGGTTACCGACCATGCCGACCTGGACCTGGAGCGCATCTGGACGCTTGCGCCGCGCATCGTCGATGCCCGGGACGCCTTCCGTCGTGCAGGCTTTCCCGTTCTGGGTAGCTGGATCGTGAAGTCGGCCGACTGAGGCACACGCAGCCGTACACAAGACCATCCCGTCAAGAACCGGACACATGACCGTCTATCACAAATCGCACCTCGACCAGCTGGAATCCGAAGGGATCTTCGTGATCCGGGAGGTGGCGGCCCAGTTCGAGCGCCCCGTCCTCCTCTTTTCCGGAGGGAAGGACTCGATCGTCATGACCCATCTGGCCCGGAAGGCCTTCCATCCGGGAAGGATCCCGTTCCCCCTCATGCACGTGGACACGGGTCACAACTTCCCCGAGACCATCGCCTTCCGGGATGCATTGGTGGAGAAGCTCGACGCGGACCTCATCGTGTGCCACGTCCAGGACTCCATCGACGCCGGCCGCGTCCGGGAGGAGACGGGCCCTCATGCCAGTCGCAACGCGCTGCAGACGGTCACGCTCCTGGACGGGCTGAAGGAGCATCGGGTGGACGCAGCCCTGGGAGGCGGCCGACGGGACGAGGAGAAGGCCAGGGCCAAGGAGCGCTTCTTCTCCCACCGTGATCGGTTCGGGCAGTGGGATCCGAAGAATCAGCGTCCCGAACTGTGGAACCTGTTCAACGGGTGGAAGGCGCCAGGGGAGCACTTCCGGGTGTTCCCCCTCTCCAATTGGACGGAACTCGATGTCTGGCAGTATGTGGCCCGGGAGGAGATCGAGCTCCCCTCCCTCTACTTCGCCCACGAGCGGGAGGTGGTGGAGCGGGAGGGTGTGCTCCTGGCCCGAACGGACTTCCTCTGGCCCATCGAGGGTGAAGTCAGCGAGACCCGGATCGTACGGTTCCGCACCATCGGAGACGCGACCTGTACGGGCGCCGTGTCTTCGGACGCCACGACCCTCGAGGAGATCCTCCAGGAGGTGGCGGCGGCCCGGGAGACGGAGCGGGGTGGGCGATCCGACGACAAGCGATCGGAAACCGCCATGGAAGATCGCAAGCGTCGGGGGTACTTCTGATGACCGTTCGGGACTATCAGGACTCGGATCTCCTGCGGTTCACCACCGCCGGGAGCGTGGATGACGGCAAGAGCACCCTCATCGGGCGCCTGCTCTACGACACGAAGTCCATCTTCGAGGACCAGATGGAGGCGGTGGAGCGGGCGAGCCGCTCCCACGGCGAGGAGTCGGTGAACCTCGCACTCCTGACCGACGGGCTGCGGGCGGAGCGCGAACAGAAGATCACCATCGACGTGGCGTACCGGTACTTCGCCACACCCCGGCGGAAGTTCATCATCGCCGATACGCCCGGGCACGTTCAGTACACCCGGAACATGGTGACGGGCGCGTCCACCGCAGAGCTGGCCGTGGTCCTGATCGACGCCCGGAAGGGCGTGCTGACCCAGTCGAAGCGCCACGGGTTCATCTCCTCGCTTCTGGGCCTGCCCCACATCGTGGTGGCGGTGAACAAGATGGACCTGGTGGACTGGCGGGAGGATGTCTTCGAGGAGATCGTGCGGGACTACCGTGAGTTCTCCGAGAAGCTGGATGTCCCCGACATCACCTTCATCCCCATCTCGGCCCTCCTCGGGGACAACGTGGTGGACCCGTCGGAGAACATGCCGTGGTATCGCGGCTCCACCATGCTCCACTATCTGGAGACGGTGAGCGTGGGCGGGAGCCGCAACCTTCTCGACTTCAGGTTTCCGGTCCAGTACGTGATCCGGCCTCACCAGGGGTTTCGGGGCTACGCGGGACGCCTGGTCTCCGGGCACGCCTCTGGTGGTGTGCAGCAGCAGATACTCGCGCCCCACCTCCAGCGGCTCCCCGGTCATCCAGCACAGGAGATTCGGTGGTGATCACCACCGAGAACGAGGTGGACATCAGCCGGGGCGACATGCTGGTCCGGGTGATGAACCTCCCGACCCGGAACCACAAGTTCGAGGCCATCCTGTGCTGGATGACCGGGGAGCCGCTGGAGGTGGGGCGCGAGTATCTGCTGCTGCACACCACCAGAGGCGTGCCCGCCGTGGTCAATCGCCTGGTGTACCGCATCAACGTGGATACGCTTCACCGGGAGGAGGGAGAGGAGCTGGGGTTGAACGACATCGGCCGGGTCCAGGTGGAGACCGCCAGCCCGATCTTCTTCGACCCCTATCAGAACAACCGGGAGACCGGCGGTTTCGTTCTCGTGGACCCGAGTACCCACGCTACGGTGGCGGCGGGGATGATCCGGAGCGAGGTCCGGGAGATTCCGGAGGAGGGGGATCTGGCCGAGCGCTCTTCGCTTCGTCCGCGATCGCCGGATGTGGTCTGGGAGCCCTGGAACATCGACCGGGAGGAGCGGGAGCAGCGTCATGGTCACGGCGCCGCCGTGGTGTGGTTCACCGGGATCAGCGGGTCCGGAAAGAGCACCGTGGCCCGCATCGTGGAACGGCGCCTCTGGGAGGCTGGAGCCTCCACCATGCTCCTGGACGGGGACCAGGTCCGGCACGGTCTCTGTGGAGATCTCGGGTTCAACAGGGAAGACCGGGAGGAGAACATCCGCCGGGTGGGGGAGACGGCCCGGCTCTTCTTCGAGCACGGCAACGTCGTTCTTTGCGCCTTCGTCTCGCCCTACGCCCGGGACCGGGAATTCGTGCGGAGCCTCTTCCCGGAGGGCCGGTTCCTCGAGGTCCACGTTTCGGTTCCCGTGGAGGAGGCGCGCCGCCGGGATCCCAAGGGCCTCTACGCCCGACAGGCCGCGGGAGAGATTCAGGGCCTGACCGGGGTGGACGGACCCTACGAAGACGCGGAGTTCGATCTCGTGCTGGAAACCGTGGAGGCTTCACCGGAGGCCAGCGCCGAGGCGGTCCTTGAACTTCTGGCCGCCCGCAACATCATCGACGACATCCGAGGAGACGGATCTTGAAGATCGCCGTAGTAGGAACCGGATATGTGGGCCTGGTGGCGGGTGCGTGCCTGGCGGAGACGGGGAACGACGTGATCTGCGCGGACATCGACCAGGGCAAGATCGACCGGCTGAACGAGGGGGAGATCCCCATCTACGAGCCGGGACTGGAGCTTCTCGTGGAGCGGAACCTCGAGGAGAAGCGACTTCACTTCACCACGGACGTCGCCCAGGCCGTCCGGGATTCCTACGTGATCTTCATCGCGGTGGGCACCCCGCCCGACGAGGACGGCTCCGCCGATCTGCAACATGTCCTGAGCGTGGCCCGGACCATCGGGCGGGCGATGGACGGGGAGCGGGTCGTCATCACCAAGAGTACCGTTCCGGTGGGGACCGCACGGCGGGTGCGAGCCGCCATCGAGGCCGAGACCGATCATCCGGTCCACGTCTGCTCCAACCCCGAGTTCCTGAAGGAAGGGGCGGCGGTGAACGACTTCATGTACCCGGATCGGGTCGTGGTGGGAGTCGACCATCCCACGGCCGAGCGGGTCATGCGGGACCTGTACGCCCCCTTCATCCGGCGAGACCAGAACCTGCTCGTGATGGACGTCCCCTCGGCGGAGATCACCAAGTACGCCGCGAACTCCATGCTGGCGACCCGGATCTCCTTCATGAACACCATCGCCCGTCTGTGCGAGGAGACCGGCGCCAACGTGGATCAGGTCCGGATGGGGGTGGGGAGCGACGAGCGGATCGGCTCCGCCTTTCTCTTCCCGGGCGCGGGGTATGGTGGCTCCTGCTTCCCCAAGGACGTGAAGGCCCTCATCCGCACGATGGGTGAGCTGGGTGTCCCGGCGTCGATCCTCGAAGCGGTGGAAGCGGTGAACGAGGCCCAGAAGCGAGTGCTCTGGCAGCGGGTCGTGGAGCGCTTCGGCGAGGACCTGTCGGGTCGGCGCTTCGCCGTCTGGGGGCTGTCCTTCAAGCCCCGGACCGACGATATGCGGGAAGCTCCCAGCCTCGTGACCATCGATGCCCTCCTGTCCCGAGGGGCCGAGATCGTGGCCCACGATCCCGAGGCCATGGCCGAGACGCGCCGTATCCTGGGGGACCGGATCCGCTACGGAGAGACGGCCTACGACGTGCTGGACGACGCCGACGCACTGATCATCCACACCGAGTGGCAGCCGTATCGTGTCCCGGACTTTCCCCGCATGAAGGCGGCCCTGAAGGAGCCCGTGGTCTTCGACGGCCGCAATATGTACCGGCCGGGGCAGATGGCGGAGGCGGGATTCGAGTACCACTCCATCGGCCGGGGATCCGTGGTCCTGGAGGAGGTTTGATGCGCGTCCTCATCACCGGGGCCGCGGGGTTTCTCGGCTCACACATGGCCGAGCGCTTCCTGGACGATGGTCACGAGGTGGTGGGACTCGACAACTTCGCCACCGGTTCCCGGGCGAACGTGGAGATCCTCCGGGGGCGGGCGGGATTCAGCTTCGTGGAGCACGACATCTCTCGGCCCATCGTCTTCGCCGATGCGTTGGACGGGGTGCTGCACTTCGCCTCTCCCGCCAGTCCGGTGGATTACCTCGAGATGCCCATCCAGACGCTCAAGGTCGGGAGCCTGGGCACCCACAACTGCCTGGGCATCGCCCTGGCGAAGGACGCCCGCTTTCTGCTGGCCAGCACGTCGGAGGTCTACGGCGACCCACAGGTGCATCCGCAGCCCGAGAGTTACTGGGGTCATGTGAATCCGGTGGGCCTCCGGGGATGCTACGACGAGTCGAAGCGATTCGCCGAGGCCATGACCATGGCGTACCACCGGGCTCATGGCGTGGAGACGCGGATCGCCCGGATCTTCAACACGTACGGGCCCCGGATGCGGCCCGGCGACGGTCGGGTGGTATCCAACTTCATCGTGCAGGCGCTCACGGGAGACCCCATCACCATCTACGGTGAGGGGGACCAGACCCGCTCCTTCTGCTACGTGGAGGACGAGGTGGAGGGTCTGTACCGCCTCTTCCATTCGGATCGGTCCGAGCCCACCAACATCGGCAACCCCACGGAGTTCACCATCCGTCAACTGGCGGATGCCGTGCTCCGGGAGACCGGGAGCGGGAGCGAGCTGGTCCACATGCCCCTTCCCGAAGACGATCCCCAGGTCCGTCAGCCGGACATTGCCGTGGCTCGGGATCTCCTGGGGTGGGAGCCCACGGTGGATCTCTCGCAGGGTCTCCGCCGGAGCATTCCCTACTTCCAGGAACTGGTGGAGCGGGACTCGGCCCAGGCGCGCAACATCCCGAGGCCCTGATCCCCGGGTGCCCGGACAGGCCGGAACGGGACGTCTTTCCGCCGCTCCTGAGCGCCCCTATCCTCCACAGCCATGAGTTCCAACGCCGAAGCACAGAAACGGATCGCCCAGGGCATCAACGCCTGGGACCGGGAGGCCTACGAGGAGGCGCTGGCCATCTTCGAGGGTGTCCTGGAGGATCATCCGGCCTTTCCTGACGTCCACAACCGTCGGGGTCTGTGTCTGGCACTGCTGGGGCGCCTGGACGAGGCGCTGGCAGCCTTCGACCGGGCGGTGGAGCTCGCCCCCACGTACGCGGAGGCCCACCTGAACCGTGGTATCGTCCTGAAGGATCTGGGCGACGCCGACGGGGCCCAGTCCGCCTTCGATCAGGCCCGGGCCCTGGAATCCCGGGACGGGTCGGCCTTCCCCTCCCACGTGGGAAACCAGATCGCCGTGACGCACGCCAAGCTCGGAGATCTCTATCTGATGGCGGACAAGCCACTGCTCGCCGCCGAGCAGTATCGTTCGGCCCTCCACGTCCGGCCTCGCTTCCAGGACATCCGCACCAAGCTGGCCGAGGCCCTCATGGAGACGGGTGACCTTCGAGCGGCCAGGGAGGAGCTGGACTTCGTCCTGGAGAATGACCCGGACTTCACCAGCGCCCGGCTCCGTCTGGGAGTCGTTCTGCACCGGCTGGGAGACGAGGAATCCGCACGAGGACACTGGCTCACCTGCATCGACCAGGATCCGGAGGACTTTCGTGCCCGAGCCTATCTCGCCTCGCTCCCGTCGCCGGCGGCCGAGATTCCCCGGGACGCGGCCGACGAATGATGGATCGGGCTCGGCGAGTGGAGAAACCGTGGGGGTACGAGATCATCTGGGCGGAGACGGAGCGGTACCTGGGCAAGATCCTGCACATCGACGCCGGGGAGGCGCTCTCCCTCCAGTATCACCGGGAGAAGGACGAGACGATCTCCGTGCTCTCGGGCGAGGTCCGGCTCCTGGCCGGTCCGTCGGAAGAGGCCTTGGTGGAGTACGTCATGACGGAGGGGGACAGCTTCCGGACGCGACCGGGAACCGTACACCGGATGATCGCCATCACCGATTGTGACGTCCTCGAAGCGTCGACCCCTCACCCCGAGGACGTCGTGAGGCTGGACGACCGCTACGGCCGCACCCCGGCTCCCGACGGTGGCGCCGGGAACCCCCCGGGGCCGCCGAACGTAGACGAACCGGCATGAGCCACTTCCGCCTCCTGGTCCCGTGGATCGCCCTCGCGATCATCCTCCCCCTGACCGCCGGCTGCTTCGACTCCACCGTCGAGGACACCACGGTGCGACGGGGAGACATGGCCTTCGCCACCGACTCGGTGGAAGAGGCCCTGGCGGAGTATCGGCTGGCTGTCCGGCAGGGACACGGGGAGCCGGAAGTCCTCACCCGGGTGGCCCACGCCTACGTGTCCCTGGGCCGCGTGGACGAGGCGGCAGACTACTACAGGCAGGCGGTGGAGTTGGACGATGGCGTCCGCACGCAGGCCATCTCGGACCTCATGAAGATGGCCCGGGACGCGGCTCGGGAGGGAGAGAGTTTCCAGATGGCCTCCGCCGTACAGGAGGCTCTGGCGCTGGAGCCGTCCATCGGCCTCGACGAGATGGCCCTCCCCCTGGCGCGGCACTACTTCGAGAACGGCGAATACGGGCAGGCGCTACCCCTGTACCAGCGCTCGATCAAGGCCGGCGCCGATTCGATCCCCGCCGTGGTCTTCGAGATCGGGCGGGTCTACCGGGAGATCGAGGACTGTGGGAACGGCCTCATCTTCTTCGAGCGCTTCCGTGACATGGTGCGCGCGTCCCAGAGGGGCGAGGTGGACTGGTACATCGGTCAGTGCTCCTTCGAGCAGGCGGTGGCGTTGGAGAGGGAGGCGGACGTATCCGAGGAGGACCTGGAGGAGGCCCTCTCCCTGGTGGACCGGACGCTGGAGGTGGGCGAGCCCCGAAGTCTCATGGGCGAGGCCTGGTTCGAGCGGGGAGAGATTCTCGCGACGCTGGGTCGGTGTGACGAGGCCATGGAGTCCTTCGCCCAGGTGCGCATCGTCGAGGGGCCCGCCACCCCCCTCTTCCAGAGGGCGCAGGCCCGGTACGACGAAATCTACTTCAGCCAGGGGGTGCGGGAGTTGCGACCGGACCGCCCCTGCGGATAGCTCCCCATGAACATCCCCCTCCTCGATCTGAAAGCCCAGTACGCCACCATCGCCGAGGAGGTGCAGGAGGCGGTGGACCGGGTCGTGAGCTCCCAGTACTTCATCCTGGGACCCGAGGTGGAGGCCTTCGAGGAGGAGATGGCCCACTATCTGGGCGTCCCCCACGCGGTGGGCGTGGCCAGCGGCACCGACGCCCTCCTCCTCCCCCTCCAGGCCCTTGAAGCGGAGGCCGGGGCCGAGGTCATCGTCCCCGCCTTCACCTTCTTCGCCACCGCCGGCGCAACCTGGAATGCGGGCTTGAAGCCTGTCTTCTGTGACGTGGACCCCGAGACCTTCAACGTCACGGTCGACACGCTGGAGGCCGTGCGAAGCGAGAGGACCCGGGCGGTGATCCCGGTGCATCTCTTCGGGCAGATGGCTCCCATGGAGGAGATCCAGGCGTGGGCCGACGCCCATGACCTCATGGTCCTCGAGGACGCGGCCCAGGCCGTGGGTGCCCGGAGGGCGGGGGGGCCCGGGGGGGAGTCCACCATGGCGGGTGCGTGGGGTCACGCCGGAGCGTTCTCCTTCTTTCCCACAAAGAACCTCGGTGGGTTTGGAGACGGGGGGATGGTGACCGCCCGAGACGGTGAACTGGCGGACCGTGTGAGGAAGTTGCGGGTCCACGGCGGGCGCCAGATGTACGAGCACGAGATGGTGGGGACCAATTCCCGCCTCGATGCCCTCCAGGCTGCGGTGCTTCGGACCAAGCTTCCCCATCTCGACCGGTGGGCCGCCGGACGCAGGGAGAATGCGTGCGCGTACGAGGGTCTTCTTGCCGACGTTCCGGAGGTCGAGGTGCCCCGCGTCCTGCCGGGCAACTTCCACGTCTACAATCAGTACACCCTCCGGGTGGAGCGTCGGGATTCGCTGCGGAGCCACCTCTCGGAGAGGTCCATCGGCACGGGCGTGTACTACCCCGTCCCTCTTCATCTTCAAGCCTGTTTCTCCCCTCTGGGAGGGCAAGAAGGCGATCTCCCCGTGGCGGAGTCCCTCTGTCGCGAGGTCATCAGTCTCCCGATCTACCCCGAGGTGGGGGCCGGGGCCGTGGAGAGGGTGGCAGCGGAGATCCGGGCGTTCTACGGGGCGTAACGTCTGCGCCGGCACCAGGGGGCTGAACACGCGAGTCCAAGTTGGGTAGATTCCACGGATGCGTACCCGACTCTTCAGACTCTCGGTTCTCCTGCCCCTCGCGGCGCTTGCCGCCTGTGCTTCCAGCTCCAAATACCAGGGGCTCAACGCCGAGGGGGTCTATCGTCTCGCCCAGTCGGAGATGGCGGACGAAGACTACTCCGACGCCGCCGAGACTCTGGATCGCCTCCTGCTGGTGTATCCCAACTTCGAGCAGGCGGCGGACGCGAACTTCCTCCTGGCCAGCGCATATTACCTCGACGAGCAGTACATCACCGCGGCCAGCGAGTACACCCGCTTTCTGGACCGGTATCCCGGAAATCCCCGCGCACCCGAGGCGGCCTTGGGCATCTGTCGCTCCTATGCAGCCCTCTCTCCCATCAGCCAACGGGACCAGACCTTCACCGACCAGGCGCTGGCCGTCTGCCGGAACGTGGTGGCCGACTACTCAGGCCACGAGGTCGCCGCCGAGGCGGCGGAGCTGTCCAACGAGATGCGGGGGAAGCTCGCCCGCAAGACCTACGAGAACGGGTCGTACTATCTCCGGCGTGATCTCTTCGACTCGGCCATCATCTACTTCGAGGACGTCGTCGCCAACTACCCCGAGACCTCGTACGCACCTGAGGCCCTCCTGGGGATCATCCGGGCCTACGAGGCCATCGGATACGAGGACGAGGTGGAGCAGGCCCGGAGCCGCCTCCTGAGCGAGTACCCCGATTCCGACGCGGCCCGCTCCCTGGGGACCGAGTCCGGGGCCCCCGACGGGGCGTCGGACTTCGGCGACTGAGGTGGATATCGGCCTCCTGGGCGGGTCCTTCGACCCTCCGCATCTGGGACACCTGAACGTGGCCCGGGACGCCCGGGAAGCACTGGGTCTGGACCAGGTGTGGCTCGTGCCGGCCCATCGGTCCCCCTTCAAGGCCGCGGACCCGAACCCCGCCCGCCCCGAGGTGCGGCGGGCCTTGTGCGAAGCGGCCGTGTCCGGAGAATCCGGTCTGGCCGTCTGGGAGGGGGAGCTGCACCGGCCACCGCCCTCCTACACCGTCGATACCCTCGAGGAACTTCAGGGCACGAAGCATCGTCTCACCCTCCTCATGGGTCAGGATCAATGGGCGGCCCTTCACCGCTGGAGGAATCCCCGTCGGATCTTCGAGCTGGCTCGGGTCGGTGTCCTGACCCGGGCCGGATACGAGGGCTCCGAGAGTCCCGAGGGCCCCGGGCCGTGGCCGTGCATCCGGGTCCCGGTCCGTCGGATCGAGATCTCCTCCACGGAGGTCCGGGAGCGCCGTAGAGCCGGTCGCTCCATCCGTTACCTCGTGCCGGACCCCGTCCGGCGCCTCATCGAAATCGAATCGCTGTACGGAAGCCCGTCCGACGTCACCGTCGGTGCCGGGCCCCCGTCTTCTCCCTGAAGGTCCATCCATGCTCAAGTCCCTGGTCAAGAAGGTCATCGGCGACCGACATGCCCGCGAAGTGAAGAAGCTCCAGCCCCTGCTGGACGAGATCGACACACACTATCGGGGGCTGGAATCCCTCGGCGACGAGGAGTTGCAGGCCAAGACGGAGGAGTTCCGCGCCCGGATCGAGTCCGCCACGGAGGAGGTCCGGGAGGAGATCGAGGCGGTTCGCGCCGAGAAGCGCTCCTCCGAGGACGCGGACCACCGAGAACAGCTCAGCGTCCGCCTGGGTCAGCTCGAGGAGCGGCTGCACGAGGAGTTGGAAGCGGTCCTGGACGCCCTGCTCCCCGAGGCCTTCGCCGTGGTGAAGGAGACGTGCCGTCGGCTGGTGGGGACGGAGGTGACCTTCACCGGGACCACGGCCGAGTGGAACATGATCCCCTACGACGTCCAGTTGATCGGCGGCATCGCTCTGCACCAGGGGAAGGTGGCGGAGATGCAGACGGGTGAAGGAAAGACCCTGGCCGCCACGATGCCGGTCTACCTCAACGCCCTCGCGGGACGAGGCGTTCATCTGGTCACGGTGAACTCGTACCTGGCGCAGCGCGACGCCGAGTGGATGTCCGCCATCTACGGGTTCCTGGGCCTGACGGTGGATGTGATCGACCGGCACCAGCCCGGGTCACCGGAGCGTCGCGCCGCATACCAGGCCGACATCACCTACGGGACCAACAACGAGTTCGGGTTCGACTATCTGCGGGACAACATGGTCCATACGCTGGAGCAGAGGGTCCAGCGTGAGCACGCCTACGCCATCATCGACGAGGTCGACTCGATCCTCATCGACGAGGCCCGGACCCCCCTGATCATCTCGGGTCCGGTGGGGCGGGACACCTCGACGCCCTTCAAGCAGTTCAATCCGCTGGTCCGGGACCTCTACAACAAGCAGCTGAGGCTGACGAACCATCTGGTCGCCGAGGCCGAGCAGGCGTTGGAAGAGGGGGACGAGCTTACCGCCGGGGAGAATCTCCTGGCCGTCCGCCGTGGGAATCCCCGGCACAAGAAGCTCCTGAAGATGTTCGCCGAGGACGCTTCCCTGCAGACGCTGGTCCAGAAGGTCGAAGCCGACTACATGCGGGAGAAGCGCCTGCACGAGGTGGACGAGAAGTTGTTCTTCGCCATGGACGAGAAGGGGCACAACACCCACCTCTCGGACCGGGGACTCGACGAGCTCTCGCCCGGCGAGCCCGACGCCTTCGTGGTGCCGGACCTCTCCGAGGCCATCGGGGCCATCGAAGGCGACGAGTCCCTGACGGTGGACGAGAAGAGGACCCGACTCGAGGAGCTGGAAGCGGGTTACGCGGCGAAGAACCAGAAGCTCCACGTCATCCATCAGCTTCTCAAGGCCTATACCCTCTACCAGAAGGACGAGCGCTACATCATCGGGGACGACGGCTCGGTGGTCATCGTCGACGAGTTCACCGGACGCCAGATGCCGGGGCGCCGCTGGAGCGACGGACTTCACCAGGCTGTGGAAGCGAAGGAAGGGGTCGAGATCCGGGGTGAGACCCAGACGCTGGCCACCATCACCATCCAGAACTACTTCCGGATGTACGACAAGCTCTCCGGGATGACGGGGACGGCGGAAACGGAAGAGGGGGAGTTCCACCAGATCTACGGTCTGGACGTCATGGTGATTCCCACCAACCGGCCCGTGGTCCGGGACGACCGGGACGACCTCATCTTCCGGACCACGCGGGAGAAGTACAACGCCATCCTGGACGAGATCGAACGCCTCCACACGATGGAACTCCCGGTGCTGGTGGGCACCACCAACGTCGAGGTTTCGGAAACGCTGGCCCGGATGCTCAAGCGCCGGGGGATCCCCCACGACGTCCTCAACGCGAAGCAGCATCAGAGGGAGTCGGAGATCGTTGCCGGGGCCGGCAAGCCCGGGGCCGTGACCATTGCCACGAACATGGCGGGCCGGGGAACCGACATCAAACTGGGCGAAGGCGTCAAGGAGCCGCGCACGGTGGGCTGGGCCCGGGAGCGGGACCTGGAGCTGGAGGCCCTCCAACCGGTGGATCCTACCCGCTACGACGAGAAGCTGGAGGGTCGCCCGGACGATCACCTGATCGAGGACGGCGGTCTGCACATCCTCGGATCCGAACGGCATGAGTCGCGACGCATCGACCGCCAGCTTCGGGGTCGCGCCGGTCGTCAGGGAGATCCGGGCGCGTCCCAGTTCTTCCTCTCGCTGGAAGACAGCCTCATGCGGTTGTTCGGCTCGGAGCGGGGAGGTCATCTACGATCTCCGCCTCATCTCCCTGGAGGGGGGTGAGGATCTCAAGGGGGAGATCTGGGAGATGATCGACCTGGTCATCCGTGACCGGATCGACGAATACCTGCCGGAAGACGGGGACCCGGACGACTGGGAGCTGGCGGGGCTGAAGAAGCGGCTGCTCATGGACTTCTTCGTGATGGTCGACGGACTTCCGGACGAGGAGGATCCGGATCACGAGTTCGACCGGGAGGACGTCACGGAGATGGCGTTGGAGGCGGCTCGCGCCACCATGCATCGGAAGCTGGAGGGTTTCGGGGATCTGGCGGAGAAGGTCATGAGCTACGTCCTCCTTACCGTCATCGACGACAAGTGGAAGGACCACCTCTACGACCTGGACCACCTGAAAGCCTCCATCGGCTTCCGGGGCTGGGGTCAGAAGGACCCGCTGGTGGAATACAAGAAGGAGGCCTTCGACATGTTCGTGGACCTCATGACGGACCTGCGGAGCACGGTGACGCAGAACTTCTTCAGGGCACAGATCGGGGTACCGCAACAGCAGCGGCCTGCCCCGCGGATGACGCTGTCGGGTCCGTCCGAGCCCGGCTCCGGCACGTCGACGGCTGGACGGGCGGCCACCCCCGCCGCCCCGGCGCGGCCGCGGGTGGATCCCACCGGGATCGCTGCCCGGGCACGGACCGATACCGAGCCCGGCCCCGACGTGTCGCAGCTCTCCACCAATCGGGGGGAGACGGACCAGGGGAAGTCCGAGCCGGTGACCGTCCCGGACGAGCCCGGGCGGAACGATCCTTGTCCCTGCGGGAGCGGCAAGAAGTACAAGAAGTGCCACGGGCGGGTCTGAGGTCCTCCGCGCCCCCGAAACGGTCTCCTCGGGACATCGCCGCGCCCCGTTCTCCACGACATCGTGGGGCGTGCCTCCACCCCCGCTGGTC
>JARRPL010000072.1:0-24118 GCA_037382905.1 Gemmatimonadota bacterium | reverse complement strand
CGACGACAGGGGCTGGGACCCGACGGTCCCGGCCCCTTCTGCGTTTCCAGCGTTGCCCCGGTGGCGCACCCCTCCCCGACATTCTATACTCCAGCCCCTTTTTTCCCAGTTGATCCACTCCGTTCAACCCACCTCGCTCCGGGAGCGGTCATCATGACGACGCGCCGAGACTTCCTCCGAACGGGTACGGGAGCCGGACTGGGAGCCGTACTGGGCGCGAGCCGTCTCGCGGCGGCCCCGGCGCCCGGCGTCGGGTCCAGGCGGGTCGATCCCGTGTGCATCGCCAGCGGAAACGGACTGGAGGCGGTGCGTATCGCCCTGGAGGAGCTGGACCGGGGCGCAACCACCGTCGAGGCGGTGGTCCGGGGAGTGAACGTCGTGGAGGAGGACCCCGGGGATTCGTCCGTGGGGTTCGGCGGGCTTACCAACCTCGACGGGGTCGTACAGCTGGACGCCTCGGTCATGCACGGGCCGACCCGGGGGGCCGGGGCGGTTGCCGCTCTGGAGGGGATCAAACGACCCTCCCGGGTGGCCCTGGACGTCATGCGCTATACGGATCATCACCTTCTGGTGGGAGAGGGCGCGCAGCGGTTCGCCGTCTCCATGGGCCACCCGCTGGAGGATCTCTTGACCGACGAGGCCCGCCGCCGGTGGATCGAGTGGCGGGCCGGCATGAGCGACAGCGACGAGTACCTGGTCCCGGGGGAGTCCAACGAACCGGTGGAGGCCTTCACGGACCCCCGGTCCTTCGGCGACGGGCTCCTGGACTCCCACGACGGGGTGCGGCCCCAGGGGACGATCAACTGCAACGTGGTGGCGGCCGACGGGAGCCTCTCGGGCGTGACCACCACGTCGGGACTCGCCTACAAGATTCCCGGGCGGGTGGGCGATTCCCCCATCATCGGGGCCGGGCTCTACGTGGACAACGACGTGGGGGCCGCCGGTTCGACGGGGCGGGGCGAGGCAGTGATCAAGACCTGCGGGTCCCACACGGTCGTGGAGGCGATGCGGAGCGGGATGTCTCCCCAGGACGCCTGCCTCGAAGCGCTGCGGCGGATCGTCCGCTTCACGGTGGAGGACCGGCTGATGGACGCCGAAGGGCGTCCGAACTTCAATGTGAACTACTACGCCGTGAATCGAAGCGGCGAGTGGGGTGGGGCGTCCATCTGGTCCGGGGCGCGCTATGCCGTCAACGTCGGCGGCGACGCCCGTCTGGAGGACGCGGCGTATCTCTTCCAACGACGATAGATCGGGAGCGACATGGTCAACGGTTGGCACACGCAGAAGCCCGTCTCCTCCGAAGGGCTTCCTCTGAAGGGAAAGAAGATCCTGGAGCAGTACTACCAGGGGCAGCGCATGGAATCCCCGGAGGGGGGGACTCTGCACCTTCTGCGGATCCGTCCCGAGCCCGACGGCTCCGGCACGGTGCTCATGGAGTGCTCCGTGAGCTCGCTCCGCTACGAGCTCCACATCCCCAAGGCGACCCGGAGCGAGAAGACAGCCGTGAAGAACCAGCAGTCCGAGGGGATGGATCCCACCTGTCCCCGGCACACGGATCCCCGGGAGAAGCTGCTGCGCTCCGGTGAGATGCTGGTGTGCCCCAAGTGCGGTGTCCGCTACACCGAGAAGCTGCTGCGCTCCGGCGAGACGCTCGTCTGTCCCCGCTGCGGGGTCCGATACGGGAAGTCCGGGTAACGAATCGGGTACGATCGTATCGCGGGCACGGACGCCGTCGTCCAAGGGGGCGGCGGCGCAGGGCCGAGGGTGGTATCGTGGGAGGGGCACGTGTAGATTCCCGCCGATCTCCCGGATCGGGTCGGCCACCCTCAGGAGGGAATGCAGATGCCAGAAGGATTCCTCAGTTCAGAGGAATACGACGAGCAGGCGCATCAACTCTACAATGCAGGTGACTACGACGGGGCCCTCGAGATGCTCAGGGAGGGCCTCTCTCTGTATCCCAACGCCGTCGATCTGTGCGTCGGCATGGGATACGCCCGACTCGCCCGGGAGGAGTACGCCTGGGCCCGGGACGCCTTCGAGCGGGCCGTGGTCCTGGATCGCGGTCACGAGGACGCCCTGGTGGGGCTGGGAGAGACCCTCCTCCGCTTCGGCGACCGGGACGGGGCGCTCCAGCTCTTCCACCAGGTCCAGGAGCTGGGCTTCGAGGAGGATCTGGATCTCATGCTGACCATGGGAAGAGCCCTCTACCGGGAGCGCATGTATACCGACGCCCGGGACATCTTCGCCCGGGCCGTCGCCGCCCGGCCCGACAGCGGTGAGGCCGCGGCATCGTTGGGCTACACGCTGCATCGGCTCGGCGACGAACTCGGAGCGGGCCGGCAGGTCCGGCGGGCCCTTCGACTGGACCCGGATCTGCACGACGCCCGGGTCTACCTGGGGCACCTGCTCTACGACCGTGGAGACTGGGAAGGCGCGCTGCGGGAGTTCGAGCGGGTGCCGCCCATGGAGCACTGGGATCCTCTCGCCGTCTGGCGCATCATGGAGCTCAAGCGGGCGTTGTGGCACATGGAGTCGGGCGATGCCCGCCTGGCCCCCTGGGAGTCGCGCCTGGAAGAGCTCGAAGCCATGGAGGACCCCACCGACCGCCTGCTGGCGGAGATCGAGGCCGGGGTCGACGGGGATTCGAGGGACCCTCTGGACCCCTCCCAGCTCGAGCTCTTCAACGGAGACACCGACGACGGCGTGCGACTCCAGGTGCGACTTCAGGACGGCACCGTGTACCGGGGTGGCTGGCTCTCGGTGGTGCGCCAAATGCGGGACGCCACGGGCTTCGGGCACGAGGGAGTGGTTCCCTTCATGCGGCGCATGGCGGAGCGATGGCACGAGGACAGTGGGGTCGACATCCCCTTCCAGGATCCCGAAGCGTTCCTTCGGGCCGCCGGGGACGCCCGGCTTCTCTTCCTGGATGTGGACAGCTAGGCGACGATGATGAACCAAGACGTACTGCAGCGCTTCCACCGCGTCCTCGTCAGTGCCCTGCGTGAGCGGGACCCGGAGCACATGGCGCGTCCCTTCACCGTCGCCGAGATCTACCAGGATCTCGTCCCGTATGCCGTCTATCGGGAGGTGCTCGGGGTCGAGATGAACGGGGACTACGAGCACGCCCTCCTCCGCCTCCTGTCCGGGGATGGCGGCTTCGTCGAGCTCGAGTCGGATGCGGCGCTCCGGGAGATCCGGGACGAGTTGGATTCCAACAACCCGAATACGGGGCTGTACCGCGAGTTCGCCGCGGTGGATGCCCGACTGAACGTGGCCCGGATCGAGGATGCGACGCCCGATGCGGGCGGAGGCACCTCCGTGGCCACCCCCACCCGTGGGACCCCTTCCCAGCTTGAGGTCGACATGGACGACGCCACCGAAGAGCGGCAGCCCGATATGGAGTCGGAGGAGATCCAGAACGTACCGCTGGCGGCTTTTGCCGCCTCGGGACCCCTGGATCCCGAGATGGTGGACGAGAGAGGGGGCCGGGACGGCGGCCAGGCGGCCCCCGACGTGTGTCGCTGGTGTCGCGAGGACCTCCCGCGACGGGACAACCTGAACTTCTGTCCCTTCTGCGGCACCGACGTCTCTCTGGTGCCGTGCTCCGCGTGTGGCGAGGCCATCGAGCCGAACTGGCGGTTCTGCATCGCCTGCGGAACCAAGGCACCGGAAGAGGACTGATCACCGCCCCCGGTGGCCGGCCCGGACCCCACCGCGCCGCCGCGCTCTTCCTGGGCGTGCTCTGTACGGCCCTCCCGGGATGCACCGAGGAAGGAGACGAGAACGTCCCGCCCGTGGACGCCCTGGTCCAGGACTCGGTGCCAGCCCTCCGACCCGGCGATCGCGTCGAGTCCGTGGAGATCCGCTTCGGCGAGGTCGGGGAGGTGGTGGAGCCCGACTCCGTGGGGATCGAACCGGGAGACTGGGTGGACTTTCGTACCGACGACGGTAGCCCCCGCCTGGTGCGTTTCGCTCTGGAGGAGATGAACGACTCCCAGCGAGCGTTTCTGGACGAGCGGGGTGCCGCGGTGAGTCCGCCCCTGGTGGCGGTGGGGGCGCATTGGGTCGTGTCGTTCATCGACGCTCCTCCGGGGCGCTACCCCTTTCGGGTCGAGGGGGCGCGCGGGTCGGTCCGCGGCGTCGTCCAGGTGGGGGGCACCGGCGTCTAGCCGCCTTCCGCCGTCACCTGCTTTCATCGGAGACCATGCCGAGAATCGCCATCATCCCGGGGGACGGGATCGGGTTGGAAGTCACTCGTGAGGCGGTGCGGGTGCTGGAGAGCGCCTCGGGTCACTACGGCTTCCCGCTCGAGATGACCCACTGGGATCTGGGGGCCGATCGATTCCTGCGGGAAGGGATCACCGTCACCGAGGAGGAGTTCTCCGCCCTGGCCGAGGACCATGACGCCATCCTCCTGGGGGCACTCGGGGATCCTCGCGTGCCGGGAAACGAGCACGCCCGGGACATCCTCCTGGGGCTCCGTTTCCGGCTCGACCTCTACGTCAACCACCGCCCCGCCGTCCTCTATGATCCTCGACTCTCACCGCTTCGGGAGGTGGCGGGGCGTGAGATCCGGCTGGACATCTTCCGGGAGAACACGGAGGGCATCTACGTCGACCTCGGTGGCGGGTTCAAGGTCGGGACGCCCGACGAGGTCGCCATCCAGGAGGACCTGAACACCTGGAAGGGTGTGGAGCGGATCATCCGCGCCGCCTTCGAGTTCGCCCGAAGCCGGGACCGGGAACGGGTCACGCTGGTGGACAAGGCCAACGCCATGCCCGCGGCGGGCCGGCTCTGGCGCCGGGCCTTCGAAGCGGTGGCCCGGGACTTTCCCGAGGTGGAGACCGGTGCCATGTACGTGGACGCCATGGCCATGGATCTGGTCCGTCGGCCGGAGCGCTATGACGTGATCGTGACCGGAAACCTCTTCGGCGACATCCTCAGCGACCTGGCCGCGGAGATCACCGGTGGGATCGGGTTGGCCCCCTCGGCCAACCTGCACCCGGGTCGTCACGCCCTCTACGAGCCGGTGCACGGCTCGGCGCCGGACATCGCCGGTCTGAACGAGGCCAATCCCATGGGGGCCATCGCCTGCGCGGCCCTGGTGCTCAGACAGTTCGGTGAGGACGCCGCCGCCGGGGAGGTGGAGGCGGCGATCCTGGAGGCGGTGGCGGACGGGCCCACCACGCCCGACCTGGGGGGGACGGCCACCACCGAGGAGGTCGGGGAGTGGATCGCCGGCCGGCTGGGCCGGCCCCAGGGGCCGGGCTGAGGTGCGGGAGAGGGAGACGCTGGGGCAGATCCTCATGGATCTGGGTCGTCTGACCCGCGAGGACGTCGAGAAGGCCCTGGCTCATCAACGAGAGCAGGGTGGTCGCTTCGGCGAGGCGCTGGTGGCCCTGGGGATCCTCTCCCAGGAGGAGATCGAGTGGGGCCTCGCCTCGCAGCACGATCTCCCGTACGTCTTCCCCGACGCCGCAGCCATCGACATCGATGCGGCGAGGCTCGTGAGCCCCGAGTGGGCGCTGGCCCACATGAGCCTCCCCATGATGCGCAGCGGTGACCTGCTCACCGTCCTGGTGGACTCGCCCTTCCGCATCGAGGCCGTACGGGGGGTCGCCGAGCGGGCGGGATGCGAGGTGCAGCTGGCGCTGGCGGCTCCGGCCCGGATCCGGGACGTCATCCGCCAGGTCTACGCCCGGGAGATGGAGCGGGAGGAGACCGGGCCGACCCTCCCCGTCAGCCTCGAGGAGGGGCTGGCCCACATCGCGGCGTCCGAGGCGGTCCGCTTCGGTCTCACGATCCGGGGGAGCCGGACGGGGCTCTGGTGGGACGACGGGGGCACCATCCGTCGCCGGGTTCTGGACGCCCGCTGGGGAAGCGTTCTGGCGGATCGGATGCAGCCCCGGCTGGAGGAGGCCGGAGAGGACCCCTTCGAGGCTCTCCTCGATCTGGACGGCCCCGCCGTGCCCGTGGAGGTGCGATGGATCGAGGGCCAGGGAGGACGGGAGATCCTCTTCCGTCGCCTCGAGGATCCCGGGGCACCCGCAGTCCGGTTCACGCCACCGCCCGCCGGCGTTCTGGCGGAGGTCCGCCTCCTGGCCCGCTCCGGCGCCGCCCGGTTCGTGGTCACCGGTGAGCCTTCGACCGTGGCGAGGGAGATCCTGCCCCACCTCCCGGGCTTCTTCTTCGAGAGAGACCGGCGCAGCGTCCACCTCCACGACGGGAGCGGAGAGGGTGGGCCGGGGTTGGGAATCCGGCTTCCCCACGACCCGGAGGAGCGGGTCCTCCGCATCGACGCGCTCCGTCCGTTCCACTTCGATATCGTGACGGTGGCGCTGGAGAGGCTCGATGCCACATCCTTGAGCAGGGCGCTCGATACGGCCGCGGCGTGCTTCCTCCTCGGGCTTCGACCGGAGGACACCACGGTTGCCCGGCAGGCCGGCGTTCGCTGGCGCCTCCACCTCGTCCGGTCCGCAGGTGGTCATCTGGACTGGACACTCGAGAGCATCGGGCGCTGAATCGACCCGACGCACAAGCCTTGCAACGACCTACCCGACGGTTTTCCTCCTATGGCGCAGATCGACCAGTTCCTGAAGGTCCTGGTGGACAAGGGGGGGTCTGACCTCCACCTGACCACCGGTGCCCCGCCTGTCATGCGGGTTCACGGCAACATGCAGCAGCTCAAGTTCCGCGAGCTGACGCCGAAGGACATGGAGACGCTGATCTACGAGATCATGGAAGAGGAGTGGCGGATGCGCTTCCTCGACACCATGGACTTCGATTTCGCCTACGAGATCGAGGGGCTGGCACGGTTCCGGGTGAACGTCTTCTGGCAGCGGAAGGGACTCGGCTGCGTGCTCCGGACCATCCCCACAGACATCCTGACGGCGGACCAGCTCGGGTTTCCCGACGCCATCCGCAAGCTCTGCATGCTGACCCGGGGCCTGGTCCTGGTCACGGGCCCCACGGGCTCCGGGAAGTCCACCACCCTGGCGGCGATGGTGGACCTGATCAACGAGACGAGACAGGACCACATCCTCACCATCGAGGACCCCATCGAGTTCACCCATCCCAACAAGAGGTGCCTGGTGAACCAGAGGGAGGTGGGGACCAACACCCGCTCCTTCGCCAACGCCCTGCGAGCGGCGCTCCGAGAGGACCCGGACGTGATCCTGGTGGGGGAGATGCGGGATCGGGAGACCATCGAGCTGGGCATCACCGCCGCCGAGACGGGGCACCTGGTCTTCGGCACCGTACACACCAACTCCGCGCCCAAGACGGTGGACCGGATCATCGACGTCTTCCCGGCGGATCAGCAGGAGCAGATCCGGGCCATGCTGGCCGAGTCCCTCAAGGGGGTGATCTCCCAGGTCCTGCTCCGGAAGACGGGGGGGAAGGGACGGAGGGCGGCCCAGGAGATCATGGTGGGAACCAGCGCCATCTCGAATCTGATCCGGGAGAACAAGATCCATCAGATCCCCTCCATGATCCAGACGGGGAAGAAGGACGGGATGCAGCTCCTGGATCAGCACATCCTGGAGTACCTGATGAGCGACCAGGTCGACCCGCGCGAGGCCTACATGAAGGCGAACAACAAGCAGGCGTTCAAGCAGTACCTGGACGAGGCTCCACCGGCCATGGAGTTCGTCTAGCGTCCCGCGGCGCCGTCGGGGCGTACCGGGCGCCGGTGCCGGTGCATGCCGGCGGCCCGGGAGGACAGGGTATCGGCCGAGGCCGTGGGCCGTCGCGTCGAGGGCCTCCACTTCGGCACCGGACGTCCGGTCCCGGGGGGCGTCCTCCCCCGGCTCCCTTCCATGGTACATTCAAGGCGCGGGCCCGGCACCGGGACGCGGTGTCGGCCGACCCTCTCGTGACATCGAGGCGTGTATGGGCACCCAGGGCCAATCTCGTGACGTGGTCTTCCTCTCGGGGAAACGAACCGGATTCGGGGCGTTCGGCGGCACTCTGAAGGGCTTCACTGCAACGGATCTCGGCGTGGTGTCCGGTCGCGCGGCGTTGGAGGCAGCGGGCGTGGCTCCGGGGGATGTGGACCACGTCGTCTACGGCAACGCCCTGCAGACGTCCGCAGACGCCATCTACCTGGCCCGCCACGTCGGTCTTCGGGCGGGGGTGCCCCGGGAGGTTCCTGCCGTCACCGTGAACCGGCTCTGCGGATCCGGCTTCCAGGCCGTGACCTCCGGCGCCGCCGAGATCCTGCTGGGCGACGCTCGGGTGGCGCTGGTGGGAGGCACCGAATCCATGAGCCAGGCACCCCACGTGGTCCGGGGGGCCCGATGGGGCGGCCTGAGACTCGGTGAGGCCGGAGGCTTCTTCGAGGATCTCCTCTGGCAGGCGCTGGAGGACAGTCAGTGCGGACTCACCATGGCCGAGACGGCCGAGGAGCTGGGGGATCGGTACGGCGTGACCCGGGAGGCCGCGGATCAGGTGGCCCTGCGGTCCCAGAAGCGGGCCGCCGCCGCGTGGGCGGAGGGACGCTTCGACGCAGAGGTCGTTCCCGTTGTGGTGAAGACCCGGAAGGGGGAGATCGAGTACGCCACGGACGAGCACATGCGACCCGACGCGACCCTTGAGGCGCTGGCGGCCCTGCGACCCTACTTCAAGGAGAACGGGCTGGTCACCGCCGGGAACGCCAGCGGGATCGGAGACGGCTCCGCCAGCGCGGTGCTGGCGGACGCAGGGTGGGCGGAGGAGCGGGGCCTGACGCCCCTGGGCCGTCTGGTCTCGTGGGCCTACGTGGGCGTCCACCCCGAGATCATGGGAATCGGGCCGGCGCCGGCCATCCGGGCCGCCCTGGCCCGGGCGGATCTCACCCTGGACCAGATGGACCTCGTGGAGGTCAACGAGGCTTTCGCGCCCCAATACGTGGCAGTGGAAAAGGAGCTGGAGCTGGACCCCGAGCGGACGAACGTGGACGGAGGGGCCATTGCCCTGACCCATCCCCTGGCCGCTTCCGGGGCCCGGATCACCGTCCACCTGCTCCACGAGCTCCGGCGTCGTGGAGGCCGCTACGCCGTGGGCTCCGCCTGCATCGGCGGGGGCCAGGGCGGGGCGGTGGTCGTGGAAGCCCTCTGAGGGAGTCGGTGGAGGCATGACCGAGCGCGAGCGATCCCCTGCCCTCACGCGCCGGGAGTTCGACCTTGTGATCCGCCGGGCCGCAGAGCTGACCGCCCGGGACACGGAGGCGGGCTCGGAGCTCGGGGAGGCGGAGCTCTTCCGCATCGCGCAGGAGGTGGGCCTGCCGGAACAGCACGTCCGGATGGCCCTGTCGGAGATTCGCTCCGGCGCAGGATCGGAGCGCTGGGTGGACCGGGTCTACGGGCCCGAGCGGGTGGTGGTGTCCCGGGTGGTGCCGGGCACGCCCGAAACCGTAGCGGACCAGCTCGACGGCTTCCTGGTGGGGGGGCAGCTCCTGCAGCGGGTGCGACGCACCGGCACCTATCTGCAATATCGGCCCGCAGTGGACTGGATCAGCAGTCTGGCCCGGGCCGCCAGCGCCACCTCCCAGAGCTACTACGTGGCGTCGGCCAAGTCTGTGGAGGTACGGCTGGATCCAGTGGAAGAGGGGCGCACCCTGGTCTCCTTCGAGATGGATCCCGGGATCCGGGGCGACTGGATCCTGGGCGGTGTCGCGGGTGGGGTGGCCGGCGGAGTCGGCGGGGGGGTCGGGGCGGGACTCCTCACCGCGATGGTGGTGCCGGAGCTGGCGGCGGTAGCGGCGGGATTGGCCATTGGAGGAGGGCTCTTCGCCTTCATCAACCGGCTCACGGCCCGGTCGCACAAGCGGAAGTGGTTGGAGGTGCGCAGCGAGGTGGAGGGGGTCCTGGATCAGCTCGAGTCGGGGGAATCCCTCGAGCCACCGCCCCCTTCGTGGCGCAAGTGGGTGGAACGGCAGTTCCATGGCGCACGACGTCTTCTGGAGCCGAGAGAGGAGGATCGATGAAGATCGAAACGGTGGGAGTGGTCGGCTGCGGCCTCATGGGAAGCGGGATCGCCGAGGTGGCGGCCCGAGCGGGCTTCCACGTCCGGGTCCACGAGCTGGATGCCGAGGCGCTGGAGCGGGGCCGGAAGAGGATCGTGGCCTCGCTGGATCGGGCCGTGGAGCGGGAGCATGCCACACCGGAGGAACGGGACGAGGCCCTGGCCCGGATCCACTTCGACACCACGCTCGAGCTGCTGGCGGATCGGGACCTGGTGGTGGAGGCCATCGTCGAAGAGTTGGGGGCCAAGGAGGAGCTCTTCCGGAGCCTGGACGACATCTGCCCGGCGGAGACGCTCTTCGCCACCAACACCAGCTCCCTGACCGTGACGGAGCTGGCGGCCGCCACGGAGCGACCCGCGCAGGTGTTGGGGCTCCACTTCTTCAACCCTGTCCCGGTCATGAAGCTGGTGGAGGTGGTGCGGACGCTGGCCACGGGGGACGAGGTGGTGGCCCGGGCCATGGCGTTCGTGGAACGCCTGGGGAAGGTCCCGGTGGAGGTGGGAGACCGTTCCGGCTTCGTGGTGAATCTGCTCCTGGTGCCGTACATGCTGGACGCCATCCGGCAGCTGGAGCGGGGGGTGGCACCGGTGGAGGTGATCGACCAGGCCATGACGCTGGGCGCCGGGCAGCCCATGGGCCCGTTCACCCTCTGCGACTTCGTGGGCCTGGACACCACGCTGCGAATCGCAGGGATCATGTACGACGAGTATCGGGAGACCCGGTACGCCCCGCCACCGCTCCTCCGGCGGATGGTGACCCTGGGCCGTCTGGGACGAAAGTCGGGGATGGGGTTCTACGACTATCGGGGCGAGGAGCCGGTGCCTCTTCCGGTGGGATGATGCCGCTGGACGCCCTTGCCGACGAAAACGGCCCCTCCCCCGGGACGGGGGAGGGGCCGAGCTCAGGGACGTCGGGGTCCCGGGGGGCCTAGCGTCGCCCGGTGCGGCGCTGGCGTCGGCGTTCCCGACGAATCGCAGCCTCGCGCTTGCGCTTCCGCTGAGCGCTGGGCTTCTCGTAGAACCGGCGCTTCCGGAGCTCCGAGTAGAGGCCGGAGCGCTGGACCTTGCGCTTGAACCGCCGCAACGCCCGCTCGAGGCTCTCGTTGTCCTGAACCGTAACTTCCAACTGAATCACCGTCCTGGGTTTCTGGAACACACTGTCTGCAAAGCTTTTCAAGATAAGGTCGGCGTGACCGGGTCGTCAACGCGCCGGGCTGCTACGCCGGGAGGCAACCGTGATGGACCGAGGGGACATGCTGGGCCGCCTGGAGAACCGGGGGCAGCCCTGGGACCTGATCGTGGTGGGTGGTGGGGCCACGGGCGTGGGGATCGCGGTGGACGCCGCCGCCCGAGGCCACGAGGTGCTGCTCCTGGAGGCCCGTGACTTCGGCCAGGGCACGTCGTCCCGAAGCACCAAGCTGGTGCACGGAGGCGTCCGATATCTCCGCCAGGGGAACATCCCTCTGGTGATGGAAGCCCTGCGGGAACGGGGAATCCTGCGTCGGAACGCGCCTCACCTGGTTCAGGATCTGGGTTTCGTCGTTCCCAACTACGACTGGTGGGAGGCGCCGTTCTACGGGATCGGCCTGAAGGTCTACGACGCCCTGGCGGGGAAGTACGGCTTCGGGGCCTCGCGAATCCTCTCCCGGGACGAGACTCTGGAGCGCCTGCCGACGTTGGAGCCCGAGGGCCTCCGGGGCGGGGTCATCTACCACGATGGGCAGTTCGACGACGCCCGGCTCCTGCTTCACCTGGTCTGGACCGCCTGGGAACAGGGTGCGGTCCTCCTGAACCACTGTCCGGTCCAGGGGCTCCTGAAGGATTCCCAGGGCTACGTGGCCGGCGTCCGGGCACGGGACCGGGAGGGGGGAGGGGAGTACGAGATTCTCGCCCGAGGTGTGGTGAACGCCACAGGCGTTTTCACCGACGGGCTCCGGCGCATGGACGAGCCGGGCGCATCACCCATCATCGCACCGAGCCAGGGGATCCACCTGGTCCTGGATCGCCGCTTTCATCCCGGCGACGCCGCCATCATGGTGCCTCACACCGACGACGGCCGGGTCCTCTTCGCAGTCCCGTGGCACGACCGGGTGCTGGTGGGGACCACCGACACCCCGGTGGACGAGGCCGTCGTGGAGCCCCGGCCGCTGGACGAGGAGGTGGACTACATACGCCTCTCTGTCCCGGGATCACACGCTGCAGGTCTCCGACTCGGGTCTCGTGACCATCACCGGGGGGAAATGGACCACGTATCGGAAGATGGCCGAGGACGCGGTGGATCACGCCGCCGCGGTGGCGGGCCTCGACCTCGTGGCCTCCCCGACCCGGGAGCTCCAGATCCACGGCTATCACCTCCAGCCGGAGCGGCTCGGACCCCTGGCGGGCTACGGTTCCGACGCGGTGGAGATCCAGGCCCTGGAGCGGGAGCGGCCGGGATGGGGAGAGCCGCTCCATCCGGCCCTGGGGATCACCGGGGCCGAGGTGGTCTGGGCGGTCCGGGCGGAGATGGCCGTCCGACTGGAGGATGTGCTGTCACGCCGGCATCGGGCGCTGCTCCTGGATGCCTCCGCCGCTGCGGAGATCGCCGAGCCCGTGGCGCGGATGATGGCGGAAGAGGGGAACCGGTCCGAGGCGTGGGTGGTCCGGGAAGTGCGGGCCTTCCGCGAGCTGGCCGCCGGGTACCAGGTCTGATCCGCGAATCGGATTCTTGCCCCGCCGAGAAACATTTGATTATCGTGGCCATCCGCCCCTGACCCGCGACGGACGAGAGGTTCGATGAACGTGCAGCCGAGTCACGAAAGTCGTCCCCAGGCCATGGCCGACGTGCCCGGCGCCTGCGAGCTTCCGCTCACCCGGGCAGTGGTCCAATACCGGGATGTCCACGAGTTGGACGCGCCCGGAGGCCGCATCCAGGACATCGGCCTCGCCCTCGTTCTGGAGGGACGGTACGCCGCCTCCGCCGAGGTGGTGGATCTGGGAAGCGGGACGCTGAAGACCCTCGATCTGAGCCACGAGCTCGTCGTTCTGGACTGGGTCTACGAGCCGACCCTCGAGCACGCGGCAGCCCTCGTCCGGCGGGCCGCCGAGGGCGAGCCCGATGGCGAACTGGAGCGCTTCTGCTTCCAGGTGGCCCTGCAGGTGCTGGAGCGGGTGGGGTTCTCGTCCCTCACCCGGCCCTCGCTGCTTCGCCTGGGCTTCCGGGACCTCTGTCGAGACCTGGACATGCACGAGGGCACCTCGGTGCGGGTCCGCCTGGACCAGGGGCGGCTGGCGCGGATCCACCTGGACTACGAAGCCGACGCCCTGGTCTTCGCCACTCCTACGGCCCGCCGGGAGCCCCTCCTGGAGCAGGTCCTGACCACGGCCTTCGCCGGCCAGGAGGTGCGCCGTCGGGTGCCCGCCAGCGAGGCGGCCTCGGGCGGCTACGAGGTCCGCTTCGCCCTGCCCCACACACTGGGGGAGCTCCAGGACCAGATGCATCGGATCCGGAGGGGCCTCGTCCGAGTCCTCGAACGGTTCGAGCCGGCACGGCTCGAGGGGTTGGAAACGCTGGTCTCCACCTTCGGGCGTCGCGAGACGCTGGCACGACTGCGGCAGGATCCGGCCGAGCCCAGGACCGAGGTGCTCATGGAGGCGGCCCCCGTCGCCACGGTCCACTGAAGGCCGGGGCATGACAGGGCCCGCCGCCTCCGGCAACGTCGTCGCGGACCGAGGCGCCCCACAACCACTCCATTCCCCCTCCCTGAGGGAGCGCTACGAGTCGTACCGGAGGGCCCAGGGCCGTGCCCTTCTGGATCTCCTCTCCCGGGAGGGACTTCGAAGCGTCCTACGGCATCCGGGGGGTGCTCTGGACGCCGCTGCACCGGGCATGGAGGGGGCCCCGCCGTCGGACGACCTTGGCGCCCTCGCCCTCCGGTGCGCGGATCTCCTGCCGCTTCCGCCCTTCCCTGTGTGGGTGGAGGACTTCCACCGCCACCGTCGCGCCTACGTGGACCAGCCGGGCCCTCCGCTGGCGCCGGAGGCGGAGGATGGTCGGCCCGTCACGGTCGACGTCCGCACCCTCCGCCACCGGGGCCAGGTGTGGGTGGCGGGCCTGGCGGTGCGGCGGGTCGGCGCGTTGTGGGTGGGGCACGTCCCCTTCCATCGGCCCGGGGAACCGGGGTCCGTCCAGACCGGTGAGATCCTCCGGGAGGACTCTCCCCTAGCGGTGCGCCAGCGGTTCCAGGAGTTCGACGAGCGGACGCTCCAGGCTCTTCTGAGGTCCGCCCTCCCCTGAGACGTTTTTTGTAAAAAATCCGCAACGGAGCTGCGTCCGACTTTTTGTCGACGCCCTTCCGAAAGCCGTTGTGCCGTGCGGAAAGCCCAGAAAAAACCTCTAAAAAAACTCTTGGGAGACGTCTTGGGAACGGACGATTTTCCCATTTCTGACGAAATCTTCAAGTCGTTGTGTATCAAGGACTTACGGGTCCTGTTTGGGGTCTGCCTCGAGGGTCCGCCACCCCTTGCGCTCGGGAAAAACCGCACTTAATCTTGGCTCCCCACCAACGAAAGGGCGGCGCCTCGCGGGTACGGCGCCTCGAGCCCACAGGGTCGGGTACTTCGTTACGTTCGTCATCTTTGGGTCCCGAGGAGATGCCCATGTGGGAAACTCGTTCCGTCGAACTCAAGGTGCGCCTGCCCTCGGACATCGCGGCACAGGCCGAGGAGGCGCAGCGGACGGACCCCGAGTTTCTCAGTCGCGTGATTCTCTACGGATTGACCCGGCGGGCCATCTACGACCGGCTCAAGGCGCAGGAGGAGGTCCCTGCGGACGTGGGCCTGTCGGAGCTGGGGATCACCTGAGGATCGCCTCCCGCACCACCCCCAGCGAGGGCAGGACGTGACCGACCCCGATCCAGAGTACCGGATCCGGCCCACTGCCGACCGAGGCGAAGAGGCCGTCCTCCGAGCCAAGTATCTGGACTACTGTTCGGCGCAGCTGGCCGACCTTCTGCTGTACCTTTCCCCCGACGAGATCTTCCTCCTGGCTGAGAAGGCGCAGCGGAGCGAGGGTCCTGCCGGGCCGGGATCCTACATGCACATGATGCAGACGGCCACCACGTGGCTGTCCACCCGGGTGTCCCTGCCCACCTTCGAAGAGTGGCTCGAAGACTATCGGGCCAACCCGGAACGGTACGAGCGCTACCTCATGGGCCTCTGGGAGTCGGACGTGGAAGATCCGGCGGCCCGCTAGAAGGGCAGGTCGTCGTCGGGCTCCGAGAGGGGCTTGGACGGCGTGGACCCCCCGGTGCCGGCAAAGCTTCCCCCGGTCTGGCCGAAGTCGCCGCTTCCTCCCATCCCACCGCCCCCGGCGGCGCCGCCAGAGCCGAGCATCACCATCTCGTTCACCACGATGTCGGTCCAGTACCGCGTCTGGCCATTCTCGTCCTGGGTCTGGGAGTACTCGAGGCGTCCTTCGGCGTAGAGCCGGTCCCCCTTCTTCACGTACTGCTCCACGATGTCCGCCAGGCGACCGAAGAAGGTGAGCCGGTGCCACTCGGTACGCTCCTGGTTCTGTCCCGACCGGTCCTGGAATTGCCGGTTGGTCGCCAGGGAGACCTTGGCGACGCGGGATCCCGAGGAGGTGGCCCGGATGTCGGGCTCGCTCCCCACGTTGCCGATGAGCATGACCTTGTTGAGCGAGCGACTCATGGGGCGACTCCTTGTGTGTCCGTCGGTATAGGGGGAGAGGCGGAAAGCTAGCCCCCGGCGGTGGGTTTTTCCATGTCGGAACGGGGCGGCGGGAGCGTTGCCGCCTTCCGACCGGGGAGGGTAGCTTGCCGGGTCGCCGGACCAGAGAGGTCCGGCGCAGAATCCCCATCAGGAGGTCGCACCTCGATGTCCGATCTGAACCACGTCCGGGTGGAGTGGGACCAGGAGCTGGCGGTGGTCACCGTGGACCGCCAGGACAAGATGAATGCCCTCAACGGCGAGGTGATCGCCGAGATCGGCGAGGCCTTCGCGGGGCTTCGGGACGACGACGACGTTCGGGGGGTCATTCTCACCGGCGCCGGTGAAAAGGCCTTCGTGGCGGGGGCGGACATCGGTGAGCTGGCCCGCATGGACGCCATGACCGGTGTGGAGGTCAGTCGGGCCGGCCAGGCGGTCTTCCTGGAGATCGAGCGCTTTCCCAAGCCGGTGCTGGCGGCGGTCGGCGGCTATGCGCTGGGGGGCGGGTGCGAGCTGGCGCTGGCCTGTCACCTCCGGGTCGCCTCGGAGAACGCCCGCTTCGGACTGCCGGAGGTGGGTCTGGGCATCATCCCCGGCTACGGCGGAACCCTTCGTCTGGCGCGGCTCGTGGGGCTGGGGCGTGCCGTGGAGCTGACCCTGACCGGAGAGATGCTGGATGCCGAGCGAGCCGAGGCCCTGGGGTTGGTCTCCTCGGTCCATCCTCGGGAGGGGTTCCTGGACGAAGCCAAGGCATTTCTCCGAAGGGTGACGAAGAACGGCCCCGTGGCCGTTCGGAAGGCGCTGGAGTCGGTCTACCACGCGCTGGACGCCTCCACCGCCGGGGCGCTGTCCTACGAGTCGTCGCTTTTCGGCCTTCTGGCCTCCACCGAGGACATGAAGGAAGGGATGACGGCATTCCTCGAGAAGCGGGCGCCGGAGTTCAAGGGTCGGTGACGAAAGCCGGGTGACTCGGAAGGGACGGGTCGGCGTGGCGGAAGTGTAGTCGCGACAAGGCTTCCCGCAGCCTTTCCCGGGTTGGACGAGGCGCCTTGAAACTGCTAAATTAAGGGATGATCCTCGCCCCTCCCTCCGCCGCTTTTTCGTGCGTCTGAGCGAGCTCTCCCTGCGCCACTTCCGGAACCTGGAGACCCAGGAGCTGAGCATCCCCTCCGAAGGGCTGGCGCT
This sequence comes from Gemmatimonadota bacterium, assembly GCA_037382905.1. Lineage (GTDB taxonomy): Bacteria > Gemmatimonadota > Gemmatimonadetes > Longimicrobiales > Gaopeijiaceae > Gaopeijia. Next base: position 7,222 of record JARRPL010000072.1, on the reverse strand, counting down.
GGTGGGTGAGAACGCCCAGGGGAAGTCCAACTTTCTGGAGGCGATCTACTACCTGGAGACGCTCCGCTCGTACCGGGGGGCCCGGGACGATCAGCTCGTGGCCTTCGACGAGGACGTGTTCCGGGTCGTGGGGACGATGGAGGACGCCCGGAGCCCCGTCGCCGACACCTTCCGGCTCACCGCCGCGTTCCAGCGCCGCGGGAGAAGAAAGAAGGTCACGGTGAACGGCGATGAGCCGCCCCGTCTGGGGGATGCCCTGGGCCACCTGGGTGCGGTCATCTTCTCCCCGGCCGACGTGGCCGTGGTGAACGACGGGCCGTCGGAGCGGCGTCGCTTTCTGGATATCGTCCTGTCGTTGAATGCCACCGGCTACCTGGAGGCTCTTCAGAAGTATCGGCACGTCCTGGGCCAGCGGAATGCGGCGCTCCGGGACAATCAACCCGAGGCCATGGTCCGGGTCTGGGATCCGGCGCTGGTGGCTTCGGGAGCCCGTGTGGTGGAGGGTCGTCGCCGGTGGCTTCAGGAGCGGGAGGGTGTCTTCTGCCGCTACTATCGGGAGGTTTCCGGCGGTCAGCCCGCCGGAATCGAGTATCGCCCGGGCTTCTCGTTGGACGGCGAGGACGACGGCGAAGGGGTGGAGGCCGCCTTCCGACGGGCCCTGGGCGCCGCAGCCGAGCGGGAGGCCCGAACCGGCACCACGGTGGTGGGGCCGCACCGGGACGAAGTGCGTTTCTATCTCGACGGTGCCCGGGAGCTGGACGTTCGGGACTTCGGCTCCGGGGGCCAACGACGGACCGTGGCCCTGGCCCTTCGCCTGGCGGAGGCCGCCACCATCCGGGACGCCCGGGGTCGGCACCCCGTGATCCTCCTGGACGATGTGTTCGCCGAGTTGGACGCGGGCCGCAGCGAGCGGGTCCTGGATCTCATGGACCGTGAGGAGCCGGGCCAGGTGATCCTCACGGCGCCCAAGGAGACGGACGTGCGGTTCCGGAGTGACTCGCTTCCCCGTTGGCACATCGCCTGCGGGCGGATCGAGGCGTGAGGTGAGCCGCGAGAGCGGGAAGCGGGTCCGTCGGGATCCCCGGGCGGGAGCGGGCCGGGGGAGGGGCCGAAGCGAGCCGGAAAAGGTGCGGGACTTCCTGGCCGACGTCCTGGAGCGGGAGGGAGTGGCTCAGGACGTCGCCCGACAGTCGGCACTTGAGGAGTGGCCTTCGAAGGTGGGCGAGAAGATCGCCGGTGTGACCCGGGCCCGATCCGTCGCCGATGCCACGATGGTGGTGGAGGTCCGCTCCAGCCCCTGGCTGATGGAGCTGAACATGATGAAGGGGGAGATCCTGGAGCGGCTGAACCAGGGCCGGGATGTCCCGTTGGAGAAGCTGGTCTTCGTGATGTCGCCCGAGGGGTAGGAATCGGGGTCCGGGAGCTTTCCCGGATCCATGTCATTCGCACACAGCAGGAACGGTAGGTCTCATGGCCGAAGACAAGAAGTCCGGGAGCAGCGGATATACCGCGGGGCAGATCCAGGTCCTCAAGGGTCTCGAGGCGGTGCGCAAGCGGCCTGGCATGTACATCGGGTCTACGTCGGCCCGGGGGCTTCACCACCTGGTCTACGAGGTGGTGGACAACTCCATCGACGAGGCCATGGCCGGCTACTGCTCGCGTGTGGAGGTCACCATCCACGAGGGCAACGGCATCACCGTCCAGGACGACGGTCGGGGGATCCCGGTGGACGTCCATCCGACGGAGAAGGTGCCGGGTGTGGAGCTGGCCATGACCACGCTTCACGCCGGAGGGAAGTTCGACAAAGACACCTACAAGGTGTCGGGAGGACTGCACGGCGTGGGCGTCAGCGTCGTGAATGCCCTCTCGGAGTGGCTCGAGGTGGTGGTCCGTCGGGAGGGCAGGGAGTACCACCAGCGGTACGAGCGGGGCATCAAGACGAAGGAGCTGGAGGAGCGGGGCTCCACCAAGGGCCAAGGCACCACGGTGTCGTTCCAGCCCGACCACGAGATCTTCACCGAGACCGAATACAACTTCGACACGCTGTCCAACCGGCTCCGGGAGCTGGCCTTCCTGAACAAGGGGCTGGAGATCGTCCTCAAGGACGAGCGGCCCGGGACGGAGACGGACGAGACCTACAAGTACGACGGCGGTCTGGCGGAGTACGTGGGCTACCTCCGCGGGAGCCGTAAGCCCCTCCACGAGAAGGTGGTCTACTTCGAGACGGAGAAGCCGGAGGCGGAGATCGAGCTGGCCATGCAGTACGACGATGGCTTCAGCGAGAACACCCACACCTTCGTCAACAACATCAACACCCACGAGGGGGGGACGCACCTCACCGGGTTCAAGGCGGCCCTCACCCGGACGATCAACGACTACGCGCGTCGCAACAACATCTTCAAGAAGGACGAGAGCCTTTCCGGCGACGACGTGCGGGAGGGCCTCACCTGCGTTCTGAGCGTCCGGGTCATGGAGCCCCAGTTCGAGGGGCAGACCAAGACCAAGCTGGGCAACAGCGAGGTCCGGGGCGCCGTGGAGGCGGCGGTCAACGAGCAGCTGGCCATCTTCCTGGACGAACATCCCAAGGCCGCCAAGGCGATCATCGAGAAGTCCCTCCAGGCCGCCCGGGCCCGGGAAGCGGCCCGGAAGGCCCGGGACCTGGCCCGGAAGAAGAGCGCCTTGGAAGGTGGCGTGCTCCCCGGCAAGCTCGCGGACTGCTCCCTGAGCGAGCCCTCCATGACCGAGATCTACCTCGTGGAGGGTGATTCCGCCGGCGGGTCCGCCAAGCAGGGGCGGGACCGGCAGTACCAGGCGATCCTCCCGCTGAAGGGGAAGATCCTGAACACCGAGCGGGCCCGGATCGACAAGATCCTGTCCAACGACGAGATCCGGGCCATGATCACGGCCATCGGGGCCGGGATCCGGGACGATTTCGACATCGAGAAAGCCCGCTATCACAAGATCATCATCATGACGGACGCGGACGTGGACGGCGCTCACATCCGCACGCTGCTCCTGACCTTCTTCTTCCGCCAGATGCCGGAGCTGATCGAGGCGGGCTACATCTACATCGCCCAGCCTCCCCTCTTCCAGATCCGGAAGGGCAAGAGCGAGCACTACGCCTACTCCGACGACGAACGGGCCGACATCCTCAAGCGGCTGGGTGGGGGCAACGGAGACAACAAGGGGATCAACATCCAGCGCTACAAGGGTCTGGGGGAGATGAACCCGGACCAGCTCTGGCGGACCACGATGGACCCCGAGTCCCGGACCCTCATGCGGGTGCAGATCGAGGACGGCGCCATCGCCTCACAGCTCTTCGATCAGCTCATGGGTGACGACGTGGAGCCCCGCCGGAACTTCATCGAGAAGAACGCGCGATACGTCCGGAATCTGGACGTATAGGGGTCTCTCTGACGGGGTGAAAGAGTTCCTGAAAAGGATTTCGATAAGTTTCAGATAACCAACTTTAAACCCGTCGGTGCTCGGGGAACGGCTGTCTGGCTGAGAAAGGATGCAGTCAGTCTCGGGCAGGGGTTGCAGACACCCCGTTTGTAAGGTCTTTCCGAATTCTTGGGCCGGCGGTCCTGAACGGACTCGGCGGAAGGCGCGTTGAACCGCCGCGACTGACCCGGCGCCGCATGCGGAGTCCCATCACGCCACTCCGGGAATGATCTATGACCCCGCGCCCAGAGCGGTGGGTCGGCGACACGATGGCGGGGCACGAAAGTCCGCGAACAGGTTTGCGGCCGGACCTTCCGGGTGCACCTGGACGGCTTCAACTTCATCCGCCCGGGGCTACGTCGCGTAGTTCCGGGCGGTTCGGTGTTTGGACCCTCCTCAATTCCCACCGAAATCCGAGCGACCCGTGTGCAATTCCACATGTTCTCTCGTAACGGATCCACACCGAGTCTCGTAATTCGACCTCAAGCCCTCTCGTAATCCGGCGAGAGGCCAGCAGCCACAAGGTGTTCCCGGGAATGGGCCCGGCGTGGCTGCCTTGGTCCCGGGCTGACACCGGAGACTCCCAGGGCGCTGTGAATCCACAGGGCGTCTTCTGACGACGTGATGGGTTCACCGGCTTGAGACCGGTCAACATATCACGGAGCGGAGGGCGGCCCGGCGCCGTGATCGGTTCACCGCCCGGAGCCCGGTCAACCGATCATCCGGGCTCACACGCCGAACGAGGTGTGGGGTTCACGGCCATCGCCGCCACCCCACCCGCGGCCCGCACCCTGGAGACCCCATTCCGAGATGGGGTCCGCTCCTTCAACCGGGAAGGCGGCGCCGGTTGGGGCGCCGGTTGACGTTTTGGCGTGTGCGCCTTACTTGTTGCCCCCCCTCGCCCGGGACTCCTCTCGGCAGGGCACCCTCCCCGGGGAGTCTGGACCTCCCCCCAGCTCAAGGAGCCGATCCAAATGTCCAAGAAGAAGCCCAACATCCTCGTCATCATGGGCGACGACATCGGGTACTGGAACCTCAGCGTCTACAATCGCGGGATGATGGGATTCCGCACCCCGAACATCGACCGTATCGGGAACGAAGGTGCGATCTGTACCGACGCCTACGGCCAACAGAGCTGCACGGCGGGGCGGGCGGCATTCATCCTCGGGCAGACGCCGGCCCGAACCGGGCTGACCAAGATCGGCATGCCGGGGTCCAAGGAAGGGATCTCCCCCGAGGATCCGACCCTCGCCGAGCTGTTGCAGCCCCTCGGCTACGTCTCGGGGCAGTTCGGCAAGAACCACCTCGGGGACCTCGACGAGCACCTGCCGACGGCGCACGGCTTCAAGGACTTCCTCGGAAATCTCTATCACCTCAATGCCGAGGAGGAGCCCGAGCATCCGGACTACCCTAAGGACCCGAAGTTCAAGGAGCGGTTCGGGCCGCGGGGCGTGATCCGGAGCAAGGCGGACGGGAAGGGCGGCCAGACCGTCGAGGACACTGGTCCGCTGAACAAGAAGCGGATGGAGACCATCGACGAGGAGGTGCTGGACGCGACGTTGGAATGGCTGGACGAGGCGAACGACTCGGGCAACCCGTGGTTCTGCTGGTTCAATACCACGCGCATGCACGACTTCACGCACCTCAAGGAGGAGTCCAGAGACAAGACCGGCTTCGGCGTCTACGCAGACGGCATGGTCGAGCACGACGGGCATGTGGGCCGGCTGCTGGACAAGCTCGACGAGATGGGAGTCACCGAGGACACCATCGTGATCTACACGACCGACAACGGGGCCCAGTTCTTCTCGTGGCCGGACGGCGGTACGACGGTGTTCAAGAGCGAGAAGAACACGACCTGGGAAGGGGGTTTCCGGATTCCTCTCCTGATCCGGTGGCCCGGGGTGGTGGACGCCGGCACCGAGCTCAACGAGATCATCTCCCTCGAAGACTTCATGCCCACGCTGATGGCCGCGGCGGGGGTGCCCGACGTGAAGGAGCAGCTCAAGGGTGACGGCTACGAAGGGACGGACCGGACCTTCCGGGTGCACCTGGACGGCTTCAACTTCATGCCGTACTTCACGGACGGGGCGGAGTGGCCGCGCAAGTGGTTCGTCTACTTCACCGACGACGCCGACTTCGCCGGTTTCCGGTACGGCCAGTACAAGATGCTGTACTCGATCCAGGAGGCCAAAGGCCTTGAAGTGTGGCGCTACCCCCTCACGAAGCTCCGGGCGCCGCTCATGACCAGCGTTCGGTCCGATCCCCTCGAGAAGGCGTACACGGACGCCCCGGGATTCGCCGACTGGACCTACCACCACATGTTCCTGATGGTGCCCGGTATCGCGGCGGTCACGAAGTTCCTCGAGACCTTCAAGGACTTCCCCCCGCGCCAGGAGGTGGGGTCGTTCAACGTGGACGCCATCATGGAGCGGATGAAGGAGGGGACGGCGGTCACCACGGTGTGACGCAGTGGGGGGCGGGGCGGTCGACGGTCGGCCGTCCCGCCGTCCATCGTGGTACGAGACGAGCCACCGCGGTGCGCCGACCGTTACGCGGAGGTGGTTGAAGGGCACGAGCCCTGCGGGTACGATGCGGTACCGGCCCGCCCCCGACATGCGACGCTGGCGAGAATCAATACTGCGGTAGGCACCCCTCGGCGGCCATCTTCACCCACCACCCGATGAGCTTTGGTCGCTACGGCCCCAGTCGAGGTAGACGCTATCGCGGTCGCGCTCGGGTTACTCGGCGTGGCACCACCCCTCGACCTGTTCCTGAGCGATCCCTCCGACACTCGGCGCACGGGTGCGGTCATCACCGGAAGGGCACTGGCAGTCGACGACGCTGACGAACTGACCCAGCGAATCGAGGAGCTCGACCTGGGGGCAGAAGGCGGAGCGCGGAAGGTCACGGACCGTGCAGTCCGGATGGCAGCCATGGGCAACTGACTGTGCCTGCTGGATTAGGCGGCGCAGCCCGCCGCCTTCGAGATTCAGCATCCCTTCCTTTCGCCATTTTCTCCCTTGCCCCGGAACTTGACCCGTCCTGGGCCACTCGGTTCTGAACTCCCCCCTCACGCCTCTGTCGGTCCAGCCTCCTCATCTCGCCCCCGGAAGGCTGAGAGGTGGAGCAACACGAGGACAGGGAGCAGGGACAGGCCTTCGCGGCCCATTTCGGGTGGAGTGATCCCGTGAGCTACTTCGTCACGGAGGTTCAGACTCCGGGAGTCCGTAAGCAGATAACGCAGGAGACGCGCAAAATCAGCGTGGTACAGACCGAGGGCCTAGATGACACGGCAGTGAAGGTAGGTGATTGTGGAGGCAGGATTACCCCGATTGATTCCGCGACGTAAGAAGGGTGATGAGTCCTTTCATGCCGCAGGTTCCTCGTGTGGATTTGACCTGGGAGGGTTCTGGTCGTGGAGCACGTCCGACCTTCTCAGCAACGCTACTCGACGCAGCGCGGTCCTGAGCCCTCACCGGGCCGTTGATGAGGGCGGCTAAAACTCCTATGCTCACGCATATGGTGCGAATCCGGCGCCGGCGGCATGCCAGGCTCGATCGCGATCACAGTCTTCTTGAGATGACGGAGAAGCAATCATGACTGAATTGGGCACCACCATCGTCACGCTCGACAACTTCACGATCGCTGAGACCGATAAGTACATGGCCGAGCACACGGCCGAGCATCCGGTCAACACGATCCGTCATGCCCGCGAACCTTCAGGCCCCGACAACCAGTTCGTGATCACCGAAAACATGGACGTGCTCTACAGCCATGC
>JARRPL010000071.1:0-16738 GCA_037382905.1 Gemmatimonadota bacterium | reverse complement strand
GGGACCGACCCCCCGCCCACCGGGTGGATCTCCGGGCCACCGTCGGGTGTCGCAAATGTCCGGGGCCCTTGCAAATGTCCACGACCTCCTTGGCGGCGAGGGGCCGGCAGCGGTCGGCGGCAATCGTTATAAGACGTTGTTGTGTAGTGACTTAAGGATATGGGCCCTGCCTGTGGCATCGGCGTTGCGAACTGAAGGGGCCGAACGCAGTCCCCCCTCAGTTCACCTCTCCACAGGAGAAAGCACCATGCGGGACAAGAAAGGTTTCACCCTGATCGAGCTGCTGATCGTGGTGGTCATCATCGGGATCCTGGCGGCCATCGCCATCCCGAAGTTCTCCGCCACCCGGGAGCGCGCCTTCGTGTCCGCCATGAAGTCGGACCTGAAGAACCTGGCCTCCCAGCAGGAGATCTGGTACGCCGACGCCTACACCTACACCACGGACATCGGCGCCACGGGTCTGGAGTGGTCGCCTTCGGACGGTACGCTTCCGCCGACCCTCGTGGCCAGCTCGACCGGTTGGTCGGCGACCATCGGCCACTCGGGTACGTCCGTCACCTGCGCCGTCTACTACGGTGACGCCGCCGCGGTGGGCCCCGCCACGGTGCCTGGCGTCGTGACCTGCGACCCGCTGCCGTAGACCCTCGAGCGGTCCCGCAGGTCTTCGAGCCTGTGTCGAAGGGGGGCGTGGCCCGGGCCGAGAGGTTCGGGTTCACGCCCTCCTTCAGGACCGGCTTCTCGACAGCCTCCCTCACATCAGATCCCAGGAGATCGGGTCCATGGCAGACATACGCGGAAACCGCAGAGGTTTCACCCTGATCGAACTGCTGATCGTGGTGGTGATCATCGGAATCCTCGCTGCCATCGCGATCCCGAAGTTCCAGTCGGTGAGGGAGAAGGGATACAAGGCATCGATGATGTCCGACCTGCGCAACGCAGCCTCCCTACAGGAGCTGTTCCACAACGCCAACTACCGCTTCGGTGCATCCGAAGCCGAGATCGAGCTGCAGCCGAGCAGCGGCGTCGCCATCGTCTTCAACGAGGCCTCGAACACCGGCTGGTCCGCGACCGCCACCCACTCGGGGCTGCCCGGGGAGTCGTGCTCCATCTACCACGGCTCGGCAGCTCCCGTGACGCCTGCCGTCGTCGAGAGCATGGTGGGTTGTTCCTTCTGACCCGCAGACGGCGGGTCGCCGGGTCTCCGGGTTCCTTGCCACGGTTCACGGGGCCGGCCATCCTCATGGCGTGAATCGCCTCCCTACCACCCTCCGGCGAGAGCTGGTCGTCTTCTTCGGAGTGCTCCTGGTCGGGGCGCTCCTGGTGGCGGCTCCGGCCCTCGCCTTTCTCTTGCCCCGCTTCACCCGTACCGGCGAAGTGGTGGGTCTCGTCACCGCCCTGGTGGTGCTGGACCTCCTGGTCATCGCCGTCGCGGGACGCTGGTTCATCCAGTCCCGCCTCGTCACGCCGGTGGAGCGGATGGTGGAGGACGTCCGGCGCCTCGCCGCCGGAGACCAGGCCCACCGCATCGGACCCGTGGACGCCGCCGAGCTCCAGGCGATCCGCTCCAGCGTCAACGCCATGGCGGACCGTCTCGTGGAGAAGCAGCGGGTCCTGGCGGAGAACGTCGCCTCGCTGGACCGGACCAACGCCGAGCTGGTGGCGGCCCGGGACGAGGTGATCCGCACCGCCCGGCTGGCCTCCGTGGGCACGCTGGCCGCCGGCATCGCCCACGAGGTGGGCAATCCCCTGGCTGCCCTCATGGCCTTCACGGACCTGGCCCGGCAGCGGCTCGCCCGGGAGGGGGGCGACACCGAACTGCTGGACTCCATCCGGGGCGAAGCGGAGCGGATCGACCGTATCGTGCGGACGCTGCTGGAGTACGCCCGCGGTCGGGGTGCGCCGTCGGGTGCGGTGGCGGTGGATGCGGTGGTGGAGAGGGTACGGGAGCTGGTGGAGAGCCAGCGCTCGCTGGAGGGGGTCCGCGTATCGTGGCCTGGGCCCGCACCCGAGTTGCCCCGCGTGCCCGGGGAGGCTCAGCAGCTGGAACAGATTCTGGTCAACCTCCTCCTCAACGCCCGGGATGCCATGGCCGACTCTCCGGAGCGTTCCGTCGCCATCACCCTGGACTGGGAGGAGGGGGCGCTGACCCAGATGCCGGCTCGCCGGGAGGACGATCCTCCCGAGATCAACTACCTTCATCGCCGACGGGTCTCCCACGATGTGGACGTGGGAGGGCCGGATCCCGTCTTCACGGCCGAGCGGCTGGTGGCGATCCGGGTGGAGGATACGGGACCGGGGATTCCCGAAGAGGATCTGGACCGCATCTTCGATCCGTTCTTCACCACCAAGGAGCCCGGGAAGGGAACGGGGCTGGGCCTGTCCATCTGCGGCCGTCTGGCCGAGGGGATGGGGGGGCGCATGAGTGTCGAGAACGTGCCGGGCGGAGGCGCCCGGTTCACCATCCGTCTGCCGGCGGTCCGGCAGGAAGACGAGGTCGAAGCGTGAGAGTACTGGTCATCGACGACGATCAGGGGCTCAGAAAGTCCCTCACCCTGATCCTGCAGGACGCCGGCTACCCGGTCATCCAGGCCCGGGACGGCAAGGAGGGCCTCGCCAAGGCGCTGGACGAGGAGCCCGGGATCATCCTCTGTGACGTACGCATGCCCGAGATGGACGGCCTCGCCTTTCTCGAGGCGTATCGGGAAGCCGGCGGCCGGGCCCTGGTCATGGTCATGACGGCCTACGGCTCGGTGGAGCTGGCGGTGGAGGCCATGAAGCGAGGGGCCTACGACTACATCCCCAAGCCCTTCTCCGCCGACGAGGTCCTCCTGACCCTCACCAAGGCCGAGGAGCGGGAGCAGCTCCGGCGGGAGGTGGGCCGGCTACGGGAGGAGGTCCGTGCGGATCGCCGTTTCGGGGAGTTCGTGGCCCGATCGCCGGCCATGACCGCCGCCCTGGACGTGGCCCGCAAGGCGGCGCCCCACGATTCACCGGTCCTCCTGAGCGGCGCCAGCGGTACCGGGAAGGAGCTGGTGGCGCGGCTCATCCATCGGGAGAGCAGCCGGGCCGACGGGCCGTTCGTCCCGGTGAACTGCGGCGCCATCCCCGAGACGCTGCTGGAGAGCGAGTTCTTCGGGCACGTGAAGGGAGCCTTCACCGGGGCGGACCGGGATCGGGAGGGACTCTTCGAGGCGGCGGGCGGCGGGACCCTCTTCCTGGACGAGGTGGGGGAGCTGCCGCAGAGCCTGCAGGTCAAGCTCCTGAGGGCGCTGCAGGAGCGGGAGATCCGGAAGGTTGGAGGCACCGACACCCGGCGCGTGGACGTGCGCATCCTCTCCGCCACGAACCGGGACCTGGAGGAGTGCGTGGCCGACGGCGAGTTCCGGGAGGATCTCTACTACAGGCTCGCCGTGATCCCCATCCACCTGCCGCCGCTGGCTGCGCGACGGGAGGAGATCCCCGAGCTGGCTCGGCACCTCCTGGACCGGCACCGGGAGCGCCTGGGCGTGGCGGTGGATCAGATCGCACCCGAGACTATGGAGCTGCTCCTGGACTACCCCTGGCCCGGGAACGTGCGGGAGCTGGAGAACATCCTGGAGCGGGCTCTGGTGCTGGCGGAAGGCGACGCGCTGGAGCCGGGCGACCTGCCCGAGACGGTACGGGTGCCGGGCCCGCGAAACGCCCTCCCGGATGTGGGCGACGACCTGTCGGTGAAGCGTCGGACCGCCGAGCTGGAGCGGCACCTGATCCAGCGCGCCCTGGACCGCACCGACGGCAACAAGACCCGGGCCGCAGAGCTGCTGGAGCTGTCGCCCCGGGCCCTGCGATACAAGCTGCACGACTACGGCTTGAAGGACTGACGGCAGGGGGGGCGGCGACTCCCCCGGGACATCCGGAGCCAGCTCTACCGGCGACCGGCTCAGGTCGTCCCCGGCGTCCATCCTCCCGCCCCGGTCCCGGCGGGAGGTTGGGACATGCCTCGCCACTCCGCCTCTCTCCGCCGTCCCCACCGACGCCGCCCAGGACGCCGTCCCGGCGGATTCACCGTGCTGGAACTCATGGTGTCGCTGGCGCTCCTGTCCCTTCTGGCGGGGATCGGCGCCCCCCTCTGGCGGAGCACGGTGGATCGGTGGGCCGTCCGGAGTGTGCGGGACCGGGCGCTGGCGGCCCTGCATCGGACACGGGTGGAGGCGCGCCGGTGGGGCGGGGCCTACCTGGAGGTGGACGGCGAAGCCGGGTCGTTCCGTCTCCACCGCCTCACCGGCGACTCCCTGGTCTGGGAGGATCGGGCCCCGGATGAGCATCGGGTCCGGGTCCTGACCCCCCGGGGGGCCTCCCGGACCACCCTCTCCTTCGATCCCCTGGGGCTCGGGATCGTCTCGAGTCGCACCCTCCTCTTCCGACGGGGCGCCGCCGAAGCCCGCCTGGTGGTGTCCTCCCGGGGCCGGGCGACCCGACGGTGAGATCCGGCTCCGCCCTGGTTGAGGTGGTCATGGCCCTGACCCTCGTGGCGCTCTCCAGCGTCGCAGCCGCCGGGCTGTTGGAGGCCGGGGCCCGTGCCGCCCGGGAGGCGGAGTCGCGAGAGCACCTCCTCTGGGCGGCGGGGAGCATCCTGGACTCCCTCCGGAATGCCCCGGGGTGGAGCGGCGGGGAGCGGGTGCTGCCCGACGGGGCCCGGCTCCGGTGGGTCCGAGATGCGTCGCAAGGACGGCTCGAGGCGGCTCTCGCCGGCTCGGCGGAGCCGTGGATCGTCCTGCCCGTCGGGTCTCCCGGAGTGGAACCGTGAGGAATTGTCGTCGGGGGGCGAGTCTGGTGGAGTCGCTGGTGGCCCTCTGGCTCACCTTCGGTCTCCTGGTCCTGGTGGCCGGCCTTCTGAGCCGGTACCAGCAGGTGGCCGGGACGCTGGCGCTCCGGGTTGAAGGCGTCGACGCGGCTCGCGTGGGCCGGGATTTGATCGGGCTGGCCCTCGACGCCGACCCCACGGCCCGCATGGAGGGGAGCGAAGCCCGGGTCCGGAGCTTCGTGGGAATGGCAGAGGAGTGCGGTGAAGGCGCGTGGCGGTACCAGGGCCGGCGACAGCCCGAGCCTCTCCGGGATTCCCTCTGGGTGGTGACGGGCGGGGGTGAGACGTATGTGTCGGCGCTGGTGTCCCGGGAGAGTCGATCCTGTAACGAGGACGGCGCCGAAGGAGTCGGGCTCGTGGGGGATCCACCCGTGGATCCCGAAGCCCGCCTGATCCGGGTGTTCGAATCGGGGCGGTACCGTGTGGACGACGCGGTCCGCTACGGTCGCACCGGGACCGGAGCCCAGCCCCTCACCGCCCCGGTCCTGGATGCGAGTGCCTCGGGTGTCACCGCAACGGAGGACGGCATCCGTCTCGAGTTACTCCCCCGCGGCCGCGCCCGGAGCTATCGCCGGGGGTGGAGGCGATGAGCCGGGCCCCTCGGTTGCCCCGGGCCTCCGGGCCAACCTCCGAGGCGGGGGTGGCGCTGGTGGTGGCGGTGCTCTTCGCCCTGGTCTTCATATTGGCGGGGCACGGTGTCCTGGTCCTCAGCCGGACCCAGCTCTGGGTGGCCGCTGCCGATGGGGAGCGCTGGGCTGGCGAGGAGACCCGACGAGGGGTCCTGACGGCCTTCGTCGCTGGGTTGGACTCCCTTCCGGAGTCGGGGGTGCATTCCGTCGGATCCGGCGCGGTGGAGGTCCGGACGTATGGGCCCGAGCTCCGCCTGGTGGTCGCGGAGCCCGAGACGGGACGTTCGGGGCTGGGCTGGGCCGCCCTGCTCGCGGCCCCGCGAGCCCAGCCCCGGGTGGCCAGCCGGAGGTCGGCTTTCCAGGCCCGAGGCGGCGTGTTCGTGGCCGACGACGGGACGGGGACGGCGCTCCCGGCCTGACCGTGACGGTGGACAGCCACTTCCGCGGGTGGGTGTGGGTGGGGGGCGCGCTGACATTGGAGCGAGGAGCCACCCTCGGCGGGCTGGCGGATGTGGGTGGGCGTCTGACGGCGGCACCCGGTGCCCGTCTGGAGGTGGATGTGTGCGCCGCCGGTTCGGCGCTGGAGGCCACCCATGTGCTCCGCCGGCCCCGACGCGTGGGGCCGGCGACCTGGCCCCTCCTCCATCGATGACGTGGCGAGGCGGCCAGCCTGGCGGAAAAGTGTTCCGGGCCCGGGCAAGAACCGGTCGGAAAAGCCCGCCGCGGCAGGCGTTTGCCCTTGTCTCATGCGGCCTCTCGGGTGGCATGGAACTCGCTCCTGGGATGAGGCGAGAACCCGCACGCCTCTCGTCGAGCACCGTCCATGCACAGCAAGCAGGGCTTCACCATGGTGGAGATGGTCATCGCGATCTCCGTGGCCGCGATCCTTCTGGGGATCGTCACGCAGGCCTTCGGGGAGGTCCAGAACCGCTTCGCCGCGCAGCAGGGACTCCGTCTGTTCGAGGCCATGCACGCACGTGCCCGGGCCCACGCCGTGGAGGGGGGCGTCAACACCCAACTCTGGGTCGATACGCCCGGCGACAGCATCTGGCTGGTCCGAGGCGGCCAGACGCTCGAGGTCGTCCGCTTCGACGACGAGCTGGGAGTCGAGATCACGGGATCCCCCAACTACTTCCGGCTCTGCATGGGCCCCCGGGGCTTCGCAGACACGGACTGCACCTCCTTCTCCTCACCGGCCAGCCTGACCTTCGCGCAGGGCGCGAACGAGCGGTCGGTGGAGATCCTCCCCCTGGGACAGCTGATCTACCCATGACCACCACCGAGACGCACGTGTCGGCCCCGCGAGACCGGGGTGGCTTCACCATGATCGAGGTCATGGTGGCGCTGATCATCCTGACCGTCGGGGTCCTGGGACTGGCGGCCACGACCATATGGGTGGTGCGCCAGACCACCCTGGCGGAGCTCACTACCGAGCGTTCCGCCGCCGTCCAGACGGTGGTGGAGCAGCTCCGGGCGTCGGACTACACCAGCATCACCGCGGGGACCGACTCGGTGGGCCGGTTCGACGTGAGCTGGTCCGTCACAGACGGCAACCGCTCGAAGCTCGTCACTCTGATCACCACCGGGCCGGGGCTGGCCGGCGGGACCGGAATGCCGTCTCTGAGCGGCGCCGTCGCCGACACCTTCGCCTACCGGATCATGCAGCCATGAATGACCGCCGCGGCTTCACCCTGGTGGAGCTCATCATCGTCGCTCTTCTCGGTTCCCTGCTCGTCATGACGGCCTACCAGGTCCTCATCACGAACCAGCAGACCTACCGGGTGCAGAACTCCCGGATGCAGGTCCAGCAGTCCACGCGGGCGGCCATGGACGTGCTCTTCAGCGAGTTGCGGGAGGTGAGCAGCCGCGGGGCCGACATCGTGACCTTCGAGCCCGACCATATGGAGTTCCGGGCGATGCGGACGGTGGGCGCGGTGTGTGATGTCGACCTGAGCCAGCTCAACATTCTCCCCACCATGACGGTGCGGAAGGTCCTGGACGACTTCCAGGCAGGGGATTCGGTCTTCGTCTTCGCCGACAACGACCCCTTCATCACCGGGGACGACGCCTGGATCAAGGCGCGGATCTCCGGCGTCGACACGACGGCCGTCTGCACGGACCTCGACGGGGTCGAGTACGAGGCGACCCGGATGGCTTTCACGGGTCAGGCCGCCGCCTTCGTTGCGGACACGGTCCGGGACGGGGCGCCCATGCGGGAGTTCACCCGGTACAGCTACGGGCTGATGGACTACGACGGCGAAACCTATCTGGGCCGCTCTCAGGACGGGGGCGACTGGTCTCCCCTGGTAGGGCCCCTGACCGGTGCGACCGGGAAGCCGGGGCTGGAGTTCGCCTATCTCGACGCCGACGGCAACGCCGCCACCACCACCGCCGACATCGCGCAGGTGAGGGTCATGGTCCGGAGCCACTCCCGGGCCGTGGACCAGAAGGGGGACCCCGTCGTGGACTCCCTGAACGCCAGCATCTACCTGCGGAACTGATGGTCCGCCCCGGCGGACTCACGGGCCCATGCGGCCCAGGAGAGAACCGATGATCCGATTCGATGACAGACGGGGCTTCGCGCTCCCGGTGGCGGTCTTCTCGCTCGTGGTGGTGGGCGTCCTGGTCACGGGCGGCTTCTACATGGCCCGGCAGGAGACCCGCATCGGGATCGCCAGCGAGAAGGGCACGACCGCCTTCTACCTGGCGGAGCGGGGCGTGAACGACGTGCTGGAGGGCTGGCGGGCGCCGGCCTTCGGCCGTCTCGAGCCGCAACAGAGCACCACGGTCTCCGACACCCTGGACGACGGCTACTACGACGTG
This sequence comes from Gemmatimonadota bacterium, assembly GCA_037382905.1. Classification (GTDB taxonomy): domain Bacteria; phylum Gemmatimonadota; class Gemmatimonadetes; order Longimicrobiales; family Gaopeijiaceae; genus Gaopeijia. The sequence continues at coordinate 8,443 of JARRPL010000071.1, read as the reverse complement.
ACCGTCACCAAGCTCTCCGACTGGATCTTCATGCTGGACTCCCGGGGCACGGTCACCCAGGGGGGTGCGATGCTCAACGGGGCCAGCCGCCGGGTGGGGACCGTGGCCAAGATCCGCACCCTGGACATGCGACCGCCGGCGGCTCTGACCACGGTGGGCGGGCTCAACATCGGTGGATCCTCTCAGGTGTTCGGGCAGGATTTGATTCCCGGGGCCTGGGGACTGGACTACTGCGATCCCGAATTCCTCGCCGACGCTCCCGGGGTGATGATCGACGACGCGGCGGAGGTGACCTACCAGGGCAGCAACCACGAGTTGGACGGGACTCCGCCGATCGCCGAGGACCCGACGCTGACCTCCGACGACCTCCTGACCTTCGGCAGTCTCGCCTGGAACGAACTGGTGGCCCTGGCGACGGTGCAGATCCCGGCGTCCACGACCATCTCCGTCACCGAGCCCGATTCCCTCCCGGTAGGGACTCGATGGGTGTGCAACACCGCGAACGCCTACAACTGGGGCGATCCGTACAATCCCGATGCCGTGTGCGGGAACCACTTCCCGGTCATCCACGCCGTGGGCGACTTGAAGATCCAGTCGGGCTATTCGGGCCAGGGGATCCTGCTCGTGGAGGGCGACCTCTCTCTCAATGGCGGCTACACCTTCTTCGGGCCGGTCGTGGTCCGGGGAACGGTCTCCACCGCCGGTACTGGCGGCCACTTCTTCGGGGGCCTGATCGCAGCCAACGTCGAGCTCTCCACCACCACCGTCCTGGGGGACGCCCTGGTGCAGTTCTCGAGCTGTGCCGTGACGAGAGCTTTGTTGAATAATGCCGCCCTGGCCATGGCCTCGCCGCTCCCGGAGCGGAGCTGGGTGGACCTGTCCAACCTGGCGAACTGAAAAGAGTTGGATCTCCCGAAGGTTGACGGCTGATAGGCCATCATCCGCGGTGTATTGCGCAAAAAAAGTAATCAAATGTTTACACAATTTTGCTTCATCGACGAACCGGCAGAATTTTCTTGACACGCGACTTCCGCAACGCGTAACGTCGAATCATAGAATTGGGAAAAATTTGTTTCCCTCAACCCTTTGAGAGCGACCACGGACATGGGCCTCTTCGGACGGAAAAAGACGACGGTCGGCCTCGACATCGGATCGGGCTTCGTGAAGGTCGTGGAGGTGGATCACTCCGGGGACCAGCCCGAGGTACGACGGGTGGCCATGCGCCCCCTTCTCCCGGACACGATCGTCGAAGGTGAGGTCATGGATCACGCCCTCGTTTCGGACACGGTGAGCGGCCTCTTCCAGGAGGTCGGGATCAAGGGTCGGGACGTGGTGACCGGCGTCGGAGGGCATGACGTCATCATCAAGAAGATCGAGATGGACAGGATGAGCGAGTCCGACGCCAAGGACGTCATCCGTTGGGAGGCGGAGCAGCACGTCCCCTTCGATATCAACAGTGTCGAGCTGGACTTCCAGGTTCTCAATCCGGGTGCGGAGGGGGTCCGCATGGACGTCCTCCTCGTGGCCGCCAAGCGGGAGCTGGTGGACAACAAGTTGGGGCTCCTCCACGACGCCGGGGTCTCGCCCCACGTGATCGACGTGGATGCCTTCGCCCTTCACAACGCCTTCGAGTTCAACTATCCGAACGCCATGGAGGGCATCGTCGCCCTGGTGAACGTGGGCCACGAGGTCACCAACGTGAACATCCTCGAGGACGGCGTGCCGATCCTCACCCGCGACATCCCCTTCGGCTCCCGGCGCGTCCGGGAGGACCTGCAGAGGGAGCGCGGGCTCACCTCCGAGCAGGCCGAGGCCGTGGTCCAGGGGCGCGATTCCGTGGCCGGGCTGGAGCAGGTGGTGGAAGCCGCCGCCGACGAGGTCGGTGTGGGGATCGAGCGGGCTGCGGCCTTCCTCATGACCCGCCAGTCCGGCGAGGGCCTCGGTGCCATCTACGTGAGCGGTGGCGGCGCCCGCATCCCCGGCATGGCGGAAGCTCTCACCCGCCGGATGTCCGTCCAGACCCACCAGATCAACCCCTTCGAGCGGGTCCCGGTGGATCCCGAGGCCGGCGCGGGGCTGAACCTCGAGGAGGCCGCACCGATGCTCCTCCTCTCGCTGGGCCTCGCGCTCCGCCACACCTGACAGGGGAACGACCGTGATTCAAGTCAATCTCATCCCGGGCGGGAAGAAGAAGAGGAAGAAGACCGCGAAGCGCGGCTCCGGCTCCTCGTTCTCCCTCCCTTCCCTCAAGGGGCTCCCCACGGACCGATGGGTCGTAGGCTCGTCCCTGGTCACGCTGTTGGCGGTCGCAGGTGGAGCGTTCCTCTTCCTGGGCCTCCAGAGTGAGGAAGAGGAGACGGCGGTCGCGGTGGAGGCTGCGGCCCAGGACTCGGCCCGCTACGCCGAGATCATCCAGGAGGTCGAAGGACTTCTGGCCCGGCGTGACTCCATCATCCAGCGGGTCGACATCATCCAGGGCATCGACGAAGGCCGCTACGTCTGGCCCCACGTCCTGGACGAGGTCGCCCGGGCCCTGCCGGACTACACGTGGCTCACCGGGATCGTGCAGAGCGGACCCCCGCCCAACCTCCAGGCCAGCGTCATGGGACAGGCGGGCAACAACTTCGCCGTGGCCGAGTTCATGACCCGTCTCACCGAGTCGCCGTTCATCCAGTCCGTGGACCTGGTGAGTTCCTCCCAGGCGGTGGCGGGGCAGGGGACGGGCGCTCAGCAGCTGGTCTACGACTTCTCTCTCGAGGTCTACTTCCAGGCTCCCCCACCGGACGTCCTGGAAACCGTTCCCCTCTTCGACGAGGGCCCGGCGCCCTCGCCGGGGACCTGACGAAGGCGACCCATGGCACTTCTACCGCAAGAACCCAAACAGCAACGCGCTCTCGTCGTGGGGATCCTCGTCGTGGGGCTGTTCTACGCCTTCTACGAGTACCTCTATACGCCGCGGAACGAGCAGCTCCTGGTGGACCAGGAGCGGCTCGAGCGCCTCGAGACCCAGAACCTGGCTGCCGAGATCCGGGCGCTTCAGCGGGAGCGTCTGCAGCAGCAGGCGGCCGTCTACGAACGCTATGTCCGCCGACTCGAGCGGCTGGTCCCGGCGGAGGAAGAGGTTCCGGCGCTGCTGCGGGACATCACCGCCGAGGCCCGCCGTCTGAACGTGGACCTCAACCTGATCGAGCCGGCGGCGAACGAGCCCGGGCCGTTCTACACCCGTGAGGTCTACACCATGCGAGTGGTGGGAGAATACCACGGCGTGGGGCAGTTCCTGACGACCATCGCCTCCCTGCCCAGGATCATCACGCCCATCGACCTGGCCATGACGACGCTGGAGCGGGATGCGGAACTCTTCGACTACGAGGCCGGAGTCCTGGTGGACTTCCAGATCGAAACCTACGTGCTCCCCGCCGGTGGTGCGCCCGAGGCGGGGCCGATTCCCGGAGTGACCCAATGAGGAAGTTGATGTGCCTTGGGCTCGTGGCCGCCGGGAGTGCGATGCTCCTCCCGGTGACCGCCAGCGCCCAGGAGCCCGGACCGCCCAGGCCGGCTGCTGAGCAGCGGGATTCAGTGGACCTCCGCGCGGAGAGGGAGGTCTTCGACTACCCGAGCTTCGAGCGGCGCAATCCCTTCAAGCCCCTCACAGGGAACGAGGGGGGCCCCCGATTCGAGCAGATGCGCCTCACGGGAATCATCCTCTCGGACGAGGCGGGCCGGAGCGTAGCGACGCTCACGGCCGGTGGCGGGACCGAGAGAACCGACACGGGCAACCGGGACCTCCGGGGCCGTTCGGCCCGCCTGCGGGCGGGAGAGCGATGGGGAAACGTCCGGATCGTGGCCATCCGCCAGGATCGGGTCATCGTCGACGTCGAGGAATTCGGACTCGCGGAGCGACGTGAAATGCTGCTTCCGACTAGGGGCCAGGGAGGCTCAAGATGAATTCGATTCTCGCCCTTTGGACGGGGCTTCTGGTGGCGTTCGGCGGGCCCGTGCGGGAAGTCCGCATCGCGCCCACGGCCATGACCACCGACGTCGTGGTTTCCGTGGACGGTCCGGTGGAGACCCGGCACTTCACCATGGAGGCGCCGACGCGGCTGATCGTGGACCTCATGGGCGCGCGGCACGGTCTTCCGAGAGAGGAATACCGGAATATCGCCCGAGGTGGCATCGTCTCCCTGTCGAGCACGCAGTATTCGGACGACATGGTGCGGATCACCCTGGAGCTCGAGGAGGCTCTCCCCTACCAGGTGGAGAACACGCCTTCGGGGGTGAAGATCTCCCTCGAACGACGCACCGGGAGCTTCGAGCCGTGGACGTCCGGCGCCCAGGAGCCCGAAGCGGCGATCCGGACGGCCCTGGGCCGTCGCGCCGAAGCGGCTCCGGCGGTGATCCAGCAGGTGCAGCAGTCACGGATCACCGTGGAGTTCACCGAGACGCCCATCGAGGAGGTCCTCTTCACCTTTGCCGAGTACTCGGGACGGTCCATCGTCTCGGGCAACGACGTGCAGGGTTCCATCTCGGCGAAGATCGATAACCAGCCCTGGGACGAGGCGCTGGACGTCATCCTCCAGAGCAACGGCTTCGCCGCCACCGAGCTGCCCTCCGGGATCATCCGGGTGGACAACATGGAGAGCCTCTCCAACCGGGAGACGGTGGAGCCCCCGTACACGCGGACGTACCGGATCAACTACGCCACGGCTGAGGAGCTCGCCGTGGCCGTGGAAGGGATGCTGACAGAACGGGGCACCGCCTCGTCGGCCCCCGGCAGCAACGCCCTCATCATCTCCGACGTGGGCCGGGTCCACCGGGATGTGGAGGAGCTGATCCGGACGGTGGACGTGCGGACGCCCCAGGTGTCCATCCAGGCGAAGATCATCTTCGTGAACCGGACGGACCTGGACGAGCTCGGCGTCACCTACGATCTCAAGGACTCGCAGGGCAATCAGCTGAACCTCGTCACCCCCGGCGCCGTGGACCTGGACGGCGACGGCGTCATCTCGCTGCCGGAGGAGCAGGCACCGCAGGGGACCAACGTCGTCTCTCTGGGCGGATCGTCCCTCGCCGCTCTGGGGAACGCCAACAACCGGGTGCCGAGCCCGAGCCTCACCCTTCTGAGCTCGCTGGTCATCGGTCGGCACACCCTGGTGAACTTCATCGACGCTCTGGAGTCCCGGAGCCTCTCGGATGTCCAGGCTCAGCCGTCCGTGACGGTGCTGGACAATCAAACCGCCCGGATCCAGGTGGGTGAGCGTACGCCGCTCCGGGTCATCGACGCTTCGGCCGGCGGTGCCCAGGGTGGCGCCGGCGCCGGGGGCGCGGGTGGTCAGCCCGGCGGTGGCGCAGGACCCGGCGGAGCCGTTCTGCCCCAGGCCACGGTGGACTTCGAGGAGACGGGAATCATCCTCGAGGCCACTCCCCACGTGACCGCCACCAACAACATCCTGTTGGAGCTGTCGGCGGAGCGGTCGGCCCCTGTGGTCGCCGAGTCCGACGTCGGTCTGATCTTCCAGACCCAGGAGGCGAGCTCCCGGGTGCTGGTGCGGGATGGCGAGACGGTGGTCATCGGTGGCCTCACCGTGACGGAGACGAGCGAGATCCGGTCGGGGATTCCCTTCCTGATGGATCTCCCGCTGATCGGCGGGCTCTTCCGGACCACCCGGGAGTCCCAGACCCAGCGCGACCTGATCATCCTGGTTACCCCGAGCATCGTGCGGGACCTGGGGAACTGAGCGCACCGGAGAGCTCACCATGCGATTGAATCCTTTGGCTGACACCACCACGTGGCGGCGGGCCGCCGGGCCCGTCCTGGCCGCGGCCCTCGTCGGGATGGCGGCCTGTGACGGTCCCAATGCGTTCAGCGGGCCCGTGGGGCTCGAGCAGGACGTGCCCCGTGTGGAGATCACCGTCCCCCGCGGGGACTCCACCGCACTTCCGCTCCAGGACTCCGTCTTCGTCGAGGCCCGGTTCAGGGACAACCTGGGGATCGAAGAGGTGAAGTTCTACGGGGAGACGGTGCGAGGTGACCCCAGCGTCGGGACCGACGTGCGCTTCCCCCGGTTCGAGGTCCGCACGGTGAGCCTCGGAGGGGTCCGGGATACCACGGTGGCTCGGTTCCTCCTGCCCGTCGAGGATACCATCAAGGAGTTCACCAACATCATCGCCGAGGGGTATGATCGGGACGGCAACATGGGCGCCGACACGGTGCGCGTGCAGCTGGGCGGGCCCGGCGTCCGGATCCTGGACCTCCGGGACGGCCAGACCGTCCAGGCCGGCCTGACGCTGAATCTCAGCGCCCTGGCCAAGGACCCCGAGGCCGTCACGAACATGGACTTCTACCTGCAGGGCTCGGTAGAGCAGACCCTGCGGCGCACCTTCAACCCGCCCACCGATTCCATCGTGGTCGACACGACGGTGGCGATCCCTCTCGAGGCCCAGGGTCCCTTGACCCTGACGGTGCGGGCCACCAACACCCTGGGACTGACGGGGGGAGACGGCCCCATCACCCTGAACGTCATCCAGGAGTCCCAGGCCGTGGATACGACGGCACCCCGTCTGCGGCTCAACATCACGCCGCCGGACCGGGTGGAGCTCGGGGATTCAATTCCAATCCAGATCACCGGCGGGGACGATGTGGCTGGCGTCGGCGTCGCGTCGGTTGGATATACCGTCATCGCAACCTCCATCAGCGGTGCGGACACGGTGGTGCGGCAGGTGTCGGAACCCTACGTGCCGCCCCGGACCGGGTCCATCTCCCGACAGTTCGGCATCCCCATCATCGGGGTCGATTCCCTGGCCCTGCCGGACACGCTCGTCTACGAAGTGACGGCGTTCATGGTGGACGGAAACGGAAACTGCGGTACGGCGGTGGACGGCGGGGGAAGCACCTTCCCCTGCGACGCCCTGGGGACGGGAGAGCGGATCGCCCTCGACCAGGAAGGCACTCGCTTCACCCTGGTCGTCGTGGCGGGACGGACCGTCCTGCTCCCCTCGGGCGGCCGGATCCTGGACGCCCGGGTGGATACGGCCCGGCGCAACCTGTTCCTCTCGAATGTGAGTCGGGGCCGGGTCGAGGTCTTCCGCCTGGATCAGGAGCAGTTCGGTACCGCCATCGGGGTGGGATCCAACCCCTGGGGCATGGCCTTCAGTCGCAACGGGGATTCGCTCTGGGTCGCCAACTCCGGCGGGACCAACTTCTCGGTGGTGGACCTGAACGCCGAGGTGGAGGTGGAGAACCAGCGCCTCCTCACCCCCGACGTGGTCCTCTTCGACATCCAGCTCGACGATGGGACGGGGGAGTACGTCGTCTACCCGCTCCCCCAGGCCGGGGACGCGGCCTTCTCCGACCGCCCCCAGTTCATGGCGGTGGACTCCTTCGGAAACGTGGTCTATTCCACCACGACCACGGCCACGGGAGCCCTGGGAACGGCCAGGAAGGCCTACTATCCCCAGCCCGCCGAACAGTCCGAGATCAAGCTCTTCGTGGAGCATGGGCTCACGGACCAGTCGGACAACTACTGGGCCCTGGCCCACATCGACTCGGTGGGCACCACGGTGGACACGATCGACGTAGGGGGTGAGCTGACTCCCGTGCCGGCCCTCACCCTCTTCGACCACGTCCCGGGCTTCCCGAACGATGTGATCACCGGGAGTGCAGGCGCGGGCGAAGATCCGGCCATCGCGTGGGCGCGACTCGTGGATGCCGGCTCGGATGCCTATCTCGTGCCTGGAGCGCGCTGGAACATCGAGACCGTGGCCTTCTCCGACACGACGTACGTGGATGCCTCCGGCGACGGGGGGTGGGTCGCCATCGGTGAAGGCGCCACCCAGGAGCTGGGGCGGGTCCTGATGTACGAGGCCCAGCCCGACCAGATCACCGCCCTGAGCGGGGTCATCGCGGTGAGCGACTTCCTGACCAACGCGTCGGAGGAGGTCCGGGGTGTCGGCGTGAACTTCGACGGCAGTCTGGTGGGGGCTCGGGGCGACTTCGCCTACTTCTTCGACACGGGCCTGCGTCCCCAGGGACAAGGGAACATCCCCAACGCCGGACAGGCGCAGGGAATCGCCTTCCACCCCCTGCACGCCAACTTCCGGAGTAACACCAATCTCACCGGGGTCTACATCCCCGATGTCCACGTGGCCTTCGTGGGATCCGGCAACCGGACCATCGAGGTCATCGATACGCAGCGCGGGGGCGACCCCATCGGCCGGGTCACCATCAAGGACGTGATCACCGGGCCCCTCCGGGCGATTCTGCCCTTCCCGGCGGACAACGTGGGCCGGACCTGCTCGACCACCACACACCCGTCCTCCGAGATCCCGTCCGGCGGGATCGGCGTATTGAAGTTCTGCCCCGAATAGAGCTGCACCGCGTTCCCGATGGGATTGCCACGACGGTCCGAGATGGGAATGGTCGAGCAGGTCCGGCCCACGTTGTCCG
>JARRPL010000070.1:0-10926 GCA_037382905.1 Gemmatimonadota bacterium | reverse complement strand
GGCGACCAACGAGGTGGAGCAGGCCGTCTGCACGCCGACGCTGGGACCCGTGAGGCCGAATTCATAGGACGCACGGGTCGCCACGAAGTCCTTGTCGTTCCCCGTGTGACGGAGCAGGAAGTAGCCCACCGAGTCCATGAGCTCCCGGTTCCGCACCACGTTCTTCCAGAAGTACTGGCTGGCCCCGGCCCCGGCGAAGACGCCGATGGTCCCCGGGAAGCTCTCGGGGACGTGTCCGGCGTGCTCCAGGGCGTGCCAGGTGCACTCGAGAAAGTGTCGGGTCTGGGGATCCATGACGGCGGCGTCCCGGGGGCTGAGCCCGAAGAAGCCCGCATCGAACGCCCGCATCCCGTCCAGAACCCCGCGGGATCGCACGTACCGGGGGTTGCGGAGCAGCGCCGGATCCACCCCGGCCTTCTCCAGCTCCTCCTCCGTGAAGTGCCGGATGCTCTCGGCGCCGGCCCTCAATCGGGCCCAGAACCGGTCCAGGTCGGGAGCCCCGGGGAGGTGGGCCGCCATCCCCACCACGGCGACGAACGGCCCATCGCTCTCACCCGTCGGAGATCCGGGTGGTGAGTCGCGGCCGGTCATGAACACAGCAGGGGAGAGCAGCGCACTGCGGGGACGGAGAGGGCGGAAGGCCTGGGGGAACGATGATCGACAGTATAGACCCCCGCCCGGGGCCTCCGCATGCCTCCCCCGCCGACAGCCCCGCCGGGCGGCGCCCCGGGGCGGCGGTGCCATGAGCCGTACCGCCCCCCGGTGGGCCTACGGCGGCCCGGCAGGGATCACCGTCCCGTCAGGGGTGGGCGGAGGTGGTGAGTCGCCGGGGCTCATCCGCCTTCTCCAGGACCCGTGAGACCTCGCTGGTCCGATACCGGGGTGCCGCGAAGGCGCTGGCCACCCGGATGGTCTTCTTGCCCGGCCGCAGGACCTTCTGCGCCCCCACCGCGAGGCCCGAGAGCATCTTGATCCCGAACCAGGGGAGCCATACGGCCCGGGTACCGTGCCGCCGACGCTTCTCGTCCTCCACCAGCTCCTTTCTCGTCAGGGGTTCGGGATCCAGGAGATGCAGAACCTCCGGCAGATCGATCCGCCCGGCCGCCGCTGCGGCCAGCACCCGTCCCGCCATGCGCACGTCCGTGGTCGGGACCGGGCCCCGCCGGGGTCCGATGGCGACGAAGAGGGGACCCGCCGCTCGACCGAGGCGTCCGGGGGGAGGGCCCGACTCGCGATCCATGAGGGGGCCGGGCCGAACGATCCGGGTCTCGAGTCCCAGCTCCGGACCGAGGGACGAGACGAGTCGCTCCGACTCGAGCTTCCCCCACACGTACGGCCCCCGGGCGCGGGGGTCCTCCTCCACCGGCGCATCCTCCCCGATGGGCTCCTTCGCCGAGAGGGACCCGACTCCGAGACTGCTGACGTGGATGAACCGCTCCACCCCCGCCGCCGCAGCCGCCTCCAGAAGATTCCGGGTCGCATCGATGGAGTTGCGCTGGTGGGCGTCCCACGATCCGGCGGTCTCGGCGGCGCAGTGGACCACGGCTCGAAGGCCGGAGGGGAGCTCGAGGCTCTCCGGCTCCGCGAGGTCCGCCACCGCGTAGTGGGCCCCCTCCAACCGCTCGTGTTCCGGCGGGAGCCTGCGCCCCAGGACCAGCGGGACCTCCCCCTCGTCCAGCAACGACCGCACGACCTCCCGACCCAGAAAGCCCGAACCGCCGGTGACGGCGACGGTGGCGAGGGCGGAGGGGGAGGCATAGGCCTCACGATTGTCTTCGATGGTCTCGGCCACCCGCTCCACCAGATCGACGGAGAAGAGGATGTTGCCGGGGGTGACAGGACCCGACGTCCCCTCCAGAATCGCCCGGTACAGAGCCTCGAACATCGGCCTCAGGCCGGGATAGCTCCGCTCCCGCCGGAGCACACGGCGCCCCAGGCTCAGGGTCGAGCCCCAGGTCAGACGGGACCCCTCGTGATACGGCTCCATCACCTTGTCGAGCCCAGATCCCTGCCAGAGCTTCGGGATGGCGATTCCACGCACGTAGTCCAGGTAGAGGGTGCCCCGGCTCCCGATGATCCGCACGAACGAATTCACCGGGCGCCCCTCCAGCGTCACATAGAGGGAGCCCGTGGCGGAGCCCGCCCGGACCGCCACCTGGGCCCATCCTCGCTCGGAGGCGTCCAACCAGCGGATGTCGGGAGCCTCTCCAGTCCCGGTCTCCAGGTAGTGGGCCAGGAGGTAGGTCGGGTGCGGGAGGATGTCCAGGAGCTGCTCCACCGGCGTGCGGGGTCGGCGCCCCGAGACCTCCCGGCGGGGTCTGAAGGCGAAATAGCTCTCGACGTGCCGGATCTCCCCCAGACCCTCCAGGTAGGCCTTGCCGGCCTCCGTGGCCGGGTCCATGAGGAGCTGGTGCCCCGCGGCCACCTGGAGTCCCTTCTCCCGGGCGAGCGAGAGGATCTCCTCCGCCTCCGCCAGCTCCAGGGTGAACGGCTTCTCCACATAGAGGTGGGCCCCCGCCTCCAGGGCCTGGAGCGCCACCGGCCCGTGGAAGCGAGGCGGCGCGCACACATGCACCACATCCGGCCCCCGAGCCAGCGCCTCGTCCAGATTCCGGAAGCCTGGCACACCCGCCGTGGAGGTGGCCTCCTCCAACGCCCCGGGATCCGGGTCCACGAATCCCGACAGCTGGCAAAGGTCCTCGGGGACTCGCTGGACGGCCTGAGCATGGTGCCGACCCATGGGGCCGGCGCCGACGACGAGAATCTTCAGAGGCTGCGCGGTGCTCATGCGGATAGGATCCAGAGGATGTGAGGGACCATCGTCGCCGGGAGGACCCCCGGACGGGGCTCGGCACGGTCATGCCGGACTTCTACGTTCGTTCGTTCCGAAAGAGGGATCAAGAATCCTGTGGACACCCTCCGTGTGAGAGTCTATCCATGGAGGGGAGGGTCACCTCCCGGGACGGCTCCCCCGGCCGGCCCCGACCCGGCCTCGAAACACCGCATGAGCCTACCTCTCCAACAAACCGCGATCGGGTGCGCCTGGCGGGGCGCCCAGCACCTGGATCTGCGTCTTCCAGAGGGTACCCTGGGCATCGAGGTGATGCGCGCCCGCTTTCCTCCCGGATCCCGCATCCTCCGGTTGCCCCGTTTCGGCCGCGGCTATTCAACGGACGAGGTGACGAGTGCGGTCCGGGGCCTCCGTGAGCTGGCGGACCGGCCCGGATTCGTGCGGGCCCACATCGAGGTCTGGAGTGAACGGGAATCGGACCGGGCCCAGGTGGCTCGCGCGTGCGAGGCGGAAGGCTATTTCCGGGCGGAGCAGCCCCGCATGTACCCGCGGACCCTCTGGATCGACCTGGAGCCCGAGGAGGACCGGATCCTCGCCGGATTCCGGGCCACCGCCCGCCGCCACATCCGCGCTCCGTCGAAGAAGGGATTCGTGACGATCCCGGTGACCAGCCCCCGGCACGCGGAACGTCTCGACGAACTGCACCGGGCCGCCTTCGATCGATCCGGGGGTGAGGCGCCGTTCGTCGACTGGAAGGCCACCCTGCTGGCGACGCGGCTCCACCCGGATCGAGTGACCATCCGGGGGATCACCCGGGGCGACGGTGGTGATTCCGAGCTCCTGAGCTTCGCGTTGGCGGTCCGGAACGGGGAGGTGGCCGAATACCTCCACGCCGGCTCGGTGCGGCGGCCCGGTCTGCGCATCCCCCTCCTCTACGCGCCCACCTGGGAGATCATGCGGTGGGCGAAGAGCCACGGGGCGCTGGCATGGGACTTCGGGGGGATCACCCCGGGTACCGCCGAGGACGACGATCCCCGGGGTGGCATCAGCGACTTCAAGCGCTACTTCGGAGGAGAGGTCCGGGAAGTGGGGGAGGAGTGGGTCTACGAGCCGGTGGGTGTTGCCGCGGGTCTCGCCCGGGCCGCCCACCGGGTCAAGAGCGTGATCCTGGAATAGCGACTCCGGTCGCGGGAGCAATCCGGCCGGATTCAGGCCGTCAGGAATGCCGTGAGCCGCAGTCGCATCCCCTCCAGACTCATCCCCCGGGGGATGTTGATCCGCGGGAGGACCCCCTGGGGGGCCGTAGGTTGCCCGCGGCGCCACGCCAGCCCGCCCTCCACACGCAACCCGCCCTGAAATTGCGTCCGGGCGAGCTCCACGGCGTCCCGGGTGTAGAGGCCGTAGGGGTAGGCCAGCCAGTCGGAGTATCGGACGTCCTGCCCCTGCAGCCATGCGCGACACCGGGCATACTCGTCCTGGCACTCGGCTGCGGAGTGCCGGGCGAGGTTCGGGTGACTCCAGGTGTGGGCCCCCAGACTGATGCCCGGCGTCCGCCCCGCCTCCACCACGGCCTCCGGGGAGGCCGGCACGGCATGATCCGGCAGATCGGAGCGCCTCAGGCCCTCCCGCTCCGCCCAGGCCAGGATCTCCTCCTGGCGGCCCCGCAGCTGGTTCAGGCAGTGCTCCCGGAGCTCGTCGGGCACGGGCCCTCCGCCGTCCGGCGCCAGGAGATCCCACCAGGTGGGACGTCCGAGGATTCCGGGGGCCACCATCACCGTTCCCGGCATCCCGCGGCGGGTGAGCTCCTCCACCCCCGCCGTGAGGGTGCCCAGATAGGCGTCGTCGAAGGTCAGGGCGGCCCGTGGCCGGTCGCTCGTCTCCCAGTCGGTGGCGACCAGGTCGTCCACGGTCACCACGTCGTACGTCTCCGCCAGGAGGTCCAGCTGGTCCCCGAAGGTGGCCTGGTCCAGGTGGAGGCTCAGATCCCCCGCGGCGGGCTCCCCCCGGGGGACGATGTTGTGATACGCCAGGATCACGCCGCTGGGAGCCACGCGCCGTGCCCCCAGTCGGTGGAGCCCGAAGGCTACCATCCCCCACTCGGCTGTCCTCTTCCAACCGCTGGCCACGTGCGCGTCCCTCACTTGCCGGTCGACGTCGAGTCCCTGTTCGAATCTGTGGGGCCGGGAGCGACCTGTCATCGGTGGCGTGGATGGGCGTCGGAGACGGAGCTGGCCGGTGGCCGCATGCTTGCAGTGCTGTGGGCCGTCCGCGAACGTACCCAGGGAGGCCCGTGTCGGACCGGCGTCGCCGGCCCCTCCCCTGCTCCAACGACCATTCCCCAGCGTCGACCTGCCTTCCTTCATGCTCGCCACCGCCGCACTGATCGTCATCGGGCTGGCCCTGGCCCTGCTGCTCTACGCCTATCTGGGGTATCCGCTGGTCCTGTGGCTCCTGTCCCGGGTCCGCAACAGGTCGTTGCCCCGACCGGACGATGGGATCGACTGGCCCTCCATCTCCATCTCCGTGCCGGCGTACAACGAGGAGGCCCAGATTCGCGAGCTGATCAACAGTCTCCTCGCGCTGGACTATCCCCGGGACCGGGTCCAGATCCTGGTGGTGTCGGACTGTTCCGACGACGCCACCGACGAGATCGTGCGGGAGTACGCCGACCACGGGGTGGAGCTGCTCCGCATGCCCGAGCGGGGCGGGAAGAACCGGGCCGAGAATGCAGCCGCGGCCCACCTCACGGGAGAGATCGTGGTGAACACGGATGCTTCCATCCGCATCCAGCCCCGGGCGCTGAAACCGCTCATCGCCACCTTTCAGGACCCGGCCATCGGGTGCGCCTCCGGTAGAGACATCAGCGTGGGCCCCGGGGAGGACACCCAGAACGCCGGGGAATCAGGGTACGTCGGGTACGAGATGTGGATCCGGGACCTGGAGACCCGCGTGTCCGGGATCATCGGGGCTTCGGGGTGTTTCTACGCCATCCGCCCCCACCTTCACCGACTTCCCCTTCCCGAGTCGCTGAGCCGGGATTTCTCGGCCGCACTCCATTCGGAGGAGCACGGATTCCGGGCCGTGTCGGTTCCCGAGGCCACCTGTCTCGTGCCCCGCACGCCGTCCCTCCACAAGGAGTACCGTCGCAAGGTCCGCACCATCACCCGGGGCATCCAGACCCTCTGGTACAAGCGGTTTCTGCTGAACCCGTTCCGGCACGGAGCCTTCTCGTGGATGCTCTTCAGCCACAAGATCTGTCGCTGGGCTCTGCCCTGGGCGGCCCTTGCGGCGTGGCTCGCCCTCGGGGTGCTGGCACCGTCCTCCCCGGCGGCCGCGGCCCTCTTCGGCGCCGGAGCCCTCCTGCTGCTGATGGCGGCGATCGGATGGACGTTGGCAGGGCGGGAGCGCCCGCCGCGCCTCTTCTCCATCCCCGCGTATCTGGTTGCGGGGAATCTGGCTGCGGCCCACGCCCTCATCCGGGCGCTACGCGGCGGCCAGGACAAGCTGTGGGAGCCGACGCGGCGGCATGTGGTCAAGGCGGGGTGAGCCCGGAGGCCTCCGTGGGAGCGCACCCGATCCGCTCCGTGCTGACCACGAGGTTGTCCAGGTAGCGTTCCTGGGTCGCCGGAGCCCCGTCGTTCCAGTAGTTCTCCACGAAGAGGGCATTCAGCCCGTACTCCTGGAAGGACCCCATCCAGTCGAGGCCCGTGCGCTCCGCCTCCCGGCGCCCGTCGATCCAGAGCCGGAACTCGCCGTCGCCCGCCCCCGGCTCCCCGAGGGAGACGTGGGCCTCGACGCAGTGCCACTCTCCCCGGTAGGGCGGCTCGAAGATGGGGGTGCTGGAGGAGGCGAGACCCAGCCAGCGAAGGTTCGGAAAATCGTTGTAGGCGGTGGTGGCGAGGGTCCCGTCGGCCCGTGTCCCGGAGGCCGGGTCCAGGACCAGGTGCGAGCCGGTCCCGCCCTCGATTCCGCCCGACCACACATGGGCGATCATCGCCTGACCCCAATGGTCCGGCGAGGCGAAGACGGTGGCCCGGGTGAGCTTGTCCCCACCGTGTCCCACCCAATCCTCCGGGTATCGTAGATACAGTCGCCAGTAGAGCGCCCGGTACCGCTCCCGACCCTCGTCCACCGGTCTGAAATAGGGTTGGGGCGTGCGGCCGAACGCCACGTGAAGGGCCCCGTGACTCACGACGCCCTGACGATAGGCGACCCTCATCCCGTGGGAGTCGCCCAACCCGACTCCCGGCACCCGGACGAAGGCGCCGTCACCATCGTCGTACTCGAAGTACCGTTCCAGCCGATCCTCCTCGAAGTCGTCACACCAGATCCAGTCTGCCGCCGGGCGGGCGCACTCGCCGGTGGGCTCCCGGTCGGCGGCATTCTGCTCGGCGGTCTCGGTCCCACAGCCCGCCACGAGCAGGATCAGCGCCCCGAAGAAGAGGACCCGAGGTCGAGGGGAGGCGTTGCGGTGCATCCAGGCTCCAGGATGAATGAGGGCAGGAGGCCCCAGGTTCCGTATCTTGGTGGAGAATAGACCCGATCCCGCACCGAACCCAAGTCCGGACGTCATGCCAGACATCCAGATTCTCCGACACCTGGACGAGGTTCTGGATCTCAGGCCCGAGTGGGAGGACCTCTACCGGCGGGCAGGTTCACCCCACCTGTTCCTGGCGCCGGCCTGGATCCTGAACTGGTGGCACGCCTTCGGGCCGTCGAGTCCGGAGATCCACCTGACGACCGCCCGGAGCGGGGGTCGGCTGGTGGGGGTGGCGCCCCTCCACAGGGTGCGGGAGCGGCACTGGCGACGGTGGACCCCCACCCTCCGGCTCTGGGCCGACGTACACGCCAACCGGAGCGGGGTCCTGGTGGAACCCTCGGTGGCACGGGAGACGCTCCAGGCGATGGCCCACGCCCTTGCGGAAGAGGACTCCTGGCGGCTCGCGGCGTTGAGTCCCCTCCCCCTGGACGCCCCGGACACCTTGGCGCTCCTGGAAGCGCTCCGGGCGGCGGGACTCGCGGTGGGGGTCGAGCCCGGGTTCACATCGCCCTTCATGACCCTCGCCGGAGGGCCCCGGGACGCCATGGAGACGGTGAGCCGTTCCTTCGCCAGGAACCTGCGCCGGAAGCTGAACCGGGCCCGGCGAGAGGGATGTGACGTCGTCCGCCCCCCGGCGGAGGAGGCCCTGGAGACGGCCTTCCGCATCTCGAGGCACTCGTGGCAGCACCAGAATGGCACGGGGTTGGACACCACACCGGACAGCGAAGCGTTCTTCCGTGGGATGGTGGAGGATCCGTGGCTCAGGGAGCGTCTCCGGATCCCCATCCTGGCCCAGGCCGGCGAGCCGGTGGCCTACGAGTGGAACCTGGCGTCGGGGGACACCCTCTACAACCTCAAGGTGGGATACCACCCCGACTCGGCCGGGTTGTCGCCGGGCCTCGTCCTCCGGCACCACACCGTGGCCGGTGCCCTGGCCAGGGACTTCGCCGAGTTCGACTTCCTGGGGAGCGTGGAGCCCTATAAGATGCACTGGGCGACGGGAGTCCGGCGTCATGGCACCGCCTTCGTCTTCAAACCGGGCCTCCGGTCCACCCTCGTCCACGGACTCCTCTATGGGCTCCGGCCGGCGTTGAAGCGCTCGGACGCGCTGGTCCGGGCGGTGCGGCTCCTGCGGGGAATGGACCCGAGCCCCTGACGATCCGGCGGGGTGCCGAGACCCTGGTGCGGCCCACCCCTGGGAGCCGATCTTTCGAGAAGACTCCGTCGGGGAACGGAGCCCGCATGAACCCTCTCCGCCAGGAGGAACTCCCCATCGAACCGTCCACCGTGAGCCCGGCCCGGGAGATCGGCACGGCTCCGTCCAGGCCGGGCCCCACCGACGGCGGCGAATCCGGACGCCCGGGGCCGGCCTCGGGGCTGCTCGCCGCCGGCGGGCTGGCCGTCCTCCTCCTGGCCTATCTGCCCACGACGATTCGGAGCTTCCACCCGGTCTGGTGGGGCTGGTACACCCACGGGTACCCCATCGCGGCCCTCTGCCTCTACCTCCTGTGGCGGGAAGGCCGGCGACTGGACCCCCGGACCCGGGGCTGGTGGCTCGCTCTCGTTCCGGTAGCCGCGCTGTCGGCCCTCTGGCTCGTGGCCTGGGTCCTTTCGGTCCAGGTGGTCCACCAGGCGGTCCTTCCCCTCCTGGTGGCGTGCGCCGCCACGGTGGTCTACGGCGGATCCGGTTTGCGGATCGTGGCCCCCATCGCCGCCACCTTCCTCCTGGCGGTTCCCCTGTGGGAGACCCTCACGCGTCCTCTGCAGCTTCTCACCGTGGCCGCCACGGAGACCCTCCTCGCGGTGGTGGGGCTGGAAGCCACGGTGCGGGGCGAGACCATCACCATCCCCTACGGAACCTTCCTGGTTGCCGACACCTGTGCGGGCCTCAGCTACCTCATGGTGGCCCTCTTCATCGGAGCGGTCTACGCCTGGCTCTTCCTGAGGAGCTGGCCGGCCCGCATCGCCGTGGTCGCGCTGGCGGCGGCGGTGGCCATCGTGGGGAACTGGATCCGGGTCTTCAGCCTGGTGGTCATCGGTTATCGGACCGAGATGACGTCGCCCCTCGTCGAGAGCCACGGGACGTACGGTTGGGTGGTGTTCGGCTTCAGCCTGGTCGTCTTCTTCGTCCTGGCCCGCCGGATCGAACGCTGGGGGGCGGTGGCGCCCCAGGGCGGTGCAGCCCCCCCGGCCCGCTGGCCGGCGGAGACGCCGGGCCCCCGGGGGTTTCGCTCCCGGATCCTGGCCGCCGTGGCGGCGGGAGTCGTGGGGCCGCTCCTCTACCTGGTCGTGTCCTCCCTCCCGGCGGACCGAACCGTGCCGGAGGAGACGCCGGGGCTTCAGCCGGCGCCAGGATGGACGTCCACTCCCGGCGCTCCCGGGGCCGCAGCGGGCTGGCGGCCCGACTTCCAGGGTGCGGACGAGCGCATCGTCCACACCTGGCGACGAGGGGACGAGGTGGGCCGCGTGGATCGACTCGTCTACCTCGAGCAGAGGCAGGGGAAGGAACTCGTGGGCGGAGAGAACCGCATCGCCCCGGACGGCGCGCTTCTCGGGTCTCGTCTTCTGGGCCCGGTGGGTCCGGACGAGCGTACGGTCCAGGAGGCTGTGGTGGAGGTGGAGGGGGAGCGGCGTCTGGTCTGGTGGTGGTACGTGGTGACGGGCCAGGTCACGACCTCCTCCTCCACCGCCAAGCTTCTCGGGCTCGAGGGCTTCGTGCGGCGGGAGCCGGTGGCGGAGCTCGTTGCGGCCAGCGTCCCCTGCCCCACCGGGGACTGCGCCGAGGCAGTGCCGACGCTGGCCAGCCTGGTCATGGGGATCCGGGTTCAGGTGGAAGCTCCCGAGGGGCCCCCGCCGCCCTGACGCAACGGCCCGGTGCCGCCACGGACCTTCCAGACGTCTTGCCGTGCGTCGGTGGGTCCACCTAGGGTGACAGCCTCCACACACTCTCTCGGAGGCCCCCATGAAGCGACGTCCCTTCGCCCCTCTTCTCCTGGCGCTGCTCCTCCTGGCGCCCCTGGCCGCCGCCGGCCAGAACTCGGCGATCCCCTCGCCCGAGGAGTTCTTCGGCCACGTCATGGGCGCGGACCGGCAGCTGGCCCGATGGGACCGGCTCCTGGAGTACTACCAGCTCATCGACCGGGAGAGCGACCGGGTCCAGGTGGTGGAGATGGGACCGTCGACGCTCGGCAATCCCTTCGTGTCGATCTTCGTCTCCTCTCCCGGAAACCTGGCGAATCTGGATCGTCTCAAGCGATACAACGCGGTGCTCAGCGACCCCCGCGACCACACCGAGGCGGAGGTGGAGTCGGCCATCGACAACGGCCGCGTGGTCTTCGTCCAGTCCTACGGGCTCCACTCCACCGAGGTCTCGCCGAGCCAGACCGCCGCGGAGGTGGTCTTCGAGTTCGCCACCCGGACCGACGAGGAGATGACGGAGATCCTGGAGAACACCGTCTCCATCCTCATCCCCATGTTCAATCCCGACGGCAATCACATCGTCACGGACTGGTACAACGAGACGGTGGGAACTCCCTACGAAGGCACCCCTCCGCCGGTCCTCTACCACCACTACATCGGGCACGACAACAACCGC
>JARRPL010000069.1:8291-19374 GCA_037382905.1 Gemmatimonadota bacterium | reverse complement strand
GCGGCGGGAGGAGGTCACGACGGAGGGGGGGCTGGCGTTGACCTCTCCGGGCTCCCGGGAGCGCCTCCGTCCCGTGGTGGAGCGACTCGCCGGCGCCGGTATCCGCACGTCGCTCTTTATCGATCCGTCGGACGACGCGCTGGAAGCTTCCGCCGAGCTCGGGGTCGCCGCGGTGGAGTTCCACACCGGGGAGTACGCCAACGCCCGGGACGCTCGGGGCCGCACCCGGGAGCTGGATCGACTCGCGCGTGCGGCGGGGCGCGGCCGGGAACTGGGTCTGGACGTCCACGCGGGCCACGGACTCACCTACGAGAACGTGACCCCCGTGGCGGCCATCCAGGAGATCGAGGAGCTCAACATCGGCCACTCGGTCATCTCCCGGGCGATCTTCACGGGCATGCAGGCGGCCGTGGCGGAGATGGCCTCGATTCTGCGTAGAGCCCGGAGGCCGTGAAGACCCTCTGGAAGGGGGCGCTGGGGACCCTCCTGTCGGCGGTGTTGATCTGGTTCACCCTCAGAGGGGTCGATCCGTCGCAGGTCTGGGAAGAGGTCCGCATCGCGAACTTCTGGCTCCTGGGGGCCGCGCTGTCGGTGGCCCTCTCGGGCTACGCGATCCGGGCCATCCGATGGCGGGTCCTCCTCCATCCCGTGGACCCCGACACCGCCTTCAGCAACCGGTTCCGGTCGCTGGTCATCGGATTCGCCGTCACCAACCTGATCCCGGCGCGCGTGGGAGAATTCGCCCGGGCCTACACCCTCGGGCGGCTGGAGCCCCGGGTATCGGTGAGCGCCGCCCTGGGCTCCCTCGTGGTGGAGCGCATGCTGGACGGACTCGTCCTGGGCGGATTCCTGGTTCTGACGGTCCTGTCACCGGGGTTCCCGGAGCTGGCGCCTGGATCCGGGATGACCCAGGTGCTCCAGGGCGCCCTCACCCTGGTGGGGATCGTGCTCCTGGGGTTGCTGGTCCTCCTGATCGCACCCCTCTGGGTCAAGCGCGTCGTGGGATGGGTCGGACGGTTTCTTCCTCAGAGTACTGCGCGGCTCCTGGACGACGCCCTGGCGGCCTTCCTGGGGTCGCTGGATGTCGTCCGGTCGCCGTCCCTCCTCTTTCAGGGCTTCGCGTGGACCGTGGGATTCTGGACCTGGCACGGCCTCTCGTTCTACCTGGGCATGCTGGCGTTCGGCATCGACGTGGGATTGGTGGCGGCCTTCTTCACGGAGGCGGTGGTGGGCTTCGGGGTGGCGCTCCCGGCGGCACCGGGATTCTTCGGGACCTTCCACGTCTCCGCCCAGTTCGCCCTGGAGCGGGTGTACGGGGCCGATCCCTCCTCCACCCTGGCTTTCGCCTACGGGTATCACCTGGGCGGCTTCATCCCCGTGACCCTCGTGGGCCTCTGGTTCATCCGGTCGGTGGGGCTGTCCATGGGAGAGATGACGCGCTCGGAGGAGGCGGTGGAGGAGGCCATCGAGCGGGACCTGGATTCGGCCTCCGGGGTCCCGCGTCCTCCCGCGCCGGCGTCGGCGGCCCTGTCCGAAGGAGCCGAAGGGAGAGGGAGGGGGTCATGACCCGGGCCGGCTCCATGCCTGCGCCCGGGTCGGTGATCCGGATCCACGCTCCGGCCAAGGTCAACCTGGCCCTCCGGATCCTGGACCGCATGGAGGACGGCTTTCATCGCCTGGAGACGCTCTTTCAGGCCGTGGGGCTGGAGGACGTCCTCACGCTGGTGTCGGTGCCGGGGGACGGAGTGGAACTGGTGACCCGCAGTTCCCAGCTGGGTCCCGACCGTGACAACCTCGTCACCCGGGCGGTCCACGCCTTCCGCGCTGCCACCGGGACGGCCACGGGGCTTCGGATCCGTCTGGAGAAACGGATCCCGGTGGGGGCCGGCCTGGGAGGCGGCTCATCCGACGCCGGCGCCACGTTGCGGGCCCTGAACCACCTCCACGGGCGGCCTCTCCCTTCCCGGCGCCTGGCCGAGGTGGGGTCTGAGCTCGGTGCCGACGTGGCCTTCTTCACCGGCTCCGCCGGCTACGCTCTCGGGGAGGGACGGGGGGAGCGGATCACCCCGCTGGACCCTCTCCCGCCCAGGACACTTCTGCTGGGACTGCCCCGCGTCCACGTGGCGACGGGACCCGCGTACGGCGCCCTCGCCCGGTTCCGGGCCGAAGCCCAGGGTCCCCTTCCACCGGGGATCCTGGAGGCCGAGCCCCCGAGGGACTGGGCGGCTGTGGCGCGGCGCGCCGTCAACGACTTCGAGTCGGTGGTACCGCTGGCGTCGCCGCCCGTGGCCGAGGCGCTGGAGGCGCTCCGGGCCGCAGGGTCGCCGTTGGCTCTGTTGTCCGGAAGCGGCGGCGCCGTCTTCGGCCTTCCCTGGGGCGCCGAGCCCCACCTCTGCCTCTCCACGCTCCGGGCGACCGTCCCCGGCGTCCGATGGGAGGCGGCCCCGACGCTGGAGCGGTTGCCCGAGCCGTCCGAGGTGGTCCCGGACGACCGGATTGGGTAGGATGCCGTTCCCCGCATCGCGGTGGTGGCCCGTCGTCTAAGGGCAAGACACCGGTCTTTGGAACCGGCGATGGTGGTTCGAATCCACCCGGGCCAATTCTTCCGCCCTGCCTCGCCTACGGATCCGTTCGGCAAACCGGCAAAGGGGCGGGCTGCAAACGGGCGGAGTTGCCCCCGTATCCGCACGCTCGATGATGCCACGTCACCGCCCCTCGATGGAGATCCTCCGGGCGGCTCGGAATGTCGCCCGGGGGATTCTGGTGGTGTGCGCCCTTCTCGCCCCGGGACGGGCCGCCTCGTTGGTGGGGGTATCCGCGGGGAGCACGGCGCCTTCCCCCGGGTGGGCCCGGAACGCGGCCGGGCCCGACTCCCTGTCGCTCCACGAGGCCGCGCGGACTGCCCAGGCCCGCTTCGAGCGGCTCCGGCTCCGGAACGCGTCGTTCGCGGTCGGCGGTTGGGGGGGAGAATGCGACGAGATCCTGGGGCGGATGTGCCTCCGACTCCTGGAGACCGGGGACTGGTGGCCGCAGGAGCCCGATCCCGCGACGGTTCGGGCTCGAGAGGCGCTCCTGTCGGAACTCGAGCGTGCTGGACGCGCCCTCCCGGGTGACCTCTGGATCCTGGCACAACGGGTCTACTACCTGTGGGAGGCTGGAGACCCGGAGGCGGCACTCCCCTTGCTGACGCCCTGCCCGGTGACGCCGGCCTGGTGGTGCGACGCGCTCCGGGGATTCGCTTTCCACCGGAGCGATCGATTCCAGGAGTCGGCGGCGGCGTTTCGCCGGGCTCTGGAGCACATGCCGCCGGAGGAGGCCCGGCGGTGGACGAATCCCCGGGAGGTGGCGGATCTGGATGGCCGGGAGGCCCTCGATGGATCCCCGGACCGGGATCGGCTGGCGTCTCGGTTCTGGGCCTTGTCCGACCCTCTCGTCCTGGTTCCCGGCAACGACCGGTGGACCGAGCATCTGTCGCGTCGCGTGCAGGAGTTCGTCCAGGAGGATGCCCGGAACGGCTACGGCCTCCGCTGGGGCGACGACCTGGCGGAAGTCCTGATCCGTTACGGACCGGAGCTGGGATGGGAACGGCGGCGTCCCGAGCCGGGATCGCTACCGTCGGCAGCGGGCGGGGTCGGACACCAGCACCCGGAGGTCCGGTCCCTGGTGGCGCCGGGAGCGGCCCTGACCCGTCTGACGTCCACCCTGGACTCCGACTGGAATCCGGGAGAGCGGTTCCTCCCCCGGAGCGGCTACGCTCCCAGCTACGCTCCGGTCATCCTCCCGGCCGACGGCGTGCTGCGATTCGTTCCCCGGGGAGACGACGTGGTGGTGCTGGGTCTGCTTGGACTCCCCCAGGACACCTCGTTCCATGCCGACCACGGTCATCCGCCCCTGTCGCGCGCCACGCCCCCGGATGGGGCCGGGCTGCGCTTCGGCCTCTTCGCACTCGACCCGGAGGGGGAGGTGGTGGCCCGGGACGAGGCCCTCGACGGCCGTCTGGCTGTGACCCTCCCTCCCGGTCGCTACCTCCTGAGCGCCGAAGTCTGGGCTCCCGATTCGGCTCGTGCCGGTCGCGTGCGGCGAGGCTTCGAATGGGGGGGCGTCCCTCGGGACGTGCCCGTCCTGTCGGACCTGCTGCTGGCGGATCCCGTGGCGCCGACACCGGCGACGCTGGACGCCCTCGTCCCCCACCTCAGGGTGGGTCTTCGGGCGGAAAGGCTGGCGCCGGGAGAGACGGTGACGGTGGCATGGGAGCTTCACGGCCTGGGATGGACCGGACCCGAGGAGCTCCGCTACGAGCTGGTTCTGGAGGAGGCCGGCGAGGGGATCCTGCGGCGCGTGGGACGATTCCTCGGACTGGCGGGGGACCCGTGGACCCAGGAGCTGGCCTGGTCCGAGTCGGGGCCCGGGACCCCGGGTCCGGCCTTTCGTGCGACCCGCCTCACGCTGCCGCCGGACATGGAAGAGGGCCGCTATGTTCTTCGGCTCGAGGCCACCATCGAGGGGCGCGAGCCCATGGTGGTCCAGCAGGAGATGCGCGTCGGTCCGGACCCCGGTCCGCGTTGACGCCCATCGGCAGCATTTCTAGCTTTCCAGGCTGTCACATTTCTGCCCGCCCCGCCGTCCCGCCATTTCCATGCAATCAACGTTCAGCCGAGGACCCCTCCTCCTCCTTTCGGGCCGGGCCAACCGGCCCCTCGCCGAGGAGATGGCGGAGCGTCTGGACACGTCCACCGACGCGGTCACGATCCGGGACTTCGCCGACGGTGAGATCTTCGTGCGGATCGACCGGAATGCTCGGGGCCGGGACGTCTTCATCGTCCAGCCCACCACGGCGCCCGCCGAGAATACGATGGAGCTCCTGCTCCTCATCGACGCGGCCCACCGGGCTTCGGCGGCGCGGGTCACGGCGGTGGTCCCGTATTTCGGCTACGGACGACAGGACCGGAAGGACCAGCCCAGGGTGGCCATCGGTGCCAAGCTCATGGCCAACATGCTGGTGGCCGCCGGCGCGGACCGCGTGGTGAGCGTGGACTTCCACCAGCATCAGATCCAGGGCTTCTTCGACATTCCCGTGGATCACCTCTACGCAGCGCCCGTCCTGACCCGCTACTTCCGGGACAAGCAGTTGGACGAACTCGTGGTCGTGGCGCCGGACGTGGGCTCGGCCAAGATGGCCCGGGGCTTCTCGAAGCGGTTGGGGGGCAACTTCGCCATCATCGACAAGCGACGTCCCCAGGCCAATACCTCCGAGGTCCTGAACGTGGTGGGTGAGGTGGAAGGGAAGAACTGCCTCCTCACCGATGACATGGTGGATACGGGTGGCACGCTGGCCAACGCCGTGCACGCCCTCAAGGAGCGGGGAGCCGAGCGGGTGTTCGCGTGTGCAACCCACGCCCTGCTCTCGGGAAGTGCCACCGAGCGGTTGTCCCAGGCGCCACTCGAGGAGTTCGTGGTGACCAATACGATCCACATCCCGGAGGAGCGTCGCTTCCCCCAGCTGACGATCCTCTCCGTGGCGGGCCTCCTGGCCGACGCGGTGCAGTACATCCACTCGAACGAGTCGGTCAGCCAGCTCTTCGAAATCAAAGACAACGACTGACGTCGGGAACAGACTCCCCGATCAGCCGGGCCGCAGGGCCCACGACGTGAGGAACCGAGAATGAGCCAGACAGCGAACCTTAAGGCGGAAAAGCGTACGGACAGCGGAAAGGGCGTGGCCCGGAAGCTCCGGGCGGGCGGCCGCGCACCCGCCGTCGTCTACGGACAGGGTGAGGATGCCCTCCTCCTGTCCATCGACGCTCTGGAGACGATGAACCTCTTCAACCACATCTCGGTGGAGAACACCATCGTGGAGCTCGTGGTGGATGGAGAGCCCCAGCCCATCCCGACCCTGGTCCGGGAAGTCCAGCTCCA
Source organism: Gemmatimonadota bacterium (assembly GCA_037382905.1). GTDB lineage: Bacteria > Gemmatimonadota > Gemmatimonadetes > Longimicrobiales > Gaopeijiaceae > Gaopeijia. The sequence goes on along the minus strand of JARRPL010000069.1, from coordinate 13,458 downwards.
CCCGTACAAGTCGGAGCTGATCCATGTGGACTTCTACAAGATCCAGGCCGGCGTCGAGGTGGAGGTGACGGTTCCGCTGCACGTCCACGGAGACGCGCCCGGCGTGAAGTTCCAGGGCGGAATTCTCCAGCAGGTGGAGCACGACCTGCCGGTCCGCTCCATCCCCTCGATGATTCCCGAGGATCTCACGGTGGACATCTCCGGACTGGAGATCGGAGACCAGATCACCGCGGGTGAGCTGGAGATCCCCGAGGGCGTGACGCTCCTCCTGGAGGATGATCAGCCCGTCGTCCTGGTCTCGGCACCGCGGCCCGAAGAGGAGGAAGAGGAGGAGCTGGAAGAGGCGGCGGAACCGGAGCTGGTCGGCGAGGAGGGCGAGACCGACGAGTCCGAGTCCGAGCCCGAGCCGGAAGAGGGCTGAGGCGAAGCACCGACCGAGACCGGCGTGAAGGTGATCGCAGGGCTGGGCAATCCCGGAGCTCGCTACGATGCCACGCGGCACAACGTGGGCTGGTGGGTCGTGGATCGTCTGGCGTACGACTGGTCGTTCGGCTCGTTCACACGCACCGACCGGGCGCTCGTCACCCGGGGGACCGTGTCGGGGCACCCGGTGCGCCTGGTCAAACCCACGACGTACATGAACCGGAGCGGCGGAGCGCTGGCGGGACTTCGCCAGGAGGACGTCGACGTAGCCCGGGATCTCCTTGTGGTGGTCGACGACGCCTCTCTGGACGTGGCGACGGTACGCTTCCGGCCGTCGGGGAGCGCAGGGGGCCACAACGGACTCAAGTCCGTGGAGGCGGTGCTGGGCACCCGGGAGTATCCCCGGCTGCGGATCGGTGTCGGGCGATGCCCCTCCGGTATGGATCTGGCTGATTGGGTCCTGTCGGAGATGCCTCGTGAAGACGAAGAGGCCGTCACGAGCCTGCTTCCGACACTCACCGGCGCCGTGGAATGCTGGATCGATGAAGGGACGGAGGCGGCCATGAGCCGCTTCAACGGATAGCCCGGCGAGCCCGGGCCTGGAGAGGGTGGGACCGACCCGCCCCGACCGAACAACACTGACAGAGGATCCTCGAGATCATGGATTTCGTCGCACTTACCGACTGGGCGTGGCTCCTGGGCGTGCTCGGCCTGGGCACCGCCGCCGGGATCTACGGATACGTGAAGGGTCAGCCTTCGGGCTCCGAGATCATGGTGGACCTTGGAGAGCAGATCCACGACGGAGCCATGGCGTTCCTGCGCCGGGAGTATTCGGTGCTGGCGGTCTTCGTGCTGGTGGTGGCCGGGCTTCTGGCCTGGGCCATCGGGGTCCAGACGGCCATCGCCTACGTCTACGGCGCCCTGAGCTCCGTCATGGCCGGATTCTTCGGCATGAAGGCGGCGACCCGGGCCAACGTCCGTACGTCGGCCGCCGCCAACACCGAGGGGCAGGGGAAGGCCCTCCGGGTCGCCTTCTTCGGCGGCGCCGTCATGGGGCTGGCGGTCGCGGCTCTCGGGCTGCTCGGGCTCGGCTCCCTCTACTTCTTCTTCGCGTCCGACGCCGTCACCGGTGCCGAATGGGCCGGCTTCAGTCAGATCGTGTCCGGCTTCGCCATGGGGGCCAGCTCCATCGCCCTCTTCGCCCGTGTGGGTGGAGGGATCTACACGAAGGCAGCCGACGTGGGTGCGGACCTGGTGGGGAAGGTGGAGGCGGGCATCCCGGAGGACGATCCGCGGAACCCCGCCACCATCGCTGACAACGTGGGCGACAATGTGGGAGACGTGGCGGGGATGGGTGCGGACATCTTCGAGTCCTACGTGGGCTCCATCGTCGCCACCATCGCCATCGGGGCCACCTCCGCCACCATGGCGGCCAGCGTGGCCAGCGCGGTGGCGCTTCCCATCGTCACCGTCATGATCGGGCTCCTGGCCTCCCTGGTGGGGATCGCCATGATGAAGGTCCTGGAGCGGACCAACCCCGCCAGCGCCCTCCGGAACGTGACCTTCATCGCCGCGGCCCTCTTTCTGGCGGTGATGTGGGTGGTGGTGCAGTCCATGGACTTCCAGATGGCGTCCCCGGACGGGACCCTCTACCCTTCGTGGGGTCCATGGGCGGCGATCGTCGCCGGTACGCTGGTGGGGATCTTCATCGGCCTGGTGACCGAGTACTACACCGCGGCGGGCCCGGTGCGGAAGATCGCAGAGGCCAGCCAGACGGGAGCCGCGACCAACATCATCTCCGGGCTGGCCGTGGGGATGGAGTCCACCGCCATCCCGCTCCTCCTGATCTGTGTGGCCATCTACGGGTCCTTCGCCTTGTCGGGCCTCTACGGGATCGGGATCGCCGCCGTCGGGATGCTGGCCACGGTGGGCGTGACCATGTCGGTGGACGCCTACGGGCCCATCGCCGACAACGCCGGCGGGATCAGCGAGATGAGCGGGCTGGGTCCCGAGACACGGAAGATCACCGACTCGCTGGACGCCATCGGCAACACCACGGCGGCCATCGGGAAGGGATTCGCCATCGGCTCGGCTGCGCTGACGGCGCTGGCCCTCTTCAGCGCCTACTCGTCGGCGGTGGGGCTGCAGCAGAGCGGGATCGACATCGTCAACCCGCTGGTGGTCATCGGCCTCTTCGTGGGGGGGATGCTTCCCTTCTTCGTGGCGGCCCTCACCATGACGGCCGTGGGCCGTGCCGCCGCCGGGATGGTGGAGGAGGTCCGACGCCAGTTCCGGGAGATCCCCGGGATCATGGAGGGAACGGCGAAGCCCGACTCGGCCCGGTGCGTGGACATCTCCACCCGTGCGGCGCTTCGGGAGATGGTGCTCCCGGGGATCACGGCGGTCTTCGCTCCGGTGGTGGTGGGGTACTTCCTGGGCGTCGAGGCCCTCGGGGGTCTCCTGGCGGGAGCCACCGTCACCGGGGTCCTGATGGCCCTCTTCATGGCCAACGCCGGAGGGGCCTGGGACAACGCCAAGAAGTACATCGAGGGGGGTGCGTACGGGGGCAAGGGCTCCGATCCCCACAAGGCCGCGGTGGTGGGAGACACGGTGGGCGATCCCTTCAAGGACACGTCGGGGCCGTCGCTGAACATCCTCATCAAGCTCATGAGCGTCGTCTCCCTGGTGCTGGCGCCCTGGTTCGTCCGGGTCCACGGCATCGGCCAGGACACGGGTCTCTCCACGGTGGTGGAACGGGTGATGGCCCTCTTCGGCTGAGTCCCGTCTCGTGGAGCCGTCGTTCGACCACGCCATCCGGTTCGCCCGGGAGTTGATCCGCCTCCCCTCGCCCTCCGGCGAGGAGGAGGCGGTCGCTCGGCGGATCGTGCAGGAGATGGAGGCCCTGGGCTTCCAGGAGGTCCGTCTCGACCGTGCCGGGAATGCCGTGGGCGTGATCCCGGGCATCGGGAACGGACCGACGGTGCTCCTCAACTGCCACACCGACGTGGTGGCCGCCGGCGAGCCGTCGGACTGGGAGTACCCGCCCTACGAGGGGGTGGTGGCGGACGGAGCCCTGCACGGGCGAGGGGCCATGGACATCAAGGGCCCCCTGGCCCTGCAGACCCACGCCGCCGCGCTTCTCGCCGGACAGGCGCCGGGAGACGTGATCGTGGCCCACACCGTCTTCGAAGAGCGGGGTGGGCTGGGCATGAAGGTCCTCCTGGAGGATGGGACGGTGGCACCCGATGCGGTCATCATCGGAGAGTCGACGCACGGGGACCTCTGTATCGGGCATCGGGGACGGGCCGAGCTCGAGGTGGTCCTGGAGGGGCTGGCGGGCCACGCCAGCGCGCCGGAACGGGCCCGGAACGCACTAGGCCTTCTGCCGCCGGTGCTGGACGTGCTGGCACGCCTTTCGGCGGATCAGCCCGAGGATCCGCTCCTGGGCCCCGCCTCCCTGGTCCCCACCACGGTGGACGTGCTCCCGGAGAGCCGGAACGTGATTCCGGACCGGGTGGTGGTGGCGTTGGACTGGCGGATCCTCCCGGGAACCACCGAGGAGGCTCTTGTGGACCGGGTGCGGGTGGCGCTGGAGGCGGGTCTCGAGGGCCGCGTGCCCGACGGTCTCTCCTTCTCGGTGCGGATGGCCAGCGAGCGGCAGGAGTGCTTCACCGGTCTCGCCAGCGAGAAGGGCCTTCTGACCCCGGGATTCCTGATGGACCCGGACGACCCGGTGGTACAGGCCGCCGCCGCGGCGGTGGGTCGTCGGGGGGGCGGCGGACCGGCCGTCGTGCGCCCTTGGACCTTCGCCACCGACGGGGGATGGAGCTGCGGCGTCCATGGAATTCCCACCGTGGGATTCGCCCCGGGGGAGGAGCGCCACGCCCATACGAACCGGGAGCGCCTGGATCTCGCGGAGGCGGAGTGGGCCTTCGGCCGATATCCGGCGCTGGTCCTGGCGCTACAGGAATCGCTTTCCGGCCGTCGCTGAGACGGGGGTCGGATCAGCGGATGGGACCGTCCTGACGGTCCGCCGCAATCCGGCAGACCTCCTCCACCCGGGCGAAGGCCGCATCCTCGCCGTAGTCTTCGATGATGCGCCGGGCCTCGGCGCCCATCCGGGCCGCTGCCGAGGGGTCCGCCAACTCCCGGAGCCTCCGGTGGAGCGTTCCCGTGTCGGAGGGATCCACCACGAACCCGGCCCGACCCTCGCCCAGAAACATGCCGGCGCCGACCCAGGGGCTGGTGAGGGGGGGCAGCCCTGCCGCCATCGCCTCCAGGACCACATTGGCGATGGCGTCGTGCCAGGCCGGGTGCAGGAATACGTCCGCTGCGGCGTCGGCCTGCATGACCGGTCGCACCGCACCGGGCAGGTGGCACGCCTCGGTGATCCCCAGACGGGACGCCCACCCCCGGGCCCGGCGTCGCTGGAACGCGCCGGTGCCTCGCCCCGCCACGAGGAGGTGGGCGTCGATCCCCTCCTCCCGGAGTCGCTTCACCTGGCCCATTCCGATGCGAACCCCCTTGAGACGGTAGTTGTGGGCGACCATGAGGATGCACACCGCCCCGTCGGGGATCCCGAACTCCGCTCTCGCGTCGGTCCGGATGCGGGCTCGCGCTTCGGGGGAGAAGGTCTCCAGGTCGACCCCGTTCGGTACCAGGTGCACCCGTGCGGGGTCGATGCGATAGGTGTCCAGGATCTCCCGGCGCATGTATTCCGACACCGCCAGGATCTCGGGCTGGG
>JARRPL010000069.1:0-8207 GCA_037382905.1 Gemmatimonadota bacterium | reverse complement strand
CCTCGTAGAAGTTCCGCTCCCGGGCCCGTCGTCCTCGAGAGGGTGGGAGAGCCCGAAGGAGAGACCGCGTGCCGCGCTCCAGCGGGTTTCGGAAGGAGCGCAGCTTCTGCCGATACTGATCGGTGCCGTAGCCCGGGCGGAGGACGTTCGCCCGCACACCGTGGTAGGGATCGGACCGTTCGGGATTCAGGAGGAGCACGTCCAGCTCCAGCTCCCGGACCCGCGAGACGAGTTCAGGAGGTTCGAGGGACGCGAGGGGGTGGAGGATGCACTCGGGCAGCTCCACCTCTCCCACCGGGTCTCGATGCGTGATCAGCAGGTGGACGTGGTGCCCCCGGGCTCCCAGCCAGCGTCCCAGCTCGCGGAGGTAGCGCTGCTGCCCGCTGGTCCCCTCCGCCGTGCGAAGGTCGATACCGATGCGCAGGGGGGAGGGGCTGTGGCGCTCCGCCTCCCGGGCGTCCGTCACTCCGACGCGTCGCTCGCTGGCGCCGACCCGCCCGGGCGCCGCACGGGGGGGCCGAAGCTCCCCGGGCGTGGGCCAGAGGCGTCGGGCTGCCCGTCGTTCCCCGCGGCGGTCGCAGGGGCGCTCGCCGCGGCGGGTGCCGCCTGGAGCGCCTTGCGATTGGCCGCCTTCAGCACCTCCTCCAGGTCGAGACCCAGGCTGGAGGCCAGCGCCTCCATCGTACCCAGGGCCCCGCGGACCTTCTGGTTCACGGCATTGGCGGCGCCGGATCCGTCTCCGCCATCCAGGACCACCAGTCGATCGATGTCCACCCCTTCCACCGCCCGGACCGAGGTCTCCAGGAGCTCGGGCAGCTTCTCGGCGATGAAGACGGCGAAGGCCTGATCGCCGCCGGCCTGGACTTCCCCGTAGAGCCGCCTGAGGACCTCGACCTGGGCCTTGCCTCGCTCCAGAATGGGGGCGGCCTGAGCCTCCGCCTCGGCCTTCGCCGCTTCCCGGGCGGCGTTGGCCGGCTCGATCACGTCGGCCCGGAGCCGCTCCTGCTCCCGTTGGACCCGTCGGACCTCCAGTTCACGCTGGGCCTCCACCTCGGCCTGCTCCGCCTTCACCCGGGCGGTCCGCTCGGCGATCTCCCCCTCCTCATCGAGCTGGGCCTGGCGGACCCGGAGGCGGTTCTGGGCCTCCGCCACCGTCACCTCCGTCTCCGCCTCCCGGATCTCCGCCCGCTTGCGGGCCTCGGCCTGGGCTTCCCGCGTATCGGCGGTGGCGTTCGCCTCGGCGATCTCCGCCTCCCGGACCGCTTCGGCGGCCTTCTTCCGGCCGATGGCCTCCAGATAGCCCCGCTCGTCCGAGACGTTCTGGATCTTGAGGACGTCCAGGTGGTAGCCCAGCGCCGCCAGATCCTCGCCGGCGTCCTCCGCCAGCGCCTTGGCGAAGCCCAACCGGTCCTCGTTCACCTCTTCCGGGGTCAGGGTGGCCAGGACGCCCCGGAGGTTCCCCATCAGGGTGTCCCGGGCCAGCGCCTGGATCTCGCCCTCCGTCTTCCCCAACAGCCGTTCCACGGCGTTGTTGAACACCGGTTGGGGGTCCGAGGCGATCTTCACGTTGGCGATGGCCTCGACGTTGAGTGGGATGTTTCCCTTCGAGAAGGCGTTGTGGACCGAGAGCTCGATGGGGAACGTCTCCAGATTCATGTGCTGGACGGTTTCCACGATGGGGATTCGCAGCGTGCGACCGCCCGTGATGGACCGGTACCCGACCTGCTGCCCGTCGCTGAGGGCGCGGTTGCGGCCGGTGATGACCGCCGCCCGGTTGGGCGGGACGATGACGATCAGGGCCTTCACGGTGGCGATCAGCACGATGGCCACCACCACCAGGACCAGGGCGACGGCGGCGGCCAGGATCAATCCGTCCAAGTTCAGTAACTCCATCAAGGGGTCTCCATCGGTAGGTGGGCGCTTTCTTCTCCTACGAATCCAGCAGGCGATCCTCTTCCAACGGCGCCACCCGGGCCACGCCGTCCACGACCTCCACCACCAGAACGCGGTCCCACCCGGCGGGCTCGCCCTCGCCGGAACTGTGAGGGAGGGCCCGGAGGCGCAGGCGCCGGTCTCCGCGGATCACCACCACCGCACCCGGGCGTTCCCGCTCGATGGGGAGGACGACGCGCCCGGTGAGTCCGAGAAGGGCTTCGTCCCCCAACTTCGTCCCCGACTCGGTGCGGTGCAGGTATCCGAAGGTCGCCGACACCATGGCCCCCGCCAGAAGCCCCGTGACGATTGCGCCGCCCAGAGTCACGGGCCGCGGCAGACCCAAGGTCGTCAGGAGTGCACCCGTGGCGCCGAAGCCGAAGACGGCATAGATGAGGCTCCGCAGGCTGAAGATCTTGGACGCCGAGGCGTCCCCGCCCTCCGACCCCAGATCCCCTGCGTCTCCCAGTCCATCCAGCTCCAGATCCCCCACGTCCACGTCGCCCCCCTCGCCGCCCAGCAGGGAAAGCAGCAGGAGGCCTCCACCGAGAATCAACGCGAACAGATAGACGGCCATCATCACGGCTCGGGTCAGAGATGGGGGACTGGGAGAAGCTAACGCGAGGCGGGTCATTCTCGCACCTTGGCCGCCCCCCACGGGAAATTGACCCGTCTCTTCCGGTTCGTTAGCCTTCCGCCTCTGCCCGCGACCCCTCCCGGCCGCGTCGTCATTCGGCTCCGCAGGACCCCCCTCGCTATGCTCAAGGTTGGAATCGTCGGACTTCCGAACGTCGGGAAGTCGTCCCTCTTCAACGCCCTCACCGCCGTGGGCGCACCGTCTGAGAATTATCCTTTCTGCACGGTGGAGCCGAACGTGGGGATGGTGGAGGTTCCGGACCCCCGTCTGGACGAGATCCACGCCCTGACGGGCTCGAAGAACCGGGTCCCCACCGTCATCCAGTTCGTGGACATCGCAGGGCTGGTGGAAGGGGCCTCCGAGGGCGAGGGACTGGGGAACAAGTTCCTGGGAAACATCCGGGAGGTGGACGCCGTCGCCCACGTGCTCCGCTGTTTCGACGATCCGGACATCACCCATACCCTGGGGAGCGTGGACCCGGTGCGGGACCGGGAGATCGTCGAAACGGAGCTCATCCTGGCGGACCTCGAGGCGGTGGAGCGTCGCCTGGAACGGGTGGCGAAGAAGGCCAAGAGCGGCGAGAAGGAAGCCAAGCAGGAGATGGCGGTCCTGGAGCAGGCCCAAGGGGCTCTGGCCGAGGGCCGGCCGGTGCGGTTTCTGGCGCTGGAAGCGGAGGAGCGCCGGATCCTCAAGGGGTTCCAGCTTCTCACCTCCAAGCCCGTCCTCTTCGTCGCCAACGTCTCCGAGGACGACCTTCCTGAGGGCGAGAATCCCTGGGTGGAAGCGCTTCGGTCCTCGGTGGAGGCGGAGGAGGCCGGCCGGGTCGTGACCATCTGCTCCCGGATCGAGGCGGAGCTGGCGGAGCTGGAGGCGGAGGAGAAGTCGGAGTTCCTGGGAGCCCTCGGCCTCGAGGAGCCCGGCTTGAACCGGCTGATCCGAGAGGCCTATACCCTCCTGGACCTCCTCACCTTCTTCACGACGGGTGAGAACGAGTCCAGGGCCTGGACGGTCCGTACCGGCAGCACCGCCCCCGAGGCGGCGGGCACCATCCACACCGACTTCCAGCGCGGCTTCATCCGGGCCGAGACCATCGGCTACGACGAGTTCCGGGAGATCGGCTCGTGGAAGGCCGCCAAGGACCAGGGAAAGATCCGGTCCGAGGGGAAGGAGAACGTGGTGGCCGACGCCGACATCATGCTGTTCCGATTCAACGTTTGAGCGGCGGGGCCGTGCAGATGATGAGGCTCGGTTCCCTGGTTCCGCTCGTCGCGATGGCCTTCTGGGGATGTAGCGCCGGCGAGGCTGGAGCGCCGTCGGAGCGGGACGCGCCGGAGGTGGAGGGGGACCGCTACCCCGGCAGCATCGCCGGCTCCACCATCTACGAGGTCAACATCCGCCAGCACACCCCCGAGGGCACCCTCCGGGCCTTCATGGAGGACCTTCCCCGGATCCGTGGGCTCGGCGTGGACGTCCTCTGGATCATGCCCGTCCAGCCCATCGGCGAGGAGAATCGGAAGGGCTCCCTGGGGAGCTACTACTCCGTGAGGGACTACCGGGCGGTGAACCCGGAGTTCGGGACCGCCGAGGATTTTCGCAGGCTCGTGGAGGAGGTCCACGCCCTGGACATGCGGATCATCCTGGACTGGGTGCCCAACCATACGGCGTGGGATCACCCCTGGATCACCGAGCACCCCGAATTCTACGCGACGGATTCGCTGGGCAACATCACGTACGAGGCCGACTGGACCGACATCGCCCTCCTGGATCATCGGAACCCCGCGACCCGGGCCGCCATGATCGAGGAGATGGCGTACTGGGTCCGGGAGTACGACATCGACGGCTTCCGGCAGGATCACGCCGGCCACGAGATCCCTCTCTACTTCTGGGAGGAGGCCACGGAGGCCATCGACGCCATCAAGGACGTATTCTGGCTGGCGGAGTGGGACGGCGCCCGGATGCACAACGCCTTCGATGCGACCTATGCCTGGGAGCTCCTCCACCTCCAGGACAGCGTGGCCAGGGGGGAGGCCGACGCCCACGACCTGGCGCGATTCATCCAGGGAGACATCCGGGAGTACGGCAGGAGGCCCTTCCGGCTCATGATGACCACCAACCACGACGAGAACTCCTGGAACGGCACGGTCTTCGAGCGCTATGGCCGAGGACACGAGACCTTTGCGGTCTTCGTCTTCACCGCCTACGGCATCCCCATGGTGTACGGGGGTCAGGAAGCGGGACTCGACAAGAGGCTCCGCTTCTTCGAGAAGGACACGGTGGACTTCGCCGATCCCATGGGGCTTCAACCGTTCTATCGGTCGCTCATCGAACTGAAGAAGGACAACCCGGCGCTCTGGGCCGGTGAGTACGGGGGGGTCCCCGTCCGGATCAACGACGACGATCACGTCTACGCCTTCAAGCGCCAGAAGGACGGGAATCAGGTCATCGTGGTCCTGAACTTCTCCGGCGAGGACCAGACGGTACGCCTGACCGACGACGCCCCGCGGGGGACCCACCGGGACCACTTCACCGGCCTGGACTACGACCTGGGAGAGGGAGTCCTCCAACTCGAACCCTGGCAGTACCTGGTCTTCACCTCCGACGGGTAGTCAGGAGGCCCCGGCGTTCCCTGCAGTCGGCGCCCCGCCTTCCAACCGGCCTGCGATCCCATTAGCTTTCCCGGCTGACAGTCATCCCGCTCCGCCGGGGAGGCGCGCCGCACGCTCCTTCCCCTGAACTCGCGGAGCCCGTACCCACACGGACCGAGGGAGCATCATGCGGCTCTACGAAGTTGTGTACATCATGAACCCCGCTCTGGACGAGGACGGGGTGAACACCAAGCTGGAGAAGCACCACGGGGTGCTGACCTCGGCGGGGGCCGAGATCGTGGCCGTCGACCACTGGGGACTCCGGCAACTCGCCTATCCGGTGGCGGGTGAGAGTTCGGGCTACTACGTCGTCGCCCACTTCAACGCTCCCACCGAAGCCCTGCCCGAGTTCGAGCGCCAGCTGAAGCTGGAGGACGAGGACGACGACGACGACGATCGGGACGACGACGACGACTCCCCCCCGGAGTTCTCGGGTGGACGGGGACGTCGCCGGCGGCACGAGGGTCCCCGGGTCACCCTCCTGAACTACAAGGACGTGGCGACGCTGTCGCGCTTTCTCACCGAGTCGGGGAAGATCCTCCCGAAGCGGACGACCAAGGTGTCGGCCCGTTTCCAGCGGCAGTTGGGCCGGGCGGTGAAGCGGGCCCGGGAGCTGGCTCTCATTCCCTACATGCGGGCCCACGAAGGCTAGGGGCGTGACCGACCCGCAGGCCACCGAGGAGAGCCTCCCCGTGGGGCCTGCGGGGAACCGGGAGTGGCTACGGGCCGCTGCCCTCCTGTTCGCCATCCTCGTTCTCTGGGATTCTGCCGCGCTGGTGGTGGTGCCCTTCATGATCCTCCTCTCGGTGCTCCCGGTCCGTCGACCCGCCGCGTTCGTCGTGGCGGGACTCGGAGCGCTGCTGATCTTCGGCTTCCAGAGTCGGGACAGCGGCCTCTGGTACATGGAGTTGGCGTGGACGGTACTGGTGGGAGGGTGGTTCGCCGCGCTGACGCTGCGGCGTCCGGACGCCAGGCTGCTCCACCGGGGACTCGCCGCCGTGGGCGCATCGGTGGTGGTGGTGGCAGCGGCCTTCCTGGCCCGGCCGGGATGGTGGGGCGTGGTGGACTGGAGCGTCCGGGACGAATTGACGACGGGTGCGGTCCAGGCCCTCGGCATCCTGAGGGAGGTGCAGGGCTCGGAAGGCCTTCCCCCGGGATTCTCCGATACCGTGTACGGGATGGCGGAGGCGCAGGCGAATCTCTTTCCCGCCTTCCTCGGGCTGGCGACGCTGGCGGGTCTGGCGGTGGCGTGGTGGCTCTATGCCCGCCTCTCCCTGGCCCAGGACGGAGCCCTGGCCCCGCTCCGGGAACTCCGGTTCGACGACCAGCTCATCTGGGTGTTCATCGGAGGGCTTCTGCTGGTGGTTCTGACCGCCGGCGAGGGTTGGACCCGAATCGGGTCCAACACCCTGGTCTTCATGGGTGTGTTGTACGTTCTCAGAGGGGCGGCGGTGGTCCTCTTCGTGAATGGAGGGCTGTCGTGGATCGGGGGCATCGTGCTGGCCCTGGCCATGCTGTTGGTGGCTCCCGTGATCCTGGGAGCGACGCTGTTGATCGGATTGGGTGACACCTGGCTCGACATCCGGGAAAAGGTCCGGACGTCGGTCGGATAGACGGCAACAAGGAGACGGACGATGAAGTTGATCCTGAAGAAGGACGTGGCGAACCTCGGCGGATCCGGCGAGGTGGTGGACGTGAAGCCCGGGTACGCCCGGAACTACCTCATCCCCCACGGCATCGCGTACGAGGCCAGCGCCGAGAACATCGAGCGCCTGGAGGAGGAGCAGCGACTGGCGGAGGAGGCGGCGAAGCGGGACTACCTCGAGGCGCGTCGCCGGGCGTCCCAGATCGAGGACAAGACGCTTGTCTTCAAGGCGAAGGCAGGCGAGGAAGGGCGTCTTTTCGGCTCCGTGACCAACGCCGATATCGCCCAGCGCCTGAACGACGAGGGCGACCTGGATTTCGAGGTGGACAAGCGGAACGTCGAGAACGATCCACTCAAGGAGCTGGGGGAGCACAGCGTCACGATCCGGCTTCACAGCGACGTGGTGCTGGAGCTGCCCGTCATCGTCGAGCCCGAAGACTGAGGGATGGATCCAGTCGTCTCCGCCGAAGCTGGCGAGCTTCCCGATCCGGTGCGTCGGGCCGGGGAGCTCGCCCTGGAGCAGAAGGAGGGAGAACGCCCGGAGCACGGGGAAGGGATGGGGGGCGGTCGTTGGGTCCTCCTGGACTACGTGGACTTCGTGGTGCCCGTCTTCCATCCTCAGTCCAGGGACTTCTATCAGCTCGAAGCCCTCTGGGGTGATGCACCGCGACTCGAGATGGGCGACGAGGTGCCGCCCTCCTGATTGCCCGCTCCCCGAGCCCCGGATACCATTGGTTTCGCTCCACCCCTCCTCTCGACCCGGGAACGGGGCGCCCCTTCCGTTCCCGTGCGCCGGACGCCTCGGATGACGCTTTCGGAAAGCTGGACCCCCCTGGATATCGACACCGAAGAACCCCCGATCCCGGTCCGGCCCGGTCCGGGGCAGACCGTGGTGGGGCTCGTGGTCGGCCCCGAGGCCCGCACCCGTGGCTGGACCCGCCGCGCCGCCATCGAGATCTGCCGAGGGTGGGCCCAGGACGGTAGTCGCATCCTCCTCTGTGACCTGGGATTCGAGCACCCGGAGCTTCACGAGGTCGCCGGGCTGTACAATCAGGAAGGGGTGAGCGACGCCCTCCTCTTCGGCAGCTCGTTCCAGCGTCTCGGCCAGCCTCTGGCCGACGATTTCTTCCTGGCGACCGCAGGGACTGCCGTGCCCGACCCGGCGGCTCTCCGTGCCCACCCCCGATGGGAGGCCTTCGCCGACGGCTTCCGGGAGGCGGGTGCGGTGTTGGTGCTCTACCTTCCGGCGGACGCTCCGGGTGGAGATGCCCTCTTCGAACGCTGCGACACGGGGGTGGTCCTGGGGGAGCGGGGCGAGGTGGATGGCCTGTCCGTCTCGCCGGCGCTG
>JARRPL010000068.1:0-11254 GCA_037382905.1 Gemmatimonadota bacterium | reverse complement strand
TGGTTGTCCTTGATGAGAATCATGTCGTGAAGCCCCAGCCGGTGGTTCATCCCCCCACCGTGACGCACCGCGTCCTTCTCCAGCAGACGCCATCCCGGCGTGGTCTTCCGGGTGTCCACGATTCGGGCCCGGGTCCCCTCCACGGCCCGGACGTACCTCCGGGTCGTGGTGGCGATCCCGCTGAGGCGCCCCAGGAAGTTCAGGGCCACCCGCTCCGCCGTGAGGATCGAGCGCACGGCACCGGCGATCTCCATGACCACCTGTTCCCGCGCGGCCGCCTCGGCGTCCCCCCGGAGAACATGGATCCGCAGGTCGGGATCCACGGCCTGGAAGACCGCGCTGGCCGCCGGGCTCCCCGACACGACCAGCGGCTCCTTGGCGACGATCCGGGCCAGCCCGGTGGCGTTGTCCGGGATGGTCCAACGGGTGGTCCAGTCTCCCGCACCCACATCCTCCGCAAGGGCGAGGCGGATGAGGGTCTGGAGGATGTCGTCCCGGTTGAGGGACACGAAGGCGTTGTGATCGTTCATCGCAGCGCAAGATAGAGGAGGAATCCGAAGCCCGCCGGCCACAGGTAGTAGGCGAAGCTGTGGAAGGCCTGCCGCTTCAGGAGGGCGAGGAAGCTACGAATCGCCAATACCCCGGTGACGGCGGCCGCGACCGAGCCCCCCACCAGCGCCTGGGCGGAAAGACCGGCAGCCTCGGCCTCCGGGAGCTTGAGGACCGCAGCGCCCAGGATGGCCGGAATCGCCATGAGAAACGAGAAGGCTGCCGCCTCGCGTCCCGCCACCCCGCCCCAGAGTCCCGCCACCACCGTGGATCCGGATCGTGAGATGCCCGGGATCAGCGCGAACGCCTGGGCGAATCCCATGATGAGGGCCGTGGCCACGGTGGGCGTCGCCTCGGGCTTCCGCGAAAGTGCGGCCCGGGAGGAGAAGAGGATGGCCCCGGTCACCAGGAAGGCGATCCCCACCACCGCCGGATCGTCGAAGAACGCGGAGATGGCCTCCTCGAAGAAGAGCCCCAGGCCTGCGGCAGGCAGGGTGGCCAGGACCAGGAGGCCGGTGTAGTGCAGCGCCTCCCCGTCCCCCCGCAGGCAGCCCGCCACCAGACGGGAGACCCGCTCCCGGTAGACCAGGAGGATCGACACCAGCGTCGCCAGATGGACCGCGACTTCGAAGAGGATTCCCGGCACGGAGACCCCCAGCAGCTCCTGAGTCACCACGAGGTGACCGGAGCTGGACACGGGAAGGAACTCGGTCGCTCCCTGGACCATGCCCAGGAGGATCGCCTCCCACAGGGTCACTGGCTGGCCTCCAGCACCTTCCGGTAGTGGGCCTCGTAGCGCGGCACGATCCGATCCGAGCCGAAGCTCTCCACCGCGTGCCGCTGCGCGTTCCGCGAGAACCGTGTGTGCAACGCCTCGTCCAGCAACAGCCGAGCCCCGGCGTCTCCCATCCCTTCCACGTCACCCACATCCAGCAGGAAGCCGGCTTCACCCTCCGGAACGACCTCGGGAATTCCCCCGGCGCGGGAAGCCACCACCGGAGCGCCACACGCCATGGCCTCGAGGGCAGCGAGCCCGAAGGACTCGGACTCCGACGGAAGGAGGAACAGGTCGGCGCAGGCCAGGAGCTCGTCGACGGATGCGTGCTTCCCCAGGAAGAGCACCGAGTCGGCGATCCCCAGCGACTCGGCCTGTTCCTGTGCCATGGGCCGCTCCGGTCCGTCTCCGATGAGGACCAGTCTTGCCGGGAGCCTGCGGCGGATGCGGTGGAAGGTGTCGATGACGTCCCGGATCCGCTTTACCGGTCGGAAGTTGGAGACGTGCATCACGATCTTCTCTCCCCCCGGGGCCAACGCCGCCCGATGGCAGGGTTCCTTTCCCGGGTGGTAGACCTGAGGGTCGATGAAATTGGGGATCACGTCGATCCGATCCCCCGGCACCCCGAAATCCCGGACGGTCTCGTCCCGTAGAAAATCGGACACGGCGGTGATCCCGCTGGATTTCAGGATCGAGAAACGGGTGATGTGGTGGAAGGACGGGTGGAGGCCGATGAGGGTGATGTCGGTCCCGTGCAGGGTGGTCACCACCGGAAGATCCCGCCCTTCGTCCTGGAGCATCTGACGGGCCACCCACGCGGACGTGGCATGGGGAATGGCGTAGTGGACGTGGACCAGGTCCAGCGACTCCTTGGTCGCGACACCGTGGATGGCCACCGCCAGCGCCAGGGAGTAGGGCGGGTGTTCGAAGAGCGGGTACTGCTCCATCTCCACCTCGTGGAAGAACACCCGCTCCCGGAACGAGCCCAGGCGGAACGGCTGGTCGTAGGAGATGAAGTGGATCTCGTGCCCCCGCTCCGCCAGCTTGATCCCCAGCTCCGTGGCCACGGCGCCGGACCCCCCGTAGGTGGGGTAGCAGGTGATCCCGATCTTCATCCCACCTCGCCGGTCTGGGCCGCCATCCACGCGTCCTCGATGCGGCGCGCCTTGTCCCTGAGGGGGAGGAGTGCGTCCACGCGGACCACGTCGTCGGGCAGCTGGTTGCGGAACCAGGTGAGTTGTCGCCTGGCGTACTGTCTCGTCTGGAGGCGCATACGCTCCAGGCCCTCGTCCAGGTCCAGCGAGCCCTGAAGCACGGCGGCCATCTCTCGATAGCCGGTCCCGCTCATCCCCGGGTCTTCGGGCCCGTATCCTCGGTCCAGCAGGCTCCGGACCTCGTCCAGGAGACCCCGTTCCACCATGCGGCCCACCCGGGCGTCGATGCGCCGATCCAACTCCTGGCGGGGGAGCTCCAGGAGGACGACCCGGGCCGGTACGCCCGGCTCCTCCGCCGCCGCCTCACGGTGCCACCACGACAGGGGGCGGCCCGTCAGAAGGGGGACCTCCAGCGTCCGGGACAATCGCTGTGGCCCGCCCTGCTCGGCCCGCTCCGCCCGCTGTGGATCGAGTGCCCGGACCCAACGCACCAGGCGGTCCCGCTCCATCGTCCGGAGGTACCGGCGGAGGCGGCCCCGGCGAGCCGCGTCCAGGGGAGGCTCCCGGAACAGAGGCTGGAGGAGCGCCTTGAGGAAGAAGCCGGTCCCCCCCACGAGGATGGGCAGGTGACCCCTCGATCGGATCTCCTGGATCCAGCGCCGGGCGTCCCGGGCGAACTGACCTGCCGAATACCGCTCGTCGGGATCCACCAGGTCGAGGCCATAGTGGGGAATCCCGGCGCGGGACCCGGGCAGGACCTTGTCGGTGCCGATGTCCATGCCCCGATAGACCTGGCGGGAGTCCATGGAGACGATCTCGCCCCGGAGTCGTCGGGCCACCTCCAACGAGAGGTCCGTCTTGCCGGCGGTGGTGGGCCCGGTGAGGACCAGCGCCACAGGGGCTGGAGAGGTCATCGCCCGAACTTCCGCTCCAGCTCCCGCGTGGAGAGCCGGACGATGGTGGGACGGCCGTGGACGTCGTGATGGGGCAGCTCGGTGGCGAAGAGGGCGTCGAAGAGCTCCTGCATCTCGCTCTCGTCCAGGCGTTGGCCGGCCTTGATGGACCCCTTGCAGGCGAAGGTCATGGCGATCCGCTCGTGCTGGTTCCGGGCGGATCGCATCAGGTCCGAGGTACCCTCTGCGAGCTCCCCCACCATCTCGCGGAAGCAGCGCTCGGCGTCGAACCAGGGGTGGGGATCCGGAACGCTGTGCACGATCACCGTGTCGTTGCCGAAGGGCTCGGCCTCGAAGCCCGCACGGTGGAGAATGCCCTGTACCTCCTCGACCTGGCGCAGCTCTTCCGGAGTGAGGCGAAGGGTCAAGGGAAAGAGGAGCCGTTGGGCGGACTGACCCCCTTCCCCGTACGCCCTCATGAGCCGCTCGAAGAGGACCCGCTCGTGGGCCGAATGCTGGTCGATGATCAGTACGCCATCCCGAGTCTCCGCCAGGATGTACGTGTCGTGGAGCTGCCAGAGCCGAGTGCGCTCCGGTCGCACAACCAGCTGCTCGCCCGTGATCCCTTCGGCCCCCTCCTCGTCCCCGCCGGCGCTCACGAAGAGGGCCATCTGTCCCGGGCCGTCCCCCTCGGCGCTCCCGGACGCGGACGCGCCCCGACGTCCGAGTCCGTCCGGAGCGTCTCCTGAGGATCGCGGGGGGCCTTCCCGGACCAGGAGGCGTGGCGGTGGCGCTTCCGCGTCCAGTGTGGCGCTGCTGGCCTCGCTCGCCAGCCCCGCCCGCACGGCTCGCTCGACGGCGTCCTGGACCCGGTCCCCCTCCCGAAACCGCACCTCGGCCTTCTGGGGATGCACGTTCACGTCCACCGCCCCGTCCGGGACCTCCAGGTAGAGGACGTACCAGGGTCGAACGCCCTGGGAGACGGTGGTCCGGTAGCCACGATCCACCGCCTGTTGCAGACGCGGATCTCGGAAGGGCCTGCCGTTCACGAAGAGGTGGCCGCGCCGGACCCCGGGCTGGGCCGCGTCGGGGCGCTGCAGCACGCCCCGGACACGGTAACCGTCCTCCTCCGCATGGACCGTCAGGAAGGTGGCGGCCGCCTCTTCGCCCCAGAGACGGGTCAGGCGCTCCAACAGTTCCGTGGAGGCGGGGAGGTCCAGGAGGAGCCGGTCGTCGGATCGGAGGACGAGGCGCACGCCGGGGTAGGCCAACGCCAGGGTGGCCACCACGTCGGAGACGGCCCGGGTCTCGGCGGACACGCTCTTCAGGAAGGCGCTCCGGGCCGGCGCGTTGAAGAAGAGCCCCTGGGCCTCCACCGTCGTCCCTCGCTGGCGGGGGACGTCCGACACCGAGAGGATCCGGCCGCCGGTGCTCCGGACGAGGGTGCCCACCTCTCCGTCGGCGTCGTGGGTCTCCACCCGAAGACGGGATACGGCGGCGATGGACGGAAGCGCTTCGCCCCGGAAGCCGAAGCTCCGGACCGTCCGGAGATCCGACGCTGCCTCGATCTTGCTGGTGGCGTGACGGTCCAGCGCCAAAATGGCGTCCTCCCGGGACATCCCCTGGCCGTCGTCCGTCACCCGAATCCTCCGCTTGCCCCCTCGCTCCACCTGGATCTCCACCGCGGTGGCCCCGGCGTCCAAGGCGTTCTCCACGAGCTCCCGAACCACCGAGGCCGGCCGTTCCACCACCTCTCCGGCGGCGATCTGGTTCGCCACCTCGTCGGGAAGCACCTGGATGCGCCGGGTCATCCGGATCCCCCGGCGGCGTCACAGCGGTCGGGACGATGAAAGGTCGTCACCGGGTCTCCTGGCCGAGCCGGTAGAACGACCGGGCGTTCCGGGCCACCCGGGTCGCGAACTCGCGCTCCGCCTCCCCCCGGATCCCGGCCACGACGCGGGTCGTGTGGACCACGTGGGCCGGCTCGTTGCGCTTGCCCCTGAAGGGGACCGGGGCGAGGTAGGGGGCGTCGGTCTCGACGAGAATCCGCTCCGCCGGGACCCGACGCACCTGATCGTGGGCGGTGAACCGCTTGAAGGTGGCGATCCCCGAGAACGACACGTACCAGCCGGCGGCCAGACCCGCGTCCAGGAGATCGTCTCCACCGGTGAAGCAGTGGAGGACCCCCCGGACCCCGTCCGGCAGCTCCCGCAGCACCTGGATCATGGCATCGTCGGCGTCCCGGGAATGGACCACCAGGGGAAGGTCGTGCGCAACCGCCAGCTCCACGTGGGACCGGAGGACCTCGAGCTGCCGGTCCGCCGGCGCCACGTCGTAGTGGAACTCCAGGCCGCATTCCCCCACCGCCACGACCCGGGGATCGTCCAGAAGCTCCGACACGGACTGGACCCAGTCCTGCGGGGGGTGACCCGACTCGTGCGGGTGAAGCCCGGCGGTGCACCAGACGTCCTGGTGAACCCGGGCCAGCGCAAGCGCGTCCCGGGCGTCGTCAGGAGTGGAGGCGATCGTGACGATCCCCTGGACACCGGCCTCGCGAGCCCGGTCCAGGACCTGGTCCCGGTCCGGGTCGAAGGCGTCGGCGGTCAGGTGGCAGTGGCTATCGAAGGACATCCGGCGGGGATGTGAACGAGGGCCCGGCGGTCGCGCCGCCTGGCCCTCGCGTGTCGATCAAGCGGGGCTCAGACCGGCACGGCGTCGGCGGCCTTGGGGGTCTTGGCCTTGGACTTCTTCTTGCGATTCCCGTCTCCCATGCGCTTCTGGATCTCCAGGAGTGCCGGAGCGGCCACGAAGATGGAGGAGTAGGTCCCGATGACCACCCCGAGGATGAGAACCAGGGAGAAGTCCCGGATCACCGCGGGCCCCACCAGGAGCAGCGCCAACAACACGGCCAACGTCGTTCCCGAGGTGAGGACGGTCCGGGGGAGCGTCTCGTTGATGGACCGGTTCACCAGCTCCGCCTGGTCCTGCCTGCGGGCTCCCTTCTTGCCCAGGTTCTCCCGGATCCGATCGAAGACCACGATGGTGTCGTTGAGGGAGTACCCGACGATGGTCAGGATCGCCGCCACCGTGGGGAGGGCGATCTCGACCCGGAACAGGGCCAGGAAGCCCAGCGTGATGAGGATGTCGTGCACCGTGGCGATGACCGCGGCCATGCCGAAGCGCAGCTCGAACCGGATCGCCAGGTAGATCAGCGTCAGGAGGAAGGAGAAGAGGATTGCCAGTCCGGCCTTGGCCTGGAGCTCGGAGCCGATCTTGGGTCCCACCAGCTCGGTCCTGGACACCTCGTAGGAGCCGGGCCCGAAGGCTGCGTCCAGCTGGGTCTCGATGTCCTCCCGGACCTCGTCGATGGTGGCGTCGGTGAGCTGAGCCCGGACCACGAACTCGTTCACGCCGCTGAAGCGGGTGACGTCGGGGCCCGACACACCGCCCAGCGCAGAGCGGACGTCCCCTACCGTCACCGGGTCGTTGAAGTGCACCTGGACGAGGGAGCCTCCCGTGAAGTCCACCCCGTAGTTCTGCCAGTTGCCGATGGAAACCACGTTGAAGACCATCGCGGCGATGCCGATGAGGATCACCACGGCCGAGATCACGTAGGCCGTCTTCCGCTTCTCGATGAAGTGGTACGACGCATTACCGAAGAAACGCATGGGGCCTCAGATGCTGATGGGATCCGACGCCTTCTTCCCCTTCAGATAGAAGAGGAAGAGGGTGCGAGTCACGTAGATGGCGGAGATGAAGGAGGCCACGATCCCGATGGACAGGGTCACGGCGAAGCCCCGAACGGGACCGGTCCCGAACTGGAAGAGGATCAACGCCGTGATGAGCGTGGTGATGTTGGCGTCCACGATGGCCGACAGGGCATGCTCGAATCCGGCGTCCACCGCAGTGCGGGTCGCCCGGCCCGCGGCCAGCTCCTCACGAATCCGTTCGAAGATCAGGACGTTGGCGTCTACCGCCATGCCGACGGAGAGGATCAGGCCGGCGATCCCCGGCAACGTCAGGGTGGCGTTCACCATCGCCATCCCCCCCATGACCAGGACCACGTAGAAGATCAGCGCGCCGATGGCCAGGAGACCTGCCACCCGGTAGTAGCCCACCATGATCACCAGGATGAGGATCACGCCGATGATCCCGGCGATCTCCCCCTGGGCGATGGAGTCGGCCCCGAGGGACGGACCCACCGTACGCTCCTCCATGATGCGCAGCGGTACGGGGAGAGCACCCGCTCGGAGCACCAGCGCCAGGTCGCTGGCCTCCTCCATGGGAGAGTTCCCCAGGTTGATCTGGCCGCTGGCTCCGATGCGATCCTGGATGACGGGCGCGCTCACGACCTCGCCGTCCAGGACGATGGCCAGGAAGTCACCCACGTGCTGACTGGTGAAGCGGGAGAACTCCCGACCGCCCAGGCGGTTCAACCTGAACTGGACCTGGGCCTCGTTGAACTGGGGGTCCCGTTGGGCGATGGCGTCCTCGAGCCGATCGCCGGTCATGAAGGCCTCCTCCTCGAGCACGTAGAGCTCCCGGAACTGACGTGCGCCAGAGGTGATGGGCTCATCGCCCCAGGCGAGCTCGAGCTCCCGCGGCATGGCCCTCTGCACCTCGTCCATGCCGAGGAAGCTCTCGGCCTGGGGGACGTCCTCGAGAGCCACGAGGTAGATCCCCTCGCTCCCGGACAGGCTCAGGAGGGAGGTAAACGGGCGGAGATTCGGCGCCTCCTCTTCTTCGTCTGCTTCCTCTCCAGCTTCGCCTTCCGCCGCGGCCTCGCCTTCGTCCGGGGCCTGCGCCGTGTCGCCGCCGAAGAGGAGGGCCTCGACGTCGGCGCCGGGGCTCTCGGTCTGCTCCACGGCCCGACCGAGGGCCCGGAGCGAGTCCGCCCCCAGGGCCGCTACGATGGCCCGGTCGATCCGGGGGAGCGATGCATCCATCTCCGAGAGCGGACGTACCAGCTTGAACTCCAGGAAGGCCGCCTGCTGGACCACCTGTCGAGCCCGCTCCTGGTCGGAGATTCCCGCCAGTTCGACGATGAGGCGATCCGCGCCGGATTTCTGGATCAGCGGCTCCTCCACCCCGAACTCGTCCACCCGGCTTCGGACGATCCGCTCCACCTGGTCGATGGCCTGCGCCCGGGCCTCGGGCGTCATCGTCCCCAGGGAATCGTCCACCTCGAGTACCAGGTGCATCCCGCCCTGGAGGTCGAGACCCAGCTTGATGGGCGACTGGACGCAACCCGCATCCTCGCCGTTGTTGCAGGACGACTGGTAGTGATCGTAGAGCTGCCAACCCGCGAGCAGCATCAGGAGGACGGTGGTGATGAGCCGGCCACGCACCGATTTGAACATGGACCCTCGTTCCGTCTTGGGCTGGGTGGGAAAAGCGCAGAGTCGCCCTGCCGTTCAACCGCGACAGGACAGCCTCCAAACCTGACCCGAGGGGAAGGAGGTGTCAATCGACGGCGCTGCGCCGAAGCGGGCCGCCGGGAGGACCCGGCGGTCGTGCCTGTCGATCTACACGGAGAACCCGAAAACGAGCCCCGTCAGATGGATCGGCGGAGGACGGCCCGGACCCGGGCCATGAGGCGCGCCGTGTCGGTCGTCTTCCTCACGAACTCGTCCGCCCCCGCGTCGAGGAGCTCCGCCTCGTCCCGGTTCGTCCCGATGCCGGTCCGGATCAAGACCGGCACCGCCGACGTGGCCACCGTGCCCCGGATGACGTCCAGGACCTCACGTCCGCCGAGCCCGGGCATCTCCAGATCCAGGATGACCATGCTGACATCGGAGTGACGGGCCAGCTCGTCGATGGCCCGTTCTCCGTCCTGGGCCTCCAGCACCTCGAATCCCTCCTGCTCCATGAGGGTGCGGACCAGCAGCCGGGCGTCTGCGTCGTCGTCCACCACCAGAATCCGCCGGGGTCCGGTTTCGGCTTCGGCACCCACGGGATCGTCCAGCTCCTGCCCCAGGATCCGTTCCACCTCCACAAGCGTCGTCCGCCCGTCCCGGACCCGCTCCAGCGCCACCTCCCGCATGGTCCGCATCCCGCCCTCCTGTGCCACCCGGTGGAGCGTCCCGTGCCCCTTCCGCTGCTCCACCGCCTCCCGAAAACGGGCATCTCCGGCCATGATCTCCACCACGGGGAGCCGGCCGCGATATCCCGTATACCCGCACTCGGGGCAGCCCATGGCCCGGACCCGTGGCTCGGTTCCGTATCGCGCCGCCAGCCGGGCCTCTTCCGCCGTGAGGTCGCCGGCGATGTCTTCGGAGCATTCGGGACAGACCCGGCGCACCAGCCGCTGGGCCAGCGCGCCCCGCAGCGTCTGGGCGATGGTGGGATAGGGGAGTCCGATGTCCGCCAGGCGGGCCACGGCGGAGACGGCGTCATTGGCGTGGACCGTGGCCAGAACCAGGTGGCCGGTCATGGCGGCCTGCGCCGCCACCTCCGCCGTCTCCAGATCCCGGATCTCCCCCACGAGGATGACGTCGGGATCCTGACGGAGGATGGCTCGAAGGGTGGCACCGAAGGTGACCCCCTGCTTCGTCTCCACCTGCGTCTGGGTGATGGACGGGAGGTCGTACTCGATGGGATCCTCGACGGTCATGATGTTGATCTCGCCGTCGGCCATCTCCCGCAGCGCCCCGTACAGCGTGGTCGTCTTTCCCGAGCCGGTGGGCCCGGTGATCACCACGATCCCGTCGCGGTGCGTCAGGAGGCCACGGAGACGCCCGAGCTCCGGCTCCGGGAGGTCCAGATCGTCCAACGTCACGGCGGCGTTCGAGTCCAGGATGCGAATGACGCACTTCTCGGAGCCCGCCGCGGGCAGGGTGGACACCCGGAGATCGTAGTGGACGTTGCGGATACGGACCCGTGCCTTGCCGTCCTGGGGCCGAAGGCGGTCGGCGATGTCCAGCTTCGAGAGGATCTTGATGCGGGACACGACGCGGTTCAGCGCCGCCATGGGGAGGTCCATGTGCTTGCGGAGGACGCCGTCGACCCGATAGCGCACGGCCCCGGCGCCCCGGCCGGGCTCCACGTGGATGTCGCTGGCCCCGGCCCGAATCCCCTCGGCGATGATGAGATTCGTCAGCTGGATCACCGGAGTGGCGTCCACGTCGCTCCGGGACACCTCCTCGGGTCCCATCTCCTGCACCAGGTGGATGGCGTCCAGCCCATCCATCTCGGCGTCCATGGAGCCCAGCAGCGACTCCACCTGCCGCTCCGGCTGGAACCGGCTGTCCAGGACCTCCTGGATCGCCGTCGGCGACGCGATCTCGAAGACCACGGTGCGGCTCGTGGTGAAGGCCACCGCACGCTCCACATCCACGTCGGTGGGGTCCGCCGTCGCCACCACCAATGTGCGCCCCTGGTCCCGGAGGGGGACCACGTGATGCCGTCGGGCGAGCTGCTCGGGCAACAGGGCCATGGCGTCCGGTTCCACCTGTCCGAGGTCCGCCGGGTCCAGGCGGTAGTACTCGGCGACGTGTTCCGCCAAATCCCCCTCTCGTACGCCGAACTGCCTGCATACGCGCGACCAGACCTGATGCGCATCGGCGCCGGGAGGGAGCACCACGTCATCGGCACGTCCGAGTCCGGCACGCTCGGCGATGCGCACGAGCCAGTGGGACGGTCCGCTCATCCCGACACCACCCTGCGCTTGGCCCGCTTCTCCTCGTACATGGCCGTATCCGCCGCCGCCAGGAGGTCGTCGAGTCGAATCAGAGCATCGCCATCGAAGCGGGCAACCCCCACGCTCACCGAAAGCCGGTAGGGCTCCGGCGACGAGTTGTCGAACTCCTTCACGGCACCCTTCACGCGATGCACCAGGACCTCCGGTGGATCCCCCGACGATTCGGGAGCCAGCACCGCGAACT
>JARRPL010000067.1:0-11284 GCA_037382905.1 Gemmatimonadota bacterium | reverse complement strand
TGTTGCCGTGCTGGGCGGTGATGGTCACCTTCGAGGCGCCCGTGCCCGTGGATTTCGGCGGCGCGTTCCTGGAGGGGGACCCGCTGTCCTGGGTCTGCCGGAACACCTCCCAGCCCGGACGGCCGCCGGAGGAGTCCTGGGTCCTTCACGGCGGACCCGGGTGGAGCGAAACCCACCTGGAGCGGGACCCGGAGGAGGTGGCCGAGATGCTGATGGGGGCCTTCGCCTCCCGCTTCGGCCCCCTACCGGATGCCTCCTTCCGACGGGGCCACCGATGGCGCTACGCCCAACCCCGGGACGCGGCGGGGGTCGATGCCCTCCACGACGCCCGTCTGGGAATCGGTGTGTGTGGCGACGCCTTCCCCGGCGGCCGTGTGGAGGGTGCGCTCCTGAGCGGTCGAGCGGTGGCGGGCCGGATCCTGGCCCAGGCCCCGCCGGCTGCCGCGAATCCCCTGGGTGAGGCGCGGCCCGGGACTTCGGAGCAGCTTCCGCTCCTCTGAGTCCCAGGGGTCAGAAGACCTGATCGTGCTCGTCGATCATCGTCCGAGCCGGGACATCCGGAGCCCTCGCGGGCACGAACCCGAAGTAGCCCACGAGGAGATCGTCGGAGAATCCGCCCCCGAAGGAGGCCGGCGCCGAGGGGTCGGGGTTCTCGGGGTTGGCTTCGGAGTTGTCGTACCAACCGGTGACCCGGAGCGTGGACCCGGCGCGGACCGGGATCGGCGCCTCCGGCACGTACGTGGGTCGGAACTGGAAGTAGTACCGGGGAATGTCCAGCAGGATCTCCTCGTGCCCATCGGGATCCTCGAGGGTGTAGCGGATCGCCGTCCCTCGCAGGTGCATGTGGGGCGAGAAGGAGTGGATGTGTCCCGACTCCCGGAACCGATATTCGGCGGTGACGGCGTGGTTCGACGCGCCGGCGGGGATCATGAATTCCCGGGTGTAGACGGAGCGGGTCTCCAACTCGCCCCCGGACGGCGCCGGACCGAAGTGGAGTCCGAGCTGGACGGGCTGTCGGGTCGGGAGCGCCGGGTTCCGGTAGCGGATCCTGAGTTTGAGCCACGCACCCGCCGGGATCCTCTTGGCGGTGCCTTCGGGGAAGAGGCCGCCATTGTGCCCCGGGGCGAATCCCGCGAACAGGCCTTCCAGACCCCGGGATCGCTCCTCGTCGGGCGTGTCCGGGGATTCCAGGAGGATCACCGCCTCCACGACCGAGCCGGGCTCCGCAGGCCGGATCTCCACACCGGTGACCCAGCGGTCCGAATCGAACCGGGTGGGGAGGTAGACGGTCTCGTATCCGGCGATCCACCCCAGCGAGACGGTCCGTGGCCCCGCCGTGCTCAGGACCGTGTCGGGTTCCCCGTGCAGCCATGCCGCCACGGGGGGACGCTCGTCCGGGGGTCTTTCGGTGCTTCCCCGGGGCATCCCGGCCGAGAGCCAATGGAGGAACAACGCCTTCTCCCTGACCGTCAGTCGGGCGTCGTTGGCCCAGCGACCGACGTGGGGGCTGGCGGGCCAGGGCGGCATCCGGTCCAGCGATACCATCCGGTGGATCTCCTCTTCACGGGAGGCCAGATCCTCGTACCGCGTCAACTGGAATGGGGCGGTGCCCCCGTCCCGGTGGCAGGCGCCGCACCTCTCCCGCACGATGGGACGCATGGTCGTCGCCCACGTGACGGCGGAGTCCTCGTCGGTCGGCGGCCCGATCTCGTCGCCATAGAACAGGTAACACCCAGGGGCGAAGGTGGCGGGTCGGGGCGGCGCACGGTTGGCCATCACTGCGACGATGGCCTCTTCCAGGTGCCTGGATCGGGGAGCCTGCCGGGAGAAATCGAAGCCGAACCGGTCGTCGACCGCCCCCCGGTAACGGAGGATTCCGGCGGCGTCCAGGAGGAAGACCTCGGTGGTGGTCACAGGCCTCAGGGCCCGGAAGAAGCCGTCCCCCAGCGGGCGGACCAGCGTCCCGGTGGGAGCCACCGGATCCTCGAGGACCGCCGCGTTCGGGTCCCCGACGTCCGACGGGGTGGCGTCGAGGTAGACGAACCGGACGCCGACGTCGCTGAACCGTTCCTCCATGGCCCGCAGGGTGGCGCTGTAGCGCAGGGAGACGGGGCAGGACCGATCCCGGAGCGCCAGGACCACGGGTCCGCGACCCAGCAGGTCGGCAAGACGGCCCTCCCGGTCTCCCGGACCACGCCAGGGGAAGTCGGCCACCACCTGACCCAGCCCGGTGGTCACCACCGGCCCCTCGAGGGCCGGCTCTACGGCGGTCCCGTCGGAGCGGTGGGCGACGAGCCAGATCCCCGACACCAGACCGGCACCGAGGACGAAGCCTGTGAATGTTCGCATCCCCCCGAGTCACCCTCCCCTGGACTGCAGCCTGAACGACGGCCTGTCGGAACAAGTTTGCGGGCGGGGGAGGGTCGCGAAAGTGGGGGGCGCTCCGGGTCGCCGCCCCGGCCGTCCCGGGACGCTGCGATCGGGCTCCGTGGACGGGGGTGGTGACTCGGCGTCAGCACAGCGCTTCCAGCGCCTGGAGCAGGTCGGCCCGGAGGACCTCCGTCCCCTCCAGCCCGACGGAGATCCGCACGAGACCCGGCGGAAGGCCCCGTCGGGCCAGACTCTCCCGGTTGTCCGGTCGTCGAGGGGAGAGAACCAGGCTCTCCACGCCGCCCCAGCTCACGCCGATGCGGAATCGACGGAGAGCATCCACCACGCGGCTCACGGCATCCCATCCGCCGTTCCTCAGAGCGAAGGAGAACACCCCGGTGAAGCCGCTCATCTGCCGGGCGATCAGCTCGGGTTCGGTGGTGAGGCCGGGGTGGTGCACCGCCTCCACCGCCGGATGATCCGCCAACGTTCGTGCCAACTCCAGCGCCACCGCCTCGTGTTCACGGAGGCGGGATGGGAGGGTGCGCATCCCCCGGAGGATCAGCCATGCGTCCCAGGGCGAGAGGATTCCTCCGTTGAGGAGGAAGGAGCGGTGGAAGATCCGGTCCATCCGGTCGTGGTCCGTGATCACGGCGCCGGCCACCACGTCGCTGTGGCCCCCCAGGTACTTGGTGGCGGTGTGCATCACCACGTCGAATCCCAGCGTCAGCGGCTTCTGCAGGAGGGGCGTGGCCCAGGTGTTGTCGATGGCGGTGGTGATGCCCCGCTCCCGCGCCACCGTCGCCACTGCCGTGAGGTCTGCGACACGGAAGAGCAGCGTCCCCGGGCTCTCCACCCAGATCAGTCGGGTGGAGGGCCGGAGCGCCTGCTCCAGGGCTCCGATGTCCAGTTCCAGCACCACCGTGTGCTCGATGCCGAAACGACCGAGCTGATGAGCGAGTTGCAGCGTGGGACCGTAGGTGTCGTTGAAGAAGACCACGTGGTCTCCCGCCTTCAGGAGCCCCAGAAGCACGCCGCTCACCGCCGCCATCCCCGAAGCGAAGGCCTTGCAGGCCTCGCCCCGCTCCAACGCTGCCAGCTTCTCCTCCAGCACCTCGACCGTGGGGTTCTGGCCCCGACTGTACAGGTGGGCGGCCCGACCCGCCGTCGTCGCCTCCGCCAGCTCCGTCAGCGACTCGAAGGAGAACAGCGAGGTCTGCACCACCGGCGCCGACGTGGGATGGGGCGGCGGACCCTGCGGTGGGTCGTGGATGCAGAGGGCCACGTCGGCGGGATCGATGCGCATGGCGTGAAGATCCGGCCCGGCGGTCAAGGGGGCAACCGAGCTTCGGGGCGCTCGAGCCGCCGGGACCGTGTCGGCCCGGGCTCGAGGTGGTAGGATAGTAGCGTTCGGCTCCGCGGTCGCGGCCCGCCCACCTCGCCCACCACTTCGACGCTCCCATGCACCTTCGAGCCCCCCACTCCGCAGCTCTGCTCCTGGCCCTGAGCGGCGCCCAGGCAGCCGGTGCCCAGCAGGTCCCCTTCGCCCCCGACAGCCTCCGGGAGCAGGACTACGCACAGGCGGAGCGCCGCCTGGCCGCCTACGCGGGCGAGCTGATCTTCGGGCACACGGTCCGACCCCGCTGGGAAGAGGGGGATGTCTTCACCTATCGGAGCACCACGGCCCGGGGGTGGGAGTTCATTCGGGTGGATCCGGAGGAGGGGGAACGCCGGACCGCCTTCGACCATGCCGGCGTAGCCACGGGTCTGTCTGCGGCGTTGGGCCGGGAGGTGGAGGCCGACCGTCTCCCCTTCGACGCCTTCCAGGCCCTCGACGACGAGATCCGGTTCGAGGTGGAGGATCGGTTCTACCGCTGCGATCCGGGTGCGGGACGCTGCCGGGCGGAGGAGGCGGGGGGGAGCGGGACCGGGCGGGACGTGGTGGTCTCTCCCGACGGAGGTCGGGGGGCCTTCATCCGGGATCACGACCTCTGGGTCCGGGACCTGCGGACCGGGATCGAGACCCGGCTCACCACCGATGGGGTGGAAGACTACGGCTACGCCACCAACGATGCCGGCTGGACCCGGAGCGATCGGCCGGTGGTTCTCTGGTCTCCGGATTCGCGGCGAATCGCCACCTTTCGCCACGATGGCCGGGGCGTGAGCCAGATGTACCTGGTGAGCACCAACGTCGGTGAGCCGGAGCTTCAGCAGTTCGACTATCCGCTTCCCGAGGACTCGCTGCCCTTCATGATCGAGCGCATCGTCGTCGACGTGGACGACGCTCGGGTCACCTGGCTCGACATGGCTCCGGATCCGCACCGGTCCACCATCTGCGACCACATCTACTGCAACGGCACCTTCTCGGACGTGGAGTGGAGCCGGGACGGCTCGGAGCTGGCCTTCGTCTCGTCGTCCCGGGATCACAAACGGGCGACGCTCCGGGTGGCCGACCCGGTGACGGGCGCCGTCCGGGACGTCCTCACCGAGGAGGTGGAGACCTTCTTCGAGTCCGGGTACGACCAGGTGAACTGGTCCGTGCTCTTCGACGAGGACCAGGTGATCTGGTACTCCCAGCGGTCGGACTGGGGACACCTCTACCTCTACGACCTGAACACCGGGCAGCTGATCCGGCCCATCACCTCCGGCAACTGGAATGTGCTCCAGCTTCGCCACGTGGATCCGGAAGCGCGGGAGATCTACTTCGTCGGCAACCACCGGGAGCCCGGAGATCCCTACTTCGAGTACTTCTACAAGGTGGGGATCGACGACGGTCGTGTGACGCTCCTGACCCCCGACAGCGCAAACCACGAGATCACCCTCACCCCGTCGGGCGACTACTTCGTGGACCAGTACTCCACCCCCGTGGAGCCTCCGGTGACGGTCGTCCGGGATCGGGACGGCGACGTGGTGGTGGAGTTGGAGCGCGCCGACATCTCCCGGCTCCTGGCCACCGGGTGGCAGCCTCCCGTCCCCTTCACCACCAAGGCCCGGGACGGCGTCACCGACCTGTACGGGCTCATGTATCCTCCGGCGGAGCTGGACCCGAGCCGGAAGTACCCGGTGGTCAACTATCTCTATCCGGGCCCCCAGACCGGGAGCGTGGGGAGCCGCTCGTTCAGCCCCGCCCGGCGGGACCACCAGGCCCTTTCCGAACTGGGGTTCGTCGTCATCGAGGTGGACGCCATGGGGACGCCCAAGCGCTCCAAGTCCTTTCATGCGGCCTACTACGGGGACATGGGGGACAACGGGCTTCCGGACCAGGTGGCCACCATCCGGCAGCTCGCCGAGCGCAATCCCTGGATCGACCTGGACCGGGTGGGGATCTGGGGTCATTCCGGCGGCGGCTTCGCCTCCACGGCGGGCATCCTCCGGTATCCCGACTTCTACAAGGTGGCGGTCTCCCAGGCGGGCAACCACGACAACCGGAACTACGAGGACGACTGGGGCGAGAAGTGGCAGGGGTTGCTGGTGGAGAACGAGGACGGCACCACCAACTACGACAACCAGGCGAACCAGCTCCTCGCGGAGAACCTGAAGGGGAAGCTCCTCCTGGCCCACGGGACCATGGACGACAACGTGCCGCCCTACAACACACTCCTGGTCGCAGACGCCCTCATTGCCGCCAACAAGGACTTCGACCTGGTCATGATGCCCAACCGTCGTCACGGCTTCGCCTACGAGCCCTACATGATGCGGCGGCGATGGGACTACTTCGTCCGGCACCTCCTGGGTGCCGAGCCCCCCCGGGAGTTCGAGTTCGGGCGGCAGCGACCGATCTCGTAGACGCATGGGCGCTCCCACCGAGCTGGTCGCTGCGCTGAGGGGGTCGTACGAGATCCAGGAGGAACTGGGGCAGGGGGCTACGGCGGTGGTGTACCTCGCTCGGGATCTGAAGCACGACCGGGAGGTCGCCCTGAAGGTGCTCCGACCGGAGCTCTCTGCAGCGGTCGGGGGGGAGCGGTTCATCCGGGAGATCCGGATCGCCGGCCGGCTCAACCACCCCAACATCCTTCCCCTCTTCGATTCCGGCGAGGTCGAGGGATTCCTCTACTACACCATGCCCCACGTCCGAGGGGAGTCGTTGGACGAGCGCCTGGCCCGGGGGGGACCGCTCCCCGTGGCCGAGGCGGTGGCCATCGCGTGCCAGGTGGCCTCGGCACTGCATCACGCCCACGGGGAGGGGGTGATTCACCGGGACGTCAAACCCGGGAACATCCTTCTGACCGAGGGCCACGCCTGGGTCACGGACTTCGGGATCGCCCGGGCGGTCCATCAGGCTACCGGGGAGAGACTGACCCGGACCGGGCTCGCCGTAGGCACACCCACCTACATGAGCCCCGAGCAGGCCTTCGGGCAGGAGCGGGTGGACGGACGAACCGACACCTACGCCCTGGGCTGTGTGCTCTTCGAGATGCTCAAGGGACGGCCTCCCTTCCAGGCCCGGACGCTTGCGGCCCTCATGGCGAAGCACACCACCGAAGCCGTCCCCAGCCTCCGGATGGACGACGAGGCGATCCCCCTGTATGTCGAGCGGGCCGTCAAGCAGGCGATGGCCAAGGACCCGGCGGACCGCTTCTCGTCTCCCCGGGGGCTGGCCGAAACGCTGGAGGCGGAGACGGTCGTCGACGTGGTGGGGCGCCGCCGGTTGGCGGTTCTTCCCCCCAGGAACGTCACCGGCGATGCGGAGCAGGAGTTTCTCACCCTGGGTCTCCACGAGGCGATGATCTCCCGCCTCTCGAAGGGGAATGTCGCGGTGCTCGCCCGGTCGTCGGTGCTGCACTATGCCAGTTCCGACAAGCCGATAGGGGACATCGCCCGGGAGCTGGGCGTGGATTCGGTGGTGGAGTCGTCCCTCTTCCGCGCCGGCAACCGGGTGGGGATCGAGGCGCGACTGGTGGATGGCGCCAGCGAAGAGGGCGTGTGGTCCGACTCCATCGAGGGAGAGGTGCAGGACATCCTGAGGCTCTACCGGGACGTCGCCAGCGCCGCGGTCGAGGCGCTCCTGGGCGCCACGGCACCGAGACGCCCCGTCACCGCCGAGCTCCAGGTGGTGGTTCCGGCGGCCTACGAGAACTACATGCGTGGCCGGGTGCATCAGCAGCGATTCCTGCCCGCGGATCTCCAGCGGGGGCTGCAATACTACGAGAAGGCCATCGAGATCCAGCCGGACTACGCCGCCGCCCATGCGGGCATGGCGTTGATCTGGGGCTCGATGACGGTCCTGGGGATGCTCCCCCCTTCCGAATCCGGACCCCTCTGGCTCGCGTCCGCACGGCGGGCGGTGGATCTGGACCCGGAGCTCGGAGAAGCCCAGCAGGCCATGGCCCAGGCTCTGACGTGGTACGATTGGGACTTCGACGCGGCGGAGGAGGCCTGGGTCCGGGCTACCGAGCTCGACCCCCACAATCCCGAGGCCCTGGCCTTCTACTCGCACTTTCTCGCCATGATGCGCCGCGTCCCCGAGAGCGACGCCGCCATGGAGCGGGCTCGCGCGGTGGACCCCTTCAACCCCTTCACGGCGACCCTGGAGGCCGCTCAGAATTTCCTCACGGCGCGACTGGACGAGGCCCTGAGGCGCTACGAGCAGCTCCCTCCGAGCCCCCTCTCCCACGAGGGGGCGGCCCTGTGCTGCCTGCTCTCCGGGAGAGACGACGAGGCCCGGGAGTACCAGGCAGGACATTTTGACATGCTGGGACTGAAGGAGTGCGCCGCCGCCATGCGGGCGGCCGACTCGGGGCGGGCTGGGTTCTCCCGTTCCGCCGACCTTCTCATCGAGCGGTCTCGCTCCGTCTTCGTCCGTCCCACCGCCATCGCCATCCTCCTGGCGCACGCGGGAGAGATCGAGCGATCCATGGACTGGTTCGAGACCGGGGAGGACACCCGAGACTTCCAGGTCGCCTACCTGGCCGCGGTGCCGTTGCCACCGGAGGCCCGGGCCCACTCGCGCTTCCGGGCCATCCTGAGGCGGGTGGGGCTTCCCGGCGAGGACGGATCGCCTCCCGGCTAGGTGTGCCCTGGTCACGAGCCCTACGAGGGACCACCCCCGGGTAAGGGGTGGGGCTTCGCCCTGCCGCCTGCACCCGTTCTCGGAGAGGCTGATCGACCGTAGCATCGTCCCTCGCGTCGCCGTGGCCCGGGTCCCCGAGTTGCCGGCGCGCCTCCCGCGGTCGATCCCTGGGCATCCCGGTCAAGCCGGGATCCATCCCGGCCTGCTCTCAGGTCTTCGTCTACGTCGCTCGATACGTAAGCCCGCCCCCGGGAATACGGGGCGTTGCGTACCCACCGGTCCTCCGCAGCCTGGCATCGTGAATCCGTCGCATCGATTCACGCCTGCCGGAGGTCGACATGGGTTCGCAGAACGCGCGGATGCCCTGGCGCGGAGCCAGCGTCCTGGGACTGCTCTCTCTCCTCTTCTGGATTCTGGCCCCGACGGGTGCCACGGACGCCGCTCCCATCCGGATGCCTTCGCCGGAGTCCCGGCCGGCGATGTCGTGGTCCCATCCCGACGGCGAGGGCGGTCGCCATCATTCGGCGTTGTGGGACATCAACGTGGGCACGGTGGACCGGCTGGAGGTGGCGTGGATCTACCGGACCGGTGACGTCAGCGCTCACGAGGGAGGCCGCGCCGGCACCTCCTTCGCGTCGACGCCCATCGCGGTGGACGGCCGCCTCTTCATCTCGACGCCCTACTCCCGGGTCATCGCGCTGGACGGCGAGACGGGACGGGAGATCTGGACCTTCGATCCAGGGATCGACCGTTCGGACCGGGTGCATACGATGGTCACGAACCGGGGGATCTCCACCTGGTCGGACCCCGGGGCACCGCAAACCGCTCCGTGCCGTCGGAGGATCTTCCTCGCCTCCTTCGACGCCCGACTCTTCGCCCTGGATGCGGAGGACGGCACCCCGTGCAGGGACTTCGGGTCGGAGGGTGTCCTGGACCTCGCCCGGGGGATCGCCCGGGCCGACGGAGAACAGCGGGGCCACTACAAGCAGACGGCTCCGCCGGCGGTGATCGGGGACCGGGTGATCGTGGGCTCCAGCATCTTCGACGGGCGTGCGGTGGAGGCCCCCAGCGGCGCCGTCCAGGCCTTCGACGCCCGCACCGGGGAGACGCTGTGGCGATGGGAGCCCCTGATCGATGTCGACCGGCGCTCGGCGGAGGGCGTCGCCATCACCGCCGGGGCCGCCAACACCTGGGCCACCATCACACCGGATCCGGAGCACGATCTGGTGTTCGTACCCACGGGGAGCGCCAGCCCCGACAGCTGGGGTGGCTTCCGACCCGGCGACAACCGCTACGCCAACTCCCTCGTGGCTCTGGACGCAGGGACGGGGCAGGTGGTCTGGCACTTCCAGGCCGTCCATCACGACCTCTGGGACTACGACCTTCCGACTCCGCCGGCGCTCCTGGAGCTGGAGCGGGACGGGAGGACGGTGCCGGCGGTCGCCCTCGCCACGAAGATGGGCTTCCTCTTCTTCTTCCACCGCCTCACGGGCGAACCCCTCTTCCCCATCGAGGAGCGCCCCGTGCCCGCCAGCCGTGTCCCTGGCGAACGGGCGTCGCCGACGCAGCCCTTCCCGGTGAAGCCGGCCCCGCTCCATCCCCGGGGGCTGACGCCGGACGACGCCTGGGGCCTGACCCCGCTGGACCGGGCCGCCTGCCGTCGCGCCATCGAAGATCTGGACACGGAGATGTATGCGCCGCCCAGCCGGCGTGGCACGGTGACGTACCCGGGGCCCCTGGGGGGCATGGAGTGGGGAGGCCTCGGGTACGACCCCGAGCGCCGACTCCTCATCACGAACACGAACCGGGTGGCGGCGGTCACGCGCCTCGTCCCAGCGGCGGAGGTGAAGCCGGAGATGCTCGAGTCATCGGGCAAGACGGCGGTCGCCCTCCAGGCCCCGGCCCCCTGGGCCGCGGTCCGTGAGCCCTTCTTCTCGCCGGTCTCCCTGCCGTGCACGCCACCCCCGTGGGGCATGATCCACGCGGTGGACGTGACGACGGGGGAGCTGGTCTGGGAGGGCCCCCTGGGGACCGCGAGTGATCTGGCGGGCGTGCCCACACCCAGGGCATGGGGCTCCCCGAACCTCGGGGGTCCGCTGGTGACCGGGGGACTCGCGATCATCGCCGGAACGATGGATCGGCGCATCCGCGCCCTGGAGTTGGAGACGGGCGAGGAGGTCTGGGAGGCCAGCCTCCCGGCCTCGGCCCAGTCGACGCCCATGACCTTCCGACCCCGGCGGGGCGGGCGCCAGTTCCTGGTGGTCAATGCCGGGGGACACGTGGGAATCCGGAGCAAGCTCGGGGACTTCGTGGTGGCCTTCGCGCTGCCCGAACCCGGCGCCGCCGGCGGAGAAGACCGATGAACGCCGCCCTGGTCACAGGCGCCACCGGGATGCTCGGTGCACACGTGGTGCAGCGGCTCCTGGCCGAGGACTGGCGGGTCCGGTGCCTGGTGAGGCGGCCCTCCCAGGCTGCCTGGCTCGCCCAGCGGGGGGTGGAGATCGCCCGCGGGGACCTCACGGACGGCCCGTCCGTCGTCCGGGCGGCCCGAGGCGTGGATCTGGTCATCCATGCCGCTGCGGCCATCGGGTCCGAGGGTGCCTGGTCCGCCTTCGAGGCGGTGAACGTCGCAGGCACGAGCCATGTCGCCATGGCGGCGGCGGCCGCAAGGGCTCGCCTGGTCCTGGTCAGCAGCACGGCCGTCTTCGGCCGGGAGCGGTACAGGGACGAGCCGACCCACGAGGCGGTGCCCCTGCCGGAGCTCCCGCCGGAGGACGCCTACGGTCGGTCGAAACAGCTGGCGGAAAGGCGGGTCCTGGACGCCCACGAGGCGGGTCGCATCTGGGCCACGGTGGTCCGTCCGCCGCTCATGTACGGGTGTCGCGACCGGCAGTTCGTCCCTCG
>JARRPL010000066.1:0-18403 GCA_037382905.1 Gemmatimonadota bacterium | reverse complement strand
AGTCGGGCCAGGAGCAGCCGCTCACCACGCAGCAGGTCAAGGAGGTCGAGGATGCGGCATTCGAGGAGGTGGTCAATCAGATCCTCATCCAGCAGGAGCTGGAGCGTCGGGGGATCGTGGTCACCGACGAAGAGCTGAGGCAGGCGGCCCGGTTCAGCCCGCCTCCCTCCCTCGCGCAGCAGCCGGGCTTCCAGACCAACGGTCAGTTCGATCCTGCGAAGTATCAGCAGTTCCTGGCCTCGGCGGACGAGCTCCTGCTCCTGCAGCTGGAGGCCTACTATCGGGACATCATTCCTCGAGGGAAGCTGCTTCGGCAGGTATCGTCGGGGGTCTACGTCACCGACGAGCAGCTCTGGCGTCGCTGGCGAGACCAGAACGAGTCGGTGGAGATCCGGTACATCCCCCTCAACCCGGGCCAGCGGATCCAGGATGACGAGGTTCCCGTCTCGGACGCAGAGGTCCGCCGCTACTACGAGGCCAACCAGGCCGAGTTCGAGGAGCCGGCCCGGGCCCGCGTAAGGGTGGTGGTCCTGGACAAGACGCCCACCGCCGCGGATACGGCGGCCTCCCTCCAGAAGGCCCGAGATCTCCGTGATGCCATCGACCGGGGGGACGAGGACTTCGCCGAGGTCGCAGCCATCGAGTCCGCCGACGACGTGAGCGCCGCAGCCGGGGGCGAGCTCGGAGTGATCGCGAAGGGCGCGGCATTTCCGAGCTTCGACTCGGCGGTCTTCGCTTCGGACGAAGGGCTCCTGCCCGAGCCCGTGACCAGCCCCGGCGGCTACCACATCATCGAGGTCCAGGAGCGCTGGGCTCAGGATAGCGCCCGGGTCCGGCACATCGTCATCCCCATCGCCCGGACGGACGACTCGGAGATCGACCTGTTCACCCGGGCCGATTCGCTGGAGGACATCGTGGAGTCCCGTAGCCTCCAGGATGCTGCGGGCCAACTGGGGCTCACCGTGGAGGAGGCGGAGCTCTCCAGCGAGTTCGCCTTCGTCGCCGGCGCAGGCCAGGTCAGCGAGGGAGCCGACTGGGCCTTCGAAGAGGCGGAGATCGGAGATGCGAGTCCCGTTTTCGAGACCCCCCAGGCCTTCTACGCGCTGGAGCTGATCTCGTCGACTCCGGCAGGGATCCTGCCTCTGGAGGCGGCCCGGCCCCAGATCGAGCAGGTCCTCCGGTTCCAGAAGAAGCAGGCGCTGGCCGAGGAGGAGGGGCAGACGCTGCTGGAGGAGATCCGGCGGTTGGCGCCGCCTTCGGGCTTGAGCCCGGAGAGGTGTCCGAGGTGGTCTCGACGCCGATGAACACCTTCATCATCGAGCTGTTGAACCGTACCCCGGCCGACCGGGAGGCGTGGGAAGCCCAGAAGGCACAGCAGCGGCAGCAGGTCACCCAGCTCCTCCGTCAGGAGCGTCTCGAATCCTGGCTCGCGGGTCTCCGGGAGACCGCCAACGTTCAGGATCGACGGGCTGAGGTGTTGCAGGACCCGGAGGATCAGCCCCTCCGTCAGCCCGGATCCCCCTTCGGCTTCTGAGGGGAGTTCCCCCGCCCCCCCGATCGGCCTCGACGACGGCGGGGACCCCGCGGACCGGACGCTCCTGAACAAGCGACGGGGCGCCGCCGTGGATCCACGGCGGCGCCCCGGTTCATTCTCCAGCCGGGGACGAGCCTGCCCCGGGGCCCGACTCTGCCGGGCGGTGCCTCACCGGACCGGCGCAGCACCCCGCTCCCTGCGCCGTACCCCCGCGCCTCAGTCCTGTTGGGTAGTCAGCTTCCGCGGCTGACCCTGACCCTCACTCTCCGGCGGAGCGCTGCTCTTGTCCTCCACCGGCGGTGCCTGGATGGTCCGCTTCGGCGTATCCGGGACCTTCAATTCGCTCTCGATCTCGCGGATCGAGCTCTTGAATTCCCGGATCCCCTTCCCAAGAGAAGACCCGATCTCAGGCAACCGCTTCGCTCCGAAGAGCAGAAGGGCCACCAGGAAGATCAGGAGAATCTCTCCCATTCCGAGACCCATACCCATGCTACAACAACCTCCCAGGCACCGGTAAGCCGGTGCCGATTCATCGAGAACGGCTCAGATCCAGGACCTGGCCACGAGCGCCACGATGGAGACGCCCAAGAGTGTCAGTACATTCAAATACACCGAAAGGGGCCCGAGGGTAAAGGCGACGGCCACCAGATCGACGTAGAAGGGACCCAGCGTCGCCGTCACCGCGGTGGTCAGGAAGGTCCGCGCGGCGCTGTCGGGAAGGAACGACTGGGTGATCTCGGTGAGGATTCCACCGAGAAAGAAGCCCAGGATGAGCGTCCAGAAGATGCGAAGTCCCGTCCGGCGTCCGGTGTCGACCAACATGAATCAGCGATTCCTCTGGGTTGCGTAGGCGACCGAGACCCGCAGGACTTCCAGTTCGGGTCCCTCGGGGAGTCCATCGAGGGCCGCAAGCGCGGCGTCCGCGTAACGGTCTGCCTTCTTGCGAGCGTAGTCCAGCCCCCCGAGCTCCGACACGAGGTCCACGACGGTCTGGATCTCGTCGTCCGTCGGCTCCACCCGGGTGAAGAGGCTCCGGATCACATCCATCTGTTCCGGAGAGGCGGAACCGATGGCCGCCAGGAGCGGGAGCGTCACCTTCCGTTCCCGGAGATCGTGCCCCGTGGGCTTCCCGGTGACATCGGCCGAGCCGGTGTAGTCCAGGAGGTCGTCTGCGATCTGGAAGGCCATCCCGAGGTTGTGCCCGATGGCCGCCATGGGCGCCCGGAAGACCTCTCGGCCCACCAGAGCACCCAACTCGCACGCCGCGCTCATGAGGGAAGCGGTCTTGGCGGCGATCAGGTGGTCGTAGTCGCTCTCGGAGAAGGCCAGGGCGTCGTAGGAGGTGAGCTGGCGCATCTCTCCCACGCTCATCTCGTTGGCCGCTCTGGCCATCACGCGGGTCGCCTCGTGACTCCCCACGTCGGCGAGCTCGATGATCGCCCGGGAGTAGAGGTAGTCGCCCATGATGATCGCCACCTGGTGCGACCAGACGGAGTTCACGGTGGGCTGACCGCGCCGCAGCACCGAGTGGTCTACGGCGTCGTCGTGGACGAGGGTGGCCAGATGCACGAGTTCGACCACGGCCGCCAACGATACGGCCCGGGGATCCTGGGGCCCGCAGACCCGGTTGCTGAGCAGGAGAAGGGCGGGTCGAAGGAGTTTCCCCTGAAGCAGGAGCAGATACTGGTTGACCTCCTCGATCATGTCGAAATCGGACACGATGATACGCCGCAGCTCATCCACCACCCGATCCAGCTCCTCCTGGACCGGCCCCTGGATATCGTCTAGACCGGGCGGAGCGCTCAGGTCCGGAAGGGATGCCACTAGCGAAGCTCCCTCAGACGGGACGTCACGTCGGCGAAGTTGATGTCCAGTGCGAACACGCGGTCGTAGAATCCAACGGCCTGGTCGACCTGATCGAGCTCCTCGTGAGCACGCCCCAGGTAGTAGTAGATGCCGATGAGTTCATCCTCCACCTCGGGTGGGATCTTCAGTGCCCGCTCCAGTACCCGGACGGCCGCCGCATGCTCCCCCCGCTCCATGAACGTCTGTCCCAGCAGCTCATAGGTGGGCAGATGACGCGCCGAGGCCCGGAGGGCCTGCTGGAACTCCGCCACCGCCTCGTCCAGGAGTCCCATCTCCTTGTAGGCGGTCCCCAGATCGTGATGAGCCTTCACGTCGGACGCGTCGAAGCTCTCGGCCACCTTGGCCTTGAACTGATCCAGCATCTTGGCGAAATCGGCTTCCTCGTCCCCGGTGGGCTCCTCGTAGGCGACTCGGAAGCGGGTCGTCTTCTCTTGCGCATCGGTCCCGAACACCAGAGAACCGAGATCCACGAAGTCGCCGGCATCCTCCTTTGGTGCCCCTGCGGAACCCCGCGTCGGCCGGGAACTCGAGGCGTCGACACCGGGAGCTTCGCCGGCCTGCCTCAGAGCCGCCAGGGCGACGGTGTGGTCCGGCTCCAGTGAGCGGACCTGTTCCCACACCTCCCGGGCCCGCTCGGCATCGCCCTCGCTCTCAAGGGCCCGAGCCAGGAGCTCGTAGGCCTCCACCAGCACGCTGGCCTCGCCGTCCTTGAAGGCGAACTCCACCAGTTGCTCCGCTCGAGCGGTGTCGGGTTCGTTCGGGTCGTAGGCGGCGCGGAGCGCCTCCCACCCATGGGGCTCCACCGTGTCGAACTCGTCCCCGTCCGGCGGGAGCGTGGGGAGGCGCGCCAGCCCCGGCTCCTCACCCTGATCGACATCGAAGCTCCCGGGTCCGTCGGCCTCTCCCTCCGCGGCGGTGGAGCCGGGATCTGGAGGTCCGTCGAAGTCATCGTCCCCGAAGGTCAGGAAGGGCAGCTCCTCGTCCCCGACCACGTCCTCCACACCCTCGAAGTCCTCCCCCGCCGGAGGAGGGGACTCGTCCACGAGTTCCAGTCCGCCGTGGGGGTCGTCGTCGCCGTGGGAGAGCACGATCTCGCCGAAATCGGCCTCGACCACTGGAGTGCGGTCCGGGTCCCCCTTCCGGGACCCCATCGCCTCGCCTCCGGAGACCTCCGCGTCTCCCGGCGAGGGGAGCTCGATCTCGCCGAAGGCAGCCTCGAAGGAATCGTCGCCCCCGTGCTCGTCCGCGATGGACGGGGACTCGAATGCCAGGACCTCCCCGGAGTCGGCCAGCGCCTCGAGATCCGCATCCGGGTCGAGTTCCAGGATCCGCTCCCCAAAGGCCCGGGCCTCGTCGTCCGACGCATCCCGGGCCGCCAGGACGCGGTAGCCGGCCACGAACTGCTCCAAGGCTTCCTCGGGCCGTTCGTGCTTCTGGAGTTGCAGTCCGACCGCCATCCGCACCTGGGTGTCCTCGGGCGCCAACTCCGCGAACTCCACCAGAGCCCGCAGGGCCTCCTCGGTATCCCCGGCAGCCTCCACCTTCGCCGCGTAGGTGAGGAAGTTCTCCCGGGCGTCCACCAGGAACCCTTGCCCGGCTCTGATCTGGCCGATGCGGAGATACATCTCGTTCCGTCCCGGCAGGTGGCGGACCACCTTCTTACAGATGGCAATGGCGTTGTTGGGAAGTTCCGCCTCGACGTAGAGTTCGATGGCACGCTGAAAATGCTCCATCGCGAACTCGTAGTCCCCGATCTTCACGAGGATGTCCCCGACGCGGTTGTAGAGGCCGATGTCGGTCTGGGATTCCCCGTCGAGGCGGTCGATGGCCCTCATGTACAGATCCCGCGCGGGTTGCCACTCCTCTTTCTGCTCGTGGCGGCGGGCCTGCGCCTTCAGCTCTTCGATGCTGCTCATGGGCGCTCGCTTGGACTCGACTCGTGCCTCGGGCGCTCCGCCAATCTGCGGACCACCCCCCGGATCTCCTCGGGCATCTCCGACTCCCGGGTTCCGACCCACGAGAGGAGTGCAGCCA
The DNA here is from genome assembly GCA_037382905.1 of Gemmatimonadota bacterium. Classification (GTDB taxonomy): domain Bacteria; phylum Gemmatimonadota; class Gemmatimonadetes; order Longimicrobiales; family Gaopeijiaceae; genus Gaopeijia. The sequence continues at coordinate 12,969 of JARRPL010000066.1, read as the reverse complement.
GATCCCGGTCCGTGCGTGCGGCCAGGTGTCTGGCCACCCCGACCGGAAGGAGCCGGTCCGGGGTGGGCTCAAAGAGACGTAATCTGTCGCGGGCGGCCGTCAGCACAAGGGTCTCGGGGATCATTCCGATGACCTCGGTGCCCCGGATCTCCCCTCCCAGCGACATGACCTTCTCTTCCACGGTACGAAACACCGTCATGGGATCGCGATCCTCCACCCGTTCGAGATTCATGGAGAGCTGGACCGCGTCCCGGGCCGGGAGCGGCAGCGCGAGCGCTCGCACCCCGGGCAGGCCGCCGGCTCGCTCCCGGAGGTCGCGGGCGACTCGCCTCAGCGCCTCCAGGGGGACCCCCTCGATCCAGACGTTCCAGGCCAGCAGCAGACGACGGGCTCCGACGCACACGGCGCCTGCCGTGGGGTGGACCCCCGTCCTGCCGCCGTCGAGATCCGGCGGTCGCTCTGCAGGATCCCCCTCCCGCAGCGCCTCGAACCCCCCTCGGCGGATCTCCGCCAACCCCCGCCCCGGCGGGTCGGAGGCCTCACCGTAGAAATAGACCGGAAGACCGAGGTTGGAGAGGCGCTGCCCAGCCCGGTGGGCCGTCGCCACCGCGTCCTCCATCCCACATCCCGACAGGGGGACGAAGGGCAGGACGTCCAGGGCGCCGATGCGTGGGTGGACCCCCCGGTGCTTCGTGAGATCGATCCGCTCCACCGCCAGGACCGCCAGGCGAACCGCCGCCTCCTCCACGTCGGGAGGATCCCCGACCAGCGTCATCACCGACCGGTGATGATCCGGGTCCATGGACCGGTCCAGAACGTCGGCGCCGCAGGACGCGACGACCCGGACCGCCTCGTCGAGGAAGTCCGGGTCGCGCCCCTCACTCAGGTTGGGGACCGCTTCGAGAACAGGGATCATCCTTCAAGCTAGGATTCCCGTCTCGGAAGGAACAAGCGTTCCCGGTGCGCAGCCGATCAGCGGATGCGGACCCCCTTCCCCGTCACTGGAGCCAATGCGGGATTGCCGGGCTGGAGCTGGTACGACCAGTCGAAGATCATGAGGGGAGCGTCGTCCTGATCGAACCCCAGGACCTGCACACGAAGCGCCGCATACCGAAGCCGGTTGTCGTCCCCAGGGACCCGAAGCACGTACGTCGTCTGGGTCTGCAGTCCGAGGTCGTCCGCCACGTAGCCGCTCTGGGGGGCCTCGTCCAGGGCGACGCAGAAGGCATCGGAACCTGGACCGCACCGCAGCGCCGTGGTCTCGAATCCCTGGGGATAGACGCTCACACCGGGCCCGGGCACCAACCACCAGCCCTGGGCATCCGTCTCCAGCCGGAAATGGCGAAGGGGATCCGTTCCGCTCACGAGGGGGTCCAGGGACTCGTCATCCCGGAAGATGAATCCAGACGACTCGGGAACGGCGAAGAAGTCGTACAGATACTCGCCGTGGAAATCGGGGCGAGGCGTCCCGAAGCCCGAGCCGCTTCCAGCGCTCTCGTGACCGTACTCGTCGAGGGCGGTGACGAAGTATTCGTAGGTGAGGCCGTTCTCGGCCAGCTCGTCCAGGAATCCCTCCGAGTCGGTTTCCCCCAGGAGGAAGCTCTCACCATCCAGGTAGAGGTAGACCCGGGGTACGGTGATCACCAGCGCTTCCGCCGTGGGAGTCTCGACACCGTCGAATCCCACCGAAGCGACGTAGTAGGTATAGGTGGCCCCGGGCTGGATGTTCACATCCGTGTAGGAGCAGAGACCGTCGCTGCAGTTGGTCACCTCGGCCACCAGGACGTAGGCGCCCCCCTCCGGCGCCGCGTAGACTCGGAACGGTTCGCCGTTCCAGGCCCCCGACAATTCCCACGTCACCACCACCGAGCGGTCGTAGTACCGGACATCCAGGGCTACAGGCGCCGCCGGCCCCCCTCCGCCCGGCACCAGGACCGTGCTGTCCGAACTGCAGCCAGAGAGGCCCGCCGCCGCCACCAGGATTCCCACCATCCAGCGTCCCATGGTCTCCTCCACCGTTCTCATGCGGTCCGTCCTGCTTCCAGTGCCCCGGGATACGAGCACAGGTCGTGCCACCGGTTCCGTGCGTCGGCCCTGGGGGAGGGAGGCCGTCCGCCGGCAGAAAGTGTCCTATCAGAGGGACACTTGTGAGACCTAGTTCCCGCTGAAACGGTCGAGACTGCGCTGCTGGTAGTCGAACTTCAGGTCCGAGTTGTCGATGAGGGAGACCTCGAAGCGGAAGCTCCAGTTGCCGGTGGCGGTCTGCAGGAAATCGAAGTTCGCCCGCCAGCGATGGAGGTCCCGCGACAGTCGGATGGAGTGATCGTTGAATGCCTGGGCCTCCAGATCAAAGGAGGTCCGCCAGCTCATCTCCCACATCTGGGTGGGTTGGAACCGAATGGTGCTCTGGATCATCTGGCTGCGGGTACCGGAGTCGCCCCGGGGGCGCGTCAGGGCGTAGGACAGATTCGCCGACCAGCTGCCTACGCCTCCACTGCGGACAGGGGCCGTGCTGCGCCGGGAGCCCGGGACGATGGAGGCCTGGTCCATCTCGCCGTATCCCAGGGGGTCGTTGTCCTCTCCGAAGATGTCGTCCTCCTCCAGGCGGTCCTCCTCTTCATCCTCCTCCGGGTCGTCGTCGCCCCCGAACCCCAGCCAGCGGAAGATCGCGGACCGTCCGTTGAGGCTGAAGCCGAGGTTCATCTGAACCAGCTGGGGGTCGAAGGTCCGGTCCGCCTCTCCCGTGGGTTGCCCGTCCGTCCCCAGCACCGGCTCGTCCCTGAAGAGGTCGTGTGTGGTGCTGAGGGACAGCCCGCGAAGGAAGTCGGAGGAGATCTGGTTCGTCAGACGCGTCGTCTGGAATCCCTGGAGGAAGCCCACGTCGCCGGCCTCGACGAAGTCGTAGCGGACGGCGCTGGTTCGAAGGGAGAGGAGATTCACCACCTGGGCACGGGGGAGGCGTGCCGGCTCCCCACCGGGAACGCCGGCGGCGCTCTGCTCCGTCTCCACGGCCCGGGCCGTGTCCCCCTGGGTGTCGCGCTTGGCCTCGAAGGTCTGGTTGAGCGTCACCGAGATGACGTTCTGTGGCCGGGAGGTCCGGTCACCGAAGACCAGCGACTGAAGTTCCGTCGAGGTGACCTCGGGCGACCAGTCGTAGGTGAAGGAGGGGCTGAGCTTGTGCCGGATCCGGCTGAACCCCCCGAACCCCGGAAAGAACCCGTAGATGTCGCCCCGCAGCGTCGCCCCGAAGGCGGTCCGTACCGGACCCGCCACGAAATCCTGGGCCACCGCCAGAGTGTCGATCCGCCGGTACTGGCCGGCGAAGCTCACCCGTGGCGTGAGGGTGACGGATCCGACCAGCCGCTGCTGGTAGTTGATGGAGCTGCTCCAGTCCAGGTCCGCCTGGGTGGCGTCGAATGGGTCGCCGTAGTCGGGATCGGTCTCCTGCAGACGAAGCCACGCCTGGCCCTCCCGGCTATCGAAGGCCAGCATCCCACGCTCTTCGATCTGCTGGGGAATCGTCCCGGTGAGAATCGGGTTTCGAAGGCCCTGGGTCGTCCCGGCGCGGTAGTTCAGGTTCCCGGAGAGCGAGAGATTCCCGAGGTTCAGCGAGGAGTTCACACCCCCCCTCATGTTCAGTCGGTCCTCCTGTCCGGGCACGTAGACGGGGGACTCGGCCCGGTTCACCCAGGAGCGGGACAGATTGGCGCTCCCGCTCCACGTGAGGTTGTTGAAGATGCCCGCCTGGCTCGGCGGGGCGGGAAAGAGGGTCACCGTCCGGAGGGAGAGGGTCGCGGACGGAAAGGTCGTCTCCACCCGGTCGTCGCTCAGGAACTGACGCCGGTTGCCGTTCACCGCCAGGGTACCCCAGTCGAAGCGGTGGTTCACGCCGCCCTCCGAGTCGATGGACTGGGTGACCTCCTGGGGGTTGAACGAGTTGTCCGTCACGAAGGACGAACTGGACGCGTAGCTCGCGGCGACCCGGAAATTGGTCCGCTCCGAGAGGTCCCAGTTCGTGCGGGCGTTCAGCGTGAGCTCTCGCCCTCCCTCCGCCCGCCAGAACCTGCGGAAGTTGAGGCTTCCCTGGAGAAACTGGCGGGTCCACAGGAAGCGGTAGCTTCCGGTGAGGGCGGTGTAGTTGTCGTCGAACCAGTCCATGGCCACCGTGGCGTCCATGTAGTTGTTGATGGCCCAGAAGAAGCCGACGTTGCTGATTCGTCTCCGATAGCCACCGCTGGTCCTGACGATGTCGTTGACGCTGAAGGTGGGGGTGAGGATCCCCGAAGACCGTCCCGTGTTCAGGCTCTGTGCGATGAAGGGAAGCCAGAATACGGGGACGTCGGCGAAGTAGAGCCGCACCGGCTTGGCCACCATGAGGTTGCCGTTGACGACCTTGATCTGATCCGCTTCGAAGTGGTAGTGGGGCACCTCCAGCTCACAGCTCGAGAAGGAGATCTCGTGTCCGTAGTAGACGTCGGAGCGGATCTCGGGCAGATCGCCGGTGACGATCCACTCCCCCCCTTCGCTGAAGGTGGTCCGGGCGCCTCCGGCGAGACAGGCGTCGTCCTCCACATCGCAGGAGATGTAGCGACTCTGGACCTCGTCGCCGTCCATCGGGATGGAGACCACGTCCCCCCACATCTTGAGCTCGCCCGACCGCTGGTCGTACTCCACGATGGAGTCGGTGCTGCTCTCGTAGCCCTCCCCTCGGAAGGCGGCACGGGAGAGGGAATCGCCGTACAGGAAGAGCATGCCCTCGGAGGCCCGGTACTCCGCCGATGCACCGGCGTACTCCGTGGGACTGTACCCCGCGAGGTTGAGGAGCTCCGCCATGATACTGTCGCTGGCCGAGCGCGGGACTCCTCCCCGATCGAAGGAGCGGTCCGGGCCGGCCAGGCGGGCCGAGTCGGCCGCGATACGCGCCGAGTCGGCACCGGGTCCCCGATCCAGGTCCCGGAGAAGCTGAAGCTGGCGGATCCGGGTGGAGTCGACCGGGGGCTCTTCCTGCTGGGCTGCGGCGATTCCCGGCAGCAGGAGCGCGAGGATCAGGGAGGAGACGACCCGGAGGGCGGCGGACCCCACCCGGAATCGCAGGGGGGTCAGCCCCCCGGGCGGCCAGTCGGCCCTGCCCGATCTCCGGTCCACCCTCTACCCCTCCCGGTCTACCGAACCCTCGGGGGGCTCAGTGGACGCCTCCAGCTCCCGCCGCTCTCGCCGTCGATAGACCATGACCGACAGGAGGATGCTGAATTCATAGAGGAACACCAGTGGGACCATCATGATGGCGGTGACCATGATCAGGTCTCCGGGGCTCAACAGACTCGCCAGAACCGTGATCACGACGATGGCGTGGCGCCGTTTCGAACGAAGGAACTGGGGGGTGATGAGACCCATCACCGAGAGGATCAGCACCACGACCGGAAGCTCGAAGATGATGCCGAATCCCACAAGCAGCCGGACCACGAAGGAGAGGTAGTCATCCGCCGTGAGCATGGGCTGCAGGATGTCCTCCTGAAGCCCAAGCAGGAACTGGAGACTTACCGGAAGCGCGACCTCGTAGGCCAGAGCCGCGCCGCCCAGGAAGAGGAACATCCCCATGTACAGGGCGGGCACGATGACCCGCTTCTCCTCCTTCTCCAAGGCCGGCGAGAGGAAGGCCCAGATCTGGTAGAGTACGATGGGAAAGGCCAGAATCAGCCCCGTCAGAACGCTCGTCTTCAGGAGGAAGAGGAACGGGGTGACGGGGCTCAGGTAGTTGAGCCGTCCGTTGTCCGGCAGATACGGCTGCACCGGAGCGATGAGGAGTTCCAGCACGTTGAAGCGCTGGATGAGGTAGAAGCCGACCAGCGCACCGAGGATGAGGGCCCCGCCGGCCTTGAAGATCCGCCAGCGCAACTCCTCCAGGTGGTCCAGGAAGGGCATCTCGCCCCGGGGGTTCTGGGACGCCACGCCCAGCAGCCCGTTATGGAAGCGGGAGCTCAACCTGATTCAGCGCCTGCATCTCCTGGCGCTGCCTCACTTCGAGCTCGTCGACGAATTCCTGGAACTCGCCGATATCCTGGAAATTCCGATAGACGGAGGCGTAGCGCACATACGCGACACGGTCCAGCGGACGGAGGGCGTCCATGACCAGCTCACCGATCCGCTCGCTGGGCACCTCGACTCCCGCCTGTCGGGAGACCGCCTCTTCGATGCCCTCCACCAGCGCCTCCATGACCGCTGCCGAAACCGGTCGCTTGGCACAGGCGATCTTGAGACTGCGCAAGATCTTGTCCCGATCGAACTCCTGGGGACTCCCGTCTCGCTTCAACACCTGGACCGGTCGCTCCTCGACGTACTCATAGGTGGTGAAGCGGGTTTCGCACACCAGACACTCCCGGCGCCGACGCACGGCCCGGCCCCCGCGGCTGGTGCGGGTGTCCACCACCCGATTTTCGGCGGCGTCACAGTCGGGGCACCGCATGATTCCGATCTCCCGGGAGGGGCGAGGGCACCCTCAGAGGACCTGCGGCCCGATCTCACCCAGGCGGGCCCGGGCGAACTCGGCCACGCGGGCGTCGGGGTAGGTGTTCACCACCCGCTCGAAGAAGGCCTGCGCCTCCGCATCGTTCCCCAACTCCATGTGGAGGAGTCCCACCCGGTAGAGGGCATCGGGCACCGACGAGGAAGACGGAAAGAGCTCGAAGATCTGCGAGAACTCCTCGATGGCCCCCTCGAGATCCTCCTGCTGCACCAACACGTCCGCCAGGTAGTAGTGCGCCTGGGGCGCGAGCTCACTCGAGGGGTGGGCAGTGAGGAACTGCTGGAAGGCCGCCTGAGCCGCCGTCAGCGAGCCACGATTGTACTGCCGCACCGCGGCGTTGTACATCGCATCTGCGGCGTCGGTCCCCTCGGACATGACGCCCCCGGGGGCGCCGTCGGCACCCATGCCCGACACGGATCCGGCACCACCCCGGCCGACCTGCTGCATCTGATCCCGGAGGGAGGAGATGTTGAGGGAATTCTGTCCCGCCAACTCCTCGATCTGATCCAGCTGGTTGGCCATCCGGGTCAGCTGATTCAGCACGTCGCCCCGGATGTCCACGAGTTCCCGGCTGGTGTTCCGGAGGGTGTCCTGGGTCTGGAGGGACTGCTGGACGATGATGGCCCGCAGGGAATCCTGAGACGCGGCAAGACGGTCGAGCCGCCCGGCAAGCTCCATCTGGAGGTCCCGGACATCCCGCTTCGTCGCGCAGGAGGAAACTGAAAGAACCGCGGCGAGCAGGACCGTGGCCCTCCCCGCCGTACGTGGGATGGATTGTCGCATAAGTGGATGTACTACCCCTCCCCCGGGGAAGGTCCCGGAGGAGGGGCAGGTTGGATTACATCCCCGGATCGATGGATCCCGAGGTGATCACGAACTCCGCCCGACGGTTCAACGCCCAGGCCTGCTCGTTGCTCCCCATGGCCGCCGGCCTCTCCTCACCGAAGGAGGTGATGGCAAAGCGGCTTCCGTCCAGCCCGAAACCGGTGAAGAACTCCCGAACGGCTTCGGCGCGGCGCGTACCCAGGGCCAGGTTGTACTCCGTGGAGCCACGCTCGTCCGCATGACCCTGGATGCTCATCCGAAGGGAGGGGTTCGCCCGAAGGATGTCCACCTTCGCCCGCAGCGTCCGCTCCGTGGCCGGCGTGAGGGCCGACTCGTCGAAGTCGAAGTAGACGGTCTCGGTGAGCACGTCCCGGGCGCGGGCGATGGCCTCCTCTCGCTGGGCCACACGGCGACGCTCGGCCTCCCGCTCAGCCTCTGCGGCAGCTCGCCGGGCCGCTTCTTCAGCCTCCTGGGCGGCGCGGATGGAATCCAGCCGGCGCTGTTCCAGCTCCTCAGCGGTGGGTCCGGTGGGGGCTGGCGGCGGCGGCGGGTCCTGACCACAGGCCACGGCCAGAACGAGCACGGCGGCCAGGGCCGGGAAAAGACGGCGATTCGTCATTCCTGCTCCGGTAGGTTGAGATGGGTGGATTCCGACCTGACAGACGCTATACGAAATACCCCCGGATGTATAGGGGCGCAACGGCAGGAACCCCTATATGAAGGGGTTTTGATGAAGTCATGGCTCCAGGGCGGGAGACCAGTCGGGCTCCCCGACGTCCACGCCCCTGAGGAGGGTACGGATGGCCCCGGTGGCCGTGTCCACGACCATGAGACCGTAGCCCCAGTCCCGCCGACCGACGAAGACGATGTGTCGGCCGTCGGGAGCCCAGGAGGGATCCTCGTTGTTCCCCTCGGCGGTGAGCTGGAGCAGGCTCGAGCGGTCCCCTCGCCGACCCACGAGGATGTGGAACCGCCCGGCCCGGCCGACCCGGCCGGTGAAGGCGATGCGATCCCCGAAGGGTGCCCAGTCGGGCGCCGTGTAGTATCCCGAACGACCGTACTCGTAGGGGGAAAGGAGCTCGGGCGTCCCGCCACCGGCCTCCATCACGTAGATCTGGGGCACCGCCGAGCCCAGCCGGTTGGAATTGAACACCAGCCAGCGTCCGTCTGGCGAGAACGAGGGATTCAGATCCTCGGCCCGCCCCTCGGTGAGATTGGTCAGACAGCACTCCCGCCGCAGGTCGTAGCTGAACAGGCCGGTACGGCTTCCGGTGTGGACCTGGAAGGCGATCCGGTTCCCGTCCGGAAGGTAGGCCGGGGTGTAGTAGTTCCCTTCCCGGAGCGGTTGAACCAGGGTGGCGCGACGGGTCGCCACGTCGGTCTCGTAGACGCGCCACTGGAGGGTCTCCGGATCCATGGCGCTGTAGACGAGGCGTGTCCCGTCGGGCGACCAGTCGGGGGACAGGGCCAGGTCCTCGTGGTCCGTGACCCGCCGGAGATTCTCACCGTCCGAGTCCACCGTGTAGATCTCCCGGGTCTGACCCTCGTCCCGCGTCATGGAGAAGGCGATGCGGGTGGCGGCCATGCCCGGTTCACCGAAGATCCATTGGACGATGGCGTCGGACGCCCGGTGGACCGCCAGCCGAAAGTCGGGATCGAGGGGATCCGGGAGGGGGAAACGTCCCCGCTCCTTCATCGACCCGTACACCACGTCGTGGGCCTCGAGAACCAGGACGTAGCCGTCTCCGCTCCCCTCCACCTGCCCGGTGACCAGCCAGACCGCCCCCATCCGATCCCAGAGGGAGTACTCGATCCCTTCCCGCGCCATGCTCTGGGGCAGCTCGTCCATGACCTCGAAGCGATCCGAGTTCCGGAGATCCCGACTGATGATGGCCTCCACCTGCGGCGCCGCCGCCTGTCCGCCGAAACGGCCGATGAAGGGCTTCACCGCCAACGGAGGGATGTAGGTGGTCTCGTAGACCAGGCCCAGCCGGACCCCGGGCAGGGAGTCGCGCTGGGCCCACGCCTCGGCGGGAGAGATCAGGGCGCTCCAGGACACGGCCAGGAGCGAGAGGAACAGGGCGTTGCGGCGCATGCGGTTCGCTGGCCTCATGGAAGGGTCCCGTCCGGCGCGTCGTCGCCGGACGGTCGGAAGGTGAACTGGATCGGGAGTCGCTCGTACGGGAGGTCCTCCGGGAGGGGACCGAAGCGGCCTCGACCCGCGCAGTCCCCCACCGCTCCCAGCGCTTCGTAGTCCAGATCGGGGTTTCCGGACTGTTCTACAAAGCGCAGGTCCGTAACGGTCCCGTCCGGGCGGATCACGAAATACAACACTGTTTCGAGCCCGGAGGGCACCCCTGACGGCGGGCGGAAGCACCGCCGGATCTGAGTCACGATGTTGGCATAATACTCCGGGAAGTCCCGTCGGAGGCCCTCCATCCGGATCTCCAGATCCTCCCCCGAGACGTCACTTTCCTCCTCCGGTGCCTCGGTCGCCGCAGGCGGCGTCTCCTCGGGCTCGGGACGTGGCTCGGGCTCCGGGGGCGTCTCCTCCGGCTCCGGGTCGGGCACCGCCTCCTCCGGTTCGGCCTCCGGAAGCGGCACGGCCTCTTCGGTCGTCTCCGGCTCAGGTGCCTCGTCGGGTCGCTCGATCTGGAGCTCCTCCGTGGCCGGCGCGGGCGTGTCCTCCTCTTCCACCTGCTGCGCTGGCGGCGAGACGATCTCGATCTCGTAGGTGATGAAGGTATTGGGCTCCGCGGGGCCGAGGGTCGCCAACAGCGCCGAGACGCCCACGACCACGTGGAAGAGGACCGAGCTCAGGAGGGAGCGGCGAGACGGGCCCCGTCCCTGACGACGGAAGTTCCACTCCACCGGCCGGCCTCAGTTCCGGGTCCAGGGCTCACCCACGAACGCCTGGTTCACGCCGGGCTGCCGCCCCAGGATGCCGATCACCTGCATCATGGTGCCCCAGGAGGCCGTGGAGTCTCCCCGGACGTAGACCCGATCGATTCCGGCGACCTCCAAGAGCCCGGGGATCCCCTCCCTGAACTCGTCGATGGTCCACTCCTGCTCGTCGACGAAGATCCGGCCGTCGGGGAGGATGCTCACGAAGAAGGGGTCGTCCTGGGCGGTGAGGGGCTGAACGTCGGCCCGGGGAACGGCCACCTCGACGCCTCCCTGGAGGATGGGCGCCGTGATGATGAAGATCACCAGGAGGGTGAAGGCCACGTCCACCAGCGAGGTGACGTTGATGTCCGCGGTCAGGGGAAGCCCCCCGCCACCCGAGCGTCGTCTGGGCATCTTCGTCCTCTCCGGATCGTCGGCTAGACCCGGCCCTCCCGGGCCAGGGTGCCGATGAACTCACTGGAGAATCCTTCCAACTCCCCCATCACGAGGTTGAGACGGGAGACGAAGTGGTTGTAGGCGATGACGGCGGGGATGGCCACGAAGAGCCCGGCCACGGTGGTGACGAGGGCCTCGGCGACGCCCGGAGCCACCGCACCGATATTGGTGGAGCCGGTGGCGGTGATCCCCAGGAAGGCGTTCATGACCCCGATGACGGTCCCCAGCAGGCCCATGAGTGGAGACACCGATCCCACCACCGCGAGCCACGACAGGCCCCGGGAGAGCTCGTCCCGCTCCTCCGCCTCCTCCTTCTCCAGCACCAGCCGGAGCACTTCGAGCTGGGCCGACGAGAGTCCCTCGCTGGGAGCCGCACCCTGACGGAGTGCGCCGGGTCGAAGCTCGCTGAAGAAGTTCACACCCTGCCGGAACACCCGGGCATAGGGAGACTCCGGGAGCGACAGAATGGCGTTGTAGGCGTCCTCGAGGCGCTGTGCCCTCTCCATGGCATCGATGAAGTCGTCACCCTGTCGCTGGATCGCCCGGAACTGCCGGGCCTTCCAGAAGATGATCCACCATGACGCGAGGGAGAAGAGGACCAGGGCCAGGAGGACCACCTGCGTCGGAAGGGTTCCCCCCACCACCATGTCCCAGGCGCTCGTGGGAGGTGCGGCCACCTGGAGGAGGAAGCCGGTCATCGCGTCGCCTTCGTCATCGTACCCTTGTCATGTGGTGACCTCGCGGTGCTCCGCGATGTACTCGTACGTCTCACGCAGCCCCTCCTCGAGGGTCCACTGGGGGGACCAGCCACGGTCCCGGATCTTCCCTGCATCGAGACAGCTGTTCCGGAGTTCACCGGGGCGAGCGGAGCGGTAGTCCCGTCCCGGGCGGCACCCCGCCACGCCCTCGAGGATGTCCGCCAGGCGATTCACCGACGTCTCCACTCCCGTTCCCACGTTGAACGCCACATGATCCAGTCCGGTTCCCCCGTTGAGGTGCAGGTCCGACACCAGAAGGTTGGCCGCCACCACGTCCTTCACGAAGACGTAATCCCGGGTCTGCTCCCCGTCCCCGAACACCGTGATCCCCTCCCCCGCCAGGAGTCGGTTGCAGAAGATCGCCACCACCCCCGCCTCCCCGTGGGGATCCTGCCGGGGCCCGTAGACGTTGCTGTACCTCACGGCGGCGTACTGGAGACCGTGGATCTCCCGGTAGTAGCTCAGATAGTACTCACCCGCCAGCTTGGTCACCCCGTAGGGCGAAAGGGGTTGCTTGGGGGCCGACTCGGACGTCGGGCGCTCCTCCGGCTCCCCGTAGACCACCCCGCCGCTGGAGACGTAGATGAAGCGGTCCGTGCCCACCTCCCGGGCTCCCTCCGCAAGATTCAGGAACCCGTCCACGTTGATCCGGGCGTCCCGCCGAGGATCATCCACCGAGATCCGGACGTCGATCTGTGCCGCATGGTTGTTGATGACGTGGGGTCGCACCTCGCGGATCAACTCCCGAACCTCGGGTGAGCCGATGTCCGCCTTCAGGAAGGTCGCCCCGTCGGGGAGATTTTCGAGCCTTCCGCTGGAGAGGTCGTCCACCACCCAGACCTGATCTCCACGATTCAGGTAGGCGTCGGCGACGTGGCTACCGATGAAGCCGGCACCACCGGTGACCAGAATGCGTCGTGTCTCAGTGCTCATGGGACGATCCTTCAGCTCCGGTTGGAAAAGGTCCCGGCTCCAGGCGGACCGCAACATCCTCGTTGATCGGCGTCCGCGGGTCCAGGGGGGTCAGGTCGGTACGGGGAACGCCCCGGAGCCGTAGGTCGGGCTGCCGGGGCGCCGGTCACAGGTGGGCCGTCCGAGCCGTCAGCGGGTGGGCATCTTGCGATCGAGTCGCATCTGGATTCCCCGCACGAATACGGGATTGCGAATCATGGTGATCCGGGCGGTGGCGACCTCGTCCTGGACCGAGACCACCTGGGCCCGTCCCTCCACGAGGGCCTCCGGTCGACCGAACTCCACGATGAACTCGTCGCCGACCCCGACGCCGTCGTCGGCCCCCAGGTCCAGGAACAGGAAATTGCCCGGCTGGTGGAGCTCATGCTCCTGCGCGTAGGCCACGACGTTGGCCACGGGGCCATCCTCGAACGGCGCCGCGACCACCCCCGGGCTACCAGGATAGGTGGGTAGAACCCGGACGAGATCCCCCTGGGCGAGATCTTCGTACATGGCCTCCACCCGGGCTACGATCCGTCCGTCTCGGGAACGGTGCAGGACGGTCACCAC
>JARRPL010000065.1:11502-15292 GCA_037382905.1 Gemmatimonadota bacterium | reverse complement strand
GCCCTCCGCCGCCGCCCCGCTCCTCCCGCCGGGGTCGGCCCCCTCGGCCACCCGCACTGCGTTCTTCCCGGTGGTAGTCCACCCGGGCGGCACGGCCCCGGATACTGACCCCGTTCAGGGCTCGGATCACCCGGTCCGCCACCGCCTGCTCCACCTCCACCAGGGAGAACGAGTCCTTGAGCTCGATGCGACCGATGCGGCCTGCATCGACATCGGCCTCACCCGCGATGGCCCCGACAAGATCGCCGGGTCCCACGTTGTCCCGCTTCCCTACGCTGATGAAGAGGCGCACGAACGACTGGACGCGATCCGGGGACGGAGGGGCCTCCGCGGCGCTGGGCGCCGCTGCGGTGCGTTGCCTCAGGAGCGCCACCGCCGCCGCCGCCACGGTGGCCGCCCCGTGCTTCTCGAAGACGGGCGCCAGCAGGGCTCGGTAGGCCTCCACGTCCTCCTGCCCCGCAGCCTCGTCCAACTGGCCCAGAAGCCGTGCGAGCCCGGAGGGTCGGACCTCGGGTGCCGACAGGACCCGCATCGCCACCGAGTAGCCCGCCTCCCGGGCCACGGCCTTCAGATGGGACAACTCCCGGGGGAGGGTCAGGACGGTGCCCCCCCGGCCCGATCCGTGGCGCCGGTCCAGCGCGTCCGCGTCGCCGGGCACGTCGACGCTCAGCACCGCCACCTCCTGGGCCCCTGACTCGTCCAGGGCCGTCCGTCCCTCGAGGCTGGACGCGGCGAGCCAGACCGGGACCTCCGGGTCGCCGGGTCGGCCGGCGCGGTAGCCCCGGAGCCCCAGGAAGTCCCCCAGATCGGCGGCGGCGTCCTCGCTGCGAACGAAGGCGGCCACGTGCCGGGCCTCCAGGAGCAGGTTGGCCACCGCCTGCAGGGCCGCCATCTCGCGGGTCCCGTCGAACTCCAACGCGGTGATCTCCCCCCGGCTCGGCACGACCTCCGACCCGTCGGCGGCTCGCGGAGGCACGTGGACCGCCTTGCGAAGGTGCGTTCGAGCGAAGGCCTCCACCTCTTCGGTGGGCGGAAGGCTGATCACCACCCGCTGCACCTGAGGCCCGAGTCCCTCGGAAAGCGTCGCGGCAGCGGCGATGGAGCCCGAGGCGGCCATTCCGCCTGCGTCGTCCAGCACCAACGCCTGCACCGACTCCAGCGACAGCTGTCCCGCCTTGAGCCGCGTGACCGCCTCTTCCGGAGTGGCGAGGACCACGTGGGCCCGCCCCGGGAGGACCCACAGGGGGTCCAGCGCCGCCACCCGGTGGCCCGTGACCAGGGCCAGACGTCCCAGGGATTCGGCCAGCGCGGCGGCCCGCTCGGGGGTTGCGGACAGGATCAGCAGCTGGGGGCCGGCACCTTCTTCCGGCGGGATGCGCTCCAGGAGGGGAGCCGCGTAGGCCGCCAGGATCCCGGAGCCGGGTCCGGCGAGCGCCACCACGTCGTTGCCCCGGCGCACGACGGGGATGAGCTGCTCCTGTAGCCGGGTCGGGGTCTCGATACCCTCGGAGGCCAGGGCCTCGACGAGCTCGGGGGCGAGGTCCAGCGTTTCGAAAGAAGACATGTCAGGTGGGCTCTCCCGAGCCGCGCCCGCCCTTGTCGCCGGGCTCATAGGGCAGTCGGTTGAGGAACTTCTGCATCTCGTAGTCCATGCGGGACGTGCGCAGACGATCCGTCTGTGCCACCACGTCGGTGTAGGGCCCGTGGCGGTGCGCCGTCAGCGTCACGGTCCCCTCCTCGCCGGAATAGGTGGCGGAATGGCCTCCCTCCTTCGTTCGGGAGAGTCCGAGCATCTCCGGAAGCGCTACCGCCGCCGCCTCCATCACCTCCCGGGGACCCAGTGCGGTCTTCCTCTGATATCCAGCCATCGTTGTCCCTGCTCCTCAGTCTCGTTTGTCCAAGAACGCTTCTTTGTCCAAGAACGCCTCCACCACTCGACGGGGGTGCACGCCCTCGAGGAGGCGCCCGCCCACCACCAGGGTAGGCACACCCCGCACTCCCGATGCCTCACCCTCCGCCCGGATCCGGTCGAGGTCGGCTGCGTGTCGATCCACGTCCAGGGCCACCTTGGTCTCGCCGGCGTCCAGCCCACAGCCCTGTGCCACCTCCACGAGCACATCCACCCGCCCCAGGTCCCGCCCCTCGGACAGGAACGCCTGGAAGAGCGCCCGGTGCACCTCGTCGAACCGCCCCCGCTCCATCGCCTGAAGGGCCAGCTCGTGGGCCTTCCGGGTCCAGGGGATCAGGTCCGGTGGTCTGAGCTTGAGTCCCTCCCGCCGGGCCTCGTCGGCCATCTGGGCCCAGTAGGAGCTCCAGGCGGCACTGGTGGGGTCCACGAGGGCCTGAGGGGGGCGCCTGATCTCGAAGGGGAGCCGGTGGACCACCAGCTCCCCTTCCCGGGCCAGGGCCTCCATGCGCCGATCCACCACGAGGGAGCCCGGATCGACGTAGTCGAGGTAGAGCCGAGCCTGGAGCATGGCGCAGAATGTGCCGAGAACCGGGTGGGGGGGCAACGTCGGCGGGTTGCTCCTCGCGGCCTGCGATCCCGATATTCCGGGTCGTTTCCAACCCTTTGCCTCCACGGATCGCCCATGGACCCGAGCCCCAACGTCGCCCAGATGCGTCCCTCCGCAACCCTCGCCGTGAGCGCCCTGGCCAAGAAGCTGGCCTCCGAGGGTCGGGACATCATCAACCTGGGAGCCGGCGAGCCGGACTTCGACACGCCGAAGCACATCGCCGAGGCCGCCATCCAGGGAATCCGGGACGGTCGAACCCGGTACACGCCCGCGCCGGGACTCCCGGAGCTCAGGAAGGCCATCGCCGGGGTCCTGTCGCGCCAGGCGGGGCGAGAGCTCCCCTGGGAGGGCGTGGTGGTGACGTCGGGGACCAAGCAGGCCCTCTTCAACGCCTGCTTCTCCCTCTTCGGGCCTGGAGACGAGGTCCTGATCGGTACGCCCTACTGGACGAGCTACCCCGAGATGGTGGGGTTGGCCCGGGCGACCCCGGTGCTCGTCACGGGCGCCGAGGAGAGAGACCTGAAGGTCACTCCGGACGATCTGGAGGCCGCCGCCAACGACCGCACCCGGGGATTCCTCTTCTCCTCGCCGGGCAATCCCACCGGGGTCGTCTACGAGCGGCACGAGCTTCAGGCCATCGCCGAGTGGGCCAGGGACCGGGGCGTGTGGCTCCTCTCCGACGAGATCTATCGTCAGATCTACTTCGGGGAGGGGGGAGAAGCCCCGGGGGTCCTGGATCTGACGCCGGAGAGCCTCGGGCCCTGGGTCCTTTTCGACGGGACCTCCAAGGCCTGCGCCATGACCGGGTGGCGCCTGGGGTTCTCCTTCTGCGATCCGGAGTACGCCAGGACCTTCGCCTCGCTACAGAGCCACACCACGTCGAACGCCGCCACGCCGAGTCAGATCGCGGCGCTGGCGGCCTACTCCCGGTGGGACGAGACGCTCGCCGCCGTGGCGGAGATGCGGGTGGCGTTTCGCCGCCGGCGGGATCTGGTGACCCGGCTCTTCCGGGAGCGGCTCCCGGACCTCCCCTTCCTCGAGCCACACGGCGCCTTCTATCTCTTCGCCCGGGTGGACGGGATCTTCGGGCCCGGCCGTGCGAATGCCCAGGAGCTGTGCTCGTGGATCCTGGAGGAAGCGGGGGTGGCGCTGGTCCCGGGAGAGGCCTTCGGGGATCCCCGCTATGCCCGTCTCAGCTACGCGACGTCCGACGATCAGCTGGAGGCGGCGGTGGACCGGATGGCGGGGCTCCTGACGGGGGTCGCCTCAGGCTG
>JARRPL010000065.1:0-11459 GCA_037382905.1 Gemmatimonadota bacterium | reverse complement strand
GGGACCGGTACCCGGCTCCGAACAGGCGGACGTGGACCAGCAGGTAGAAGAGCTGGTAGAGGGGCAGGCGGACCTCGTCGAAGCCGTCGGCCAGCGGGGTCTCGTCCTGATACGCCTCGAAGGTCTCCTCCGGGAAGCCCCCGAACAGGCGGGCCATGGCCAGGTCCACCTCTCCATGTCCGTAGCAGGCGGCGGGGTCCACCAGCACCGGTCGGCCCCGGGGCCCCGGGTGGACGTTCCCCGACCACAGGTCTCCGTGGATGAGGGCGGGGGGATCCGCCGCCAGCGGCTCCAGCGCCACGTCGGCCAGCTGGACGACCCGTTCCACCAACCTCACATCGTCCGGGCCCAGCGCTCCCGTGTCCCGAGCGGCCCGTAGCTGAGGAAGGAGTCGGGCATCGACCCAGAACTCCGCCCATCGTTCCCGGGCCGGATTCTCCTGGGGCAGGGGGCCGATCCGGTTCGTCTCGGGCCACCCGAACCGAGGGGCCGAATGTCCGTGGAGGCGGGCGAGGCCCCGGCCGAGCCGCTCCCCGTGATCCTCCTCCGCCGGGGAGGGCGGGAGGTACTCCAGGACAAGCCACCCCGGCTCGTCCTCACCGGCGGCGTCCCAGGCGTCCAGAACCCGGGGTACGTCCAGCAGCCCCTCGTCCCCGGCGGCGTCCCGGAGGGTGGAGAGGGCCCGGGCCTCGGAGGTGAACCCGGTGGCAGCTTCGCCCTGGTTCCACTTGAGGAAGACTGGCCCCCCTTTCGTGTCCAGGACTCCGGCCCGATGGATGCAACCCCCGGAGACGGGACGGAAGTCCCCCAGCGCCGACCCGTCCTCGCCTGCGCCGGGGAGACGTCGGCGCAGGGAATCCGTCAGGTCCCCCGGAAGGGAGCTCACCCCCCCGGCCCCGGGGCAGAAGTGGGGCCGGGACGGTGTGGAGCAGCACCGAAGGCCCTCACCGACGGAGCTCCTCCAGCAGCCCCCGGGAGGCCCTGAGGAGCATCTCGTAGACCCGGTCGAATCCCCCGGATCCGCCGTAGTAGGGATCCGGCACCTCTCCGTCCTCCGGCTCAGGGTCGAACTCCCGCATGAGCAGGAGGCGGGCGGTTCCTCCGTGCTCCTCCTGCATGGCCTGGAGCTCCTCCAGGTTGCTTCGGTCCATGGCCACCACCAGGTCGAACTCCCGCAGGTCGCGGGGCTCCACCTGGCGCGCCCGGCTCTCCAGCCGGATTCCGTGGCGCTGCGCCACCTCGCGGGAGCGGGGATCGGCGGCCTCCCCCACGTGCCAGCTTCCGGTCCCGGCGGAATCGACGCGAATCCCTCCGTGGATTCCCTCCTCCCGGAGCAGGTGCGCGAAGATGCCCTCCGCCAGGGGCGACCGGCAGATGTTGCCGAGGCATACGAAGAGAACGGATGAGGTGTCGCGGGTATCCATCGGAACCTGGTGCTGTGGAAAGAAGCGGTGCGAGGCTAGTTTGATTCGCCGGTCCACTGCCGGCGACCCGAGAGAATAATGTCGTATCCAGAAGGAGTTCCCCCGCGTGACCGACGCCGATCCCCCGAAGACGTTCAGTGAACTCGGCCTCTCCGAAGCCGCCCAGGCGGCCGTGGAAGCCCTGGGATGGACCCATCCCACCCCCATCCAGACTCTGGCCATCCCAGCGGCGATGGAGGGGCGGGACGTGGTGGGGATCGCCCAGACCGGAACCGGCAAGACGGGTGCGTTCATCCTCCCGGCCCTGGACACCGTCAAGGCCGGCGGCGGCCTGCAGGTGCTGGTGCTCTGCCCCACCCGGGAGCTCGCCCAACAGGTGGCGGAGGACACGGAGGCCCTGAGCAAAGGGACGAATCTCCGGGTCCAGGCCATCTACGGAGGGGTGAAGTACGGCCCCCAGAACGAGGCCCTGGCCCAGGGTTACGAGGTCATCGCCGCGACCCCGGGCCGCTTCATCGACCACCTGGAGCGCGGGAACGCCAAGCTGGAGAACGTCCATACCCTCATCCTCGACGAGGCGGACCGGATGCTCGACATGGGATTCCGGCCCCAGATCGAGGCAGTGATCCGGCATATGAGGGGCTCCTGGCGCACCATGCTGTTCAGCGCCACCATGCCCCACGGCGTTCACGATCTGGCGCTGCGCCTCACCGACGAACCCGTGTGGGTCGAGGCGACGCCCTCGGGAACCACGGCGCGGGGAATCACCGAGCGGATCTACCCGGTCAAGCCTGAGAAGAAGCCCGACCTCCTGGTCCACCTTCTGGAGGATCCGGCGTGGGACCAGGTGCTGGTCTTCACCCGGACGAAGGCGGCGGCGGACGTGCTCCAGGCCCGCCTGGAGCGCCAGGGGATCAAGACCGCGGTGATGCATTCGGACCGGGGCATGGGGGAGCGGACCCGGGCGCTGGCCCAGTTCGCCGACGGGAAGGTCCGGGTGCTGGTGGCCACCGACGTGGCGCAGCGAGGGCTGGACGTGGAGGGGATCACCCATGTGGTCAACTACGACGTCCCCACCGATCCGGAAGACTACGTGCACCGGATCGGACGCACCGCCCGAGCCGGAGCGACAGGCACGGCCATCACCTTCGTCACCGCCGGGGACCTGGGTCACCTCAGGAGCCTGGAGCTCCACCTGAAGCGGGATCTGGAGCGGGAACACCTGCCGGACTACGATTACGCCGGCGCCCCGCAGGAGGATCGGAGCCGGGGCGGGCCCCGAGGTCGTCACTCCCGGGCCCCTCGGGGTATGGGCGCCCGGAGCACCGACGAGCTCTCCCCCGAAGAGCTTGCGGACCTCCTGAACTTCAACTGAACGATGGGACGATGATCCTCCGCAGATACGGCTCGGCGCTCCAGAGCGTCGAGATGAACTTCGACTCCAAGGCGCTGAACGAGATCGGGTTTCGGCGTGATCGGGGTACCTCGATTCCCGTGGACGAGTTCGAGTCCGAATGGATCACGGTGGAAACCCGTGAGCTGGCGCCCACCGCCGAGGGGACGGTCCAGGACCAGACGCAGCAGGAGCTGCTGGATGCCATGGAGGAGGAGATCCGGGACTGGCTGGGGGAGTTGGACGAAGGCGAGGCGATCCTGGTGGAGAACGAAAACGACGACTATCCCAAGCTCAGGGACGACTCCAAGGTCGTGTTGGAGCGAGGACAGAACCGGCTGCACTTCTTCAGCCGCGTCGAGCCTCCCCTGCGCCTGTCCCGGGTGCGGAAGGCGGAATGACCTCGCGGTCGGTGGCGTCGTCGCTGCCGGTGGGTCCCTCGGAGCTCGTGGCGGCCCGGGACCGGATCGGTGATTTCGTCGTTCATACGCCCTGCCCCAGGGCTCCGGCGTTCGCCGACCTCACCGACGGAGAGCTCTACCTGAAGTTCGAGAGCCTGCAGTGCACCGGTTCCTTCAAGGACCGGGGCTCGCTGAACCGCATGCTCCACCTGACCGAGGAGGAGCGCCGCCGGGGCGTGGTCACCGCCAGCGCCGGCAACCACGCGCAGGCGGTGGCCTACCACGCCTCGCGCCTCGGGATACCGTGCACCGTGGTCATGCCCGAGGGCGCGCCCCTCATCAAGATCACCAACACCCGGGGGTACGGCGCCAAGGTCCTCCTCCACGGTCTGGTGCTCGACGACTCGGCGGAAGAGGCGTGGCGGCTGGTGGAGGAGGAAGGCCGGGTCATGGTCCATCCCTTCGACGACCCGCTGGTCATCGCCGGGCAGGGGACCATGGGGCTGGAGATCGCCGAACAGGTCCCGGAGGTGGATCTGGTGATCGTCCCGGTGGGCGGTGGCGGCATGATCTCGGGGATCGCCCTGGCCCTGAAGGCCCATCGGCCCTCGGTCCGGATCGTGGGTGTGGAGGTGGAGGCGGCCCCTTCCGCCCGGGCATCCCGGGACGCGGGCCACATCGTCAAGATCACCAGCCATCGCACCATCGCCGACGGGATCGCCACCAAGCGGGTCGGAGATCATACCTTCCCCATCATCGAACAGCTGGTGGACGACCTGGTGGTGGTCTCCGAAGAGGAGACCGCCCAGGCGATCCTCA
This sequence comes from Gemmatimonadota bacterium, assembly GCA_037382905.1. Classification (GTDB taxonomy): domain Bacteria; phylum Gemmatimonadota; class Gemmatimonadetes; order Longimicrobiales; family Gaopeijiaceae; genus Gaopeijia. Next base: position 7,422 of record JARRPL010000065.1, on the reverse strand, counting down.
TGCTCCTGGAGCGCCAGAAGGCGGTGGTGGAGGGGGCGGGTGCGGTGGGCCTGGCGGCCCTCACCACCGGTCGCGTCTCCATGTCCCGGGGAGAGAAGGGGGTGCTCCTGATCTCCGGCGGCAACATCGACACGAACCGGGTCGCGAGGATCATCGACCGGGGCCTGGTGGTGGACGGCCGGCTCGTGCGTCTCAAGGTGCGGGTCCCGGACCGCCCCGGGAACCTGGCTCGCCTGACCCACCTGGTGGCGGGTCTCGGGGCCAACGTGTTGGAGATCGTCCACCGCCGGGCCTTTGCGGACATCTCCGTGGGGGATGTGGAGATCGTCCTGCACCTGGAAACCCGGGGGCGGGACCATGTGATGGAGATCGAGGAGAGGCTGGTGGCTGAGGGGTTGAAGGTGCGGGAAGAGGTCTGACGCCGGTCCCTCACCCGTGGCGCTTGTCCCGGTGGCTCTCACCGACGCCCCGTGGCGGGGAGCCGGCCTTCCCCGGTCGGAGACGGAGCCTTGGCCTGTAGGGGGATTTCCCCACACGACCTGTGCCACACCGCCTGACAGTACGGCCCCTTCCGGTCCCCCATGTTGTCAATGTCGAAAGGGCGCACAGAGGCCGAGACAGGCCTGGGACGCCACCTTCGGCGGATTGGAAGGAGTGGCCCGGGGAGCACTTCTCTGGTGAAGGGAGGGTCCCAGGGTCGGGCGAGCCGGGCGCTCCGTTCCATTCAGGGGAAGGTCGGATCAACCGACCTTCCCCTTCTTTTCGTCCCGGCCGACCACGAATGACGACGACCCCGGGGGTGACGGCGCCGCGTCGTCCCCTGCCCTACCGGGACGGGCGCCCCGCCGGGCCTCACCGGTCCTGGGTCACCCCCCGACCCCGGCTGTGGCGCTGGAACCACTCCCTCAGGTAGAGCTGGGTCCGGAGGAAGTTCGACGGCTTGCTGGACGTCCCGTGCCATTCGTCCTGGAAGCGCACCATGGCGGTGGGTACCCCCAGGACCTTCAGGGCCGCGTAGTACTCCTCGGTCTGGGGCATGGGGGTCCGAAGATCGTTCTCTCCCGTCATGAGCATGGTGGGCGTCGTCACGTTGCCCACGTACATGAGGGGCGAGCGGCGCAGATGCTCGCTGGGATCCTCCCAGGGGAAGTTCTCGAAGTTGCGGTACCAGCCGATCCCGTCCGTCGTCCCCACGAAGGAGAACCAGTTCGTCACCGGGCAGTTGGCCGAGGCTGCGGCGAAGCGGTCGGTGTGGCCCACGGTCCAGCTCGTGAGCACGCCGCCGCCGGAGCACCCGTACACGAACATGTTCTGCTCGTCGACGAAGCCCCGGGAGACGACCTCGTCGACCCCGTTCATCAGGTCGTCGAAGTCCTTGCCGGGGTACGCGTTCTTGATCGCGTTGCCGAAGGCGCTCCCGTAACCCGTGCTCCCACGGGGATTGGTGTAGAGGACCACGTAGCCGTTGGCGGCGTGCTCCTGCCAGCCGAAGTTGAAGCCCACGTTGTACATCCCGTGGGGCCCGCCGTGGATGGCGAGCATCAGGGGGTAGGTCCGGTTCGGGTCGAAATCCGGGGGTGTGATGTACCACCCCTGGATCTGGAGCCCGTCGGTGGACTCGTACCAGATCTCCTCGACGTCGCCCAGGGTGACGCCCGCGAGGACGTCGTCGTTCACACGGGTGAGCCGACGGCCGTCTTCACGAGGTCCGGCGGGATCGAAGGCCACCACGTCGCCCGGTTCGTGGAAGGTGCTGACCGTGCCGGCCATGAGGTCCCCGTCGGCGCTCAGGGAGGCCACGTTCAGCATGTGGGTGCCCTCGGTCACGGTCCGGACCCCCCCGTCCGTCGACGCGAAGTAGAGGTTCCGGGTCCCCTCGCTATTGGCGGTGAACCAGAGGCCGCTCCCGTCCGGGGCCCACATCATGCCGCCTGTGAGCTGACGGTCGAAGTCGCCGGAGATGAGGCGCGGGTTCGAGCCGTCCCGGTCCATCAGGTAGATGCCGTAGTTGCGGTAGGTGTCGTCGTTCAGGTCGACGCCGGTGTAGGCGATCAGCGATCCGTCGGGCGAGGGGAGGGCGCCCCGATCGATGCCCTCCCGAGTGGTGAGCTGTCGGATCGCCCCACTCGCCACGTCCACGGCGTAGATCTCCGACTCCCGCCAGGCCAGCTCCGAGTCCTCGGTCCGGAGGGAGCTGAAGTAGAGCTCCCGGCCGTCGGGAGACCACTCGGCGCCGGAGTGGTCCCAGTCCCCGTCGGTGAGCTGACGGGCCGTGCCCCCCTCCGCCGGGACCACGAACACGTGGCGGTAGTCGGTGTCGATGTAGCCCACCCGGTCCTGACGGTAGTCGGCCCGGGTCACCACCTTGGGCTCGGCGGTCCAGTCGGCCCCCTCGGGCCGGCCGGGAAGGCTCACCCGCCACCCCTCTTCGGAGTCCACGTTCATGGTGAAGGCGATCCGCTCCCCGTCGGGGGACCAGCGGATGCTGCCGGGGCTGCTGGTGAGCCGGGTCACCTGGGTGACGGCCCCTTCCGCATCCATCCAGCGCACGAAGATCTGGGTCCCTTCGGGCTCGCCCTGGGCCGTAAAGGCGATCCGGGTCCCGTCCGGAGACCAGGCGGGGTTGGAGCCGTCCACCAGGAATCGATTCCGGCTGCCGTCGGCGTCCATGATCCAGATGGAGGACTCCCGCGAATCGTTCATGCGGTCGATCCAGCCCCGGGTGTAGACGATCTGGGACCCGTCGGGGGAGACCTGGGGGTCGGAGACGGACTCCATGTCCAGATACGTCTCGAGGTCGAGGGTGCGGAGATCCTCCTGGGCCCCGACGGGGGGCGCCGCCGCCAGCGTCAGGAGGAGGGAGAGGATGGGCACGGCTCGGGTGGGACGCATGGATACCTCCGGGGTGGGGCGGACGGGGCGGCTCCCAGGCCACCCGGACCGGCATTCTTCTCCGCGTGGGGTCCTCGGGCAAGGGGTGGTGGCGGTCGGGCGGCCCCGGCCCGACCCGGGCGGCGCCCAAGGGAATCGCCGGCGTTCGGCCCGAGCCTCGCGGGCGGGTTCCTTGGCCTGCGGCACAAACAGATGTAGTCATGGGACATGCGGATCGTACCTGTCCTCCGGATCTCCCTGACCCTCGTCGCTCCCCTCTGGCTCGGTGCCTGCACCATGGTGGGCTATCCGTCGGGCCGGGGGGGAGAGGGCTCCGTACCGGCGCCGGTGACCGGCGCCGGCGCGATGGACACCCGCGGGTCCGGCACCCCCGGCGACGCCCGGAGCGACGCCGGCCGCACGTACGAGGTCTTCGGGGTGGAGTATCGCGTTCTCTCCACCGCCGAGGGGTACGACGAGACGGGACTCGCCTCGTGGTACGGGGAGGCGTTCCACGGTCGTCCCACCGCCAGCGGCGAGACCTACGACATGCATCGCCGCAGCGCCGCGCATCGGACGCTGCCCCTCCACACCTGGGTCGAGGTCACGAATCTGGACAACGGACGGAGCCTGGTCGTGCGGGTGAACGACCGGGGACCCTTCGCCCACACCGACCGGCGGATCCTGGACCTCTCGTACGGGGCGGCGGTGGAGCTGGGGGTGGTGGGGCCCGGCGTCGCCCGGGTCCGGGTCCGGACGGTGGCCGCAGACCAGCCGTTGGCCGGGCGATGAGGCGCGGTGTCCCGGTGCACCGGGCGCCGGGCTGCCGCGTCGCATGCCTTCCGACGCTGCCCCGCTCGGGTGAAGCCCGCCGGCCGTCCATGGGCGTGCTCCCCGCGACGCCGGTCTAAGCCCACGCCGGACCGGGGCGTCGTCCCTCGAGGGGGCCCTTCGTATATTGGCCGCGTTCCGGCCCGGGACGCTGCTCCCGGCGAGACTCCTCCCCCCCACCCGGACCCAGGCCCTTGACCCGCATCCTCGTGACCGGCGCCGGCGGCCAGATCGGCTCGGAGCTCGTCCCCGCCCTTCGGGACGCCTACGGCGCAGACAACGTCCTCGCCACCGACATCCGCCCCCCCGACCAGGCCTTCCAGGGCCCGTTCCAGGTCCTGGACGCCACCGACGCCCGAGCCGTGGGCGCAACGGCCATGCGCTTCAGCGCCGACGTGGTCTATCACCTGGCGGCGATCCTGTCGGCCATCGGAGAGCGGGATCCCCGCCTCGCCTACCAGGTGAACATGAACGGGCTCCAATCGGTGCTGGAGGTGGCCCGGGAGCAGAGCCTGGCGGTCTTCGTCCCTTCGTCCATCGCCGCCTTCGGTCCCACGACGCCTCGAGACCCCACGCCCCAGGACACGGTCCAGCGGCCCACCACCATGGACGGGGTGACGAAGGTGAGCGGAGAGCTCCTCTGCGACTACTACCACCTCCGCTACGGGGTGGACGCCCGGGGTGTACGGTACCCGGGGATCATCTCCCACGGAGCGCCTCCGGGTGGCGGCACCACCGACTGGGCCGTGGACATCTTCTACCACGCGGTCCGGGGCGAACCCTACGAGTGCTTCCTGGCGGAGGACGCCCAGCTCGACATGATGTACATGCCCGACGCCGTCCGGGCGGCGCTGGAGATCATGGAGGCGGACCCCGACCGGCTACGGCACCGAAACGCCTTCAACATCACCGCCATGCAGCTCGCCCCCCGGGACCTGGCGGCGGCCATCGAGGCTCGGATCCCCGACTTCACCATGGGCTACGACGTGGACCCGGTGCGCCAGGGGATCGCCGAGTCCTGGCCCCGACGGATCGACGACTCCGCCGCGCGGCGGGAGTGGGGGTGGTCACCGGAGTACGACCTGGACACCATGACCGACGACATGATCGAGAATCTGAGGCGGAAACTCGCCGCCGACGGCTGACGGGTGGCGCCGCGAGTCGTACCTTCCGACCATCGCCGAGCCCTCCACCGGAACCCCGACCCCGAACCGTATGCCCATCGATCGCCTGAATGCCGTGTTGGACGCCCACGTCTCGGAGCTCGAGGACGCCGGGACCGCCAAGGGAGCCGAGGCGGTGGTGACGGCGGTGCTTCCCGCCGAAGGAGACCGTGGCCCTCGATTCCGCCTGGAGGGCCAGGGGGAACGGGAGTTCATCCGTATGAACTCCAACTCGTACCTGGGGCTCGGGCTCCGCAAGGAGGTCATGGAGGCGGAAGAGCAGGGGACGGCGGCCTACGGTGCGGGGCCCGGCGCGGTCCGGTTCATCAGCGGCACCTACGACGTGCACGTGGAGCTGGAGCGGGAGCTGGCGGAGTTCCACGGTCGGGAGGCGGCCATGGTCTTCTCGTCGGCCTACGCCACCATCGTGTCCACCGTGGTTCCGCTGGTGACCAAGGAGACGGTCCTGATCTCCGACGAGCTCAATCACAACTGCATCATCAACGCCATGCGGCTGGCCCGGCCCGCCGGGAAGGCCATCTACCCCCACAACGACGTCGCCGGGCTCGAAGAGGCGTTGGAGGCGTGGAAGGGGAAGGCCCGTCGGGCCCTGGTGGTGACGGACGGGATCTTCTCCATGCGAGGGGACCACGCCCCGCTGAAGGAGATCCAGGCCCTGTGCCGGCGCTATGACGAGCACTTCCCGGAAAACGTCGTCCTGCTGGTGGACGACTCCCACGGCGTCGGGGCCTTCGGTGAGACGGGCCGTGGCGTCGAGGAATACGAGGACGCGGGACCCGTGGACGTGTTGATCGGAACGTTGGGCAAGGCCTTCGGCGTCAACGGGGGGTACGTCACCGGCTCCACCGCGCTGATCCGATTCCTGCGGGAATCGTCGCCCATGTACATCTATTCGAATCCCATCACGCCGGGGGAGGCCGCCGCCTGCCGGGCCGCCCTGCGCATCGTGGATTCCAGCGAGGGCCGGGAACTCCTGGCCCACCTCCGGGCCATGACCCGCCGCTTCGAGGAGGGCCTGGGCCGGATCGGTATCGAGACCATCCCCGGGGAGCACCCGGTGGTTCCCCTCATGATCCGGGACACCCGGCGGACCCGTGAGATGGTCGAGCACCTCTTCCGCCATGGCGTCCTGGTCACCGGACTGGCCTACCCCGTGGTGCCTCGCGGCGACGAGGAGATCCGGGCCCAGGTGAACGCCGACCACACCCCGGAAGACATCGACCGCGTTCTCGAGATCCTGGCTGCCTACGAAGGCTGAGCCGCCTCACGAGCCCGACGGATCCCCTGCTGTCCCCCCCGAGGAAACGATATGCCCAGCGACATCGAGATTGCCCAGAAGGCCCGGCTGCGTCCCATCCAGGAGATCGCCGAGCGCATTGGCCTGTCCCACGACGAGATCGTGCCCTACGGCCATCACAAGGCGAAGATCCCGCTGGAGACGGCCCGGGCGAAGGGTGGGGAGGAGGGGAGGCTGGTCCTGGTCACGGGGATCAGTCCGACGCCGGCGGGTGAGGGGAAGTCCACCGTCTCGGTGGGGCTGGCGGATGCCCTCAGTCTGCGGGACCGGAATCCGGTCATCTGCCTGCGGGAACCCAGCCTTGGGCCGGTATTCGGCATCAAGGGGGGAGCCGCCGGCGGTGGTCACAGCCAGGTGGTTCCCATGGAGGAGATCAACCTCCACTTCACCGGGGACTTCCATGCCATCACTTCGGCCCACTCGCTGTTGTCGGCGGTGATGGACAACCACCTCTACCGGCCCAATACCCTGGGTATCGACCCCACCCGCATCACCTGGCCCAGGGCGGTGGACATGAACGACCGGGCGTTGCGCCACATCGTGGTGGGGCTCGGCGGGAGGACCGGGGGTGTCCCCCGGGAGGACGGCTTCGTCATCACGGCGGCGTCGGAGATCATGGCCATCTTCTGCCTGGCCGACGGACTGGAGGACCTGCGGGCCCGTCTCGATCGGATCATCGTGGGCTACGACCGCCAGGGCGAACCCATCCGGGCAGAAGGCCTGGGGGCGTCCGGGGCCATGACCCTGCTCCTCAAGGACGCGGTCAATCCCAACCTGGTCCAGACCCTCGGGGGGACCCCGGCGCTGGTGCACGGCGGGCCCTTCGCCAACATCGCCCACGGCTGCAACTCCCTGTCCGCGACGCGGGTCGGGTTGGCGCTGGGGGACGTGGTGGTCACGGAAGCCGGCTTCGGCGCGGACCTGGGGGCAGAGAAGTTCTTCGACATCAAGTGCCGCTTCGGGGGACTCCGGCCCGAAGTGGCGGTGGTGGTCGCCACCGTGCGAGCGCTGAAGATGCACGGCGGCGTCGCCCGGGAGGAGCTTGAAGCCGAGGATGTGTCGGCGGTCCGGCGTGGGATCGTGAACCTGCAGGGCCATGTGGAGAACGTCCGCAAGTTCGGGGTGCCGCCGGTGGTGGCGTTGAATCGCTTCGCCACCGACACCGACGGGGAGATCGCCGCCGTCCTGGAGACCTGCCAGGCCTGGGGCGTCAAGGCGGTCCTGGCGGATCCCTGGGGC
>JARRPL010000064.1:26747-43081 GCA_037382905.1 Gemmatimonadota bacterium | reverse complement strand
GGGTGAACGATTCGACCCCGAAATCGGTACTTTCAACGTAGAGCGCATCCCCCATTCTCCCCTGGAGATCGCATGGATCCGGCCACCGTCCTCATCCCTGTCGCGGCCCTCGGCGCCGTGACCCTCCTCAGCTCCATCCGAGTGCTCTACGAATACCAGCGTGGCGTCATCTTCCGGCTGGGCAAGCTGGTGCGGGCCAAGGGGCCGGGACTCGTCTTCATGGTCCCCTTCGGCATCGATCGGATGAAGAAGATGGACCTCAGGATCATCGCGCTGGACATCGCGCCCCAGGACACCATCACGAAGGACAACGTCTCCGTCACAGTGAACGCCGTCGTCTACTTCCGGGTGGCGGACCCCTCGAAGGCGGTGGTGGAGATCGAGGACTACTACTTCGCTACGAGCCAGCTCGCCCAGACCACGTTGCGGTCCGTGATCGGACAGTCGGAGCTCGACGAGCTGTTGGCGGAGCGGGAGCGGATCAACGACATCGTGCGGGACATCATCGATGCCGGCACCGACCCCTGGGGCATCGAGGTCACGGGGGTGGAGATCAAGGATATCGGCCTCCCGCAGGAGATGAAGAGAGCCATGGCCCGGCAGGCCGAGGCGGAGCGGGAGCGGCGGGCGAAGGTGATCAGCGCCGAGGGTGAGTACCAGGCCTCGAGGCGTCTCGGCCAGGCTGCCGACGTCATCAAGGAGCATCCGGCGGCGCTGCAGCTCCGCTTCCTCCAGACCGTCGTCGAGGTCGCGGCGGAGAACAACTCCACGACCCTCTTCCCGATCCCCATCGACCTCTTCGCCCCGTTCATCGAGCGAGCGACGGGGGTCGAGCGAGGCGGTTTCCCCCGGGAGGCGGACGTTCCGGAGCGGCTGGTGGCGTCTGAAGGAGCGGATGCGGAGCCCGCCTCACCGACCGACGGGGAGCAGCAGGCACTCCGCCTATCGGCGGAGGGACAGGGTGACGTCCTCCGGGAAGCGGCCCGGCTCCTGGGTCTCGGGGCCGGACCCCGCACCGAAGACGCTCAGCCCGTCCCCGCCGCCGAGTCCGGGTCCGGCGACGACGAGGGCTGAGGCGGGTTCAACGCCCCGGGTCGGAGGAGTCCGCCCGGGACGAGTCCCGTTCCGGGGACCCGGTGACCCGGATCACCTCCTCCCCGGCCCGAACCAGGCCGTGGTCCTCACGGGCGAGCCGTTCCAGCGTCCAGGGATCGGTCCGCAAGGAATCGGCCCAGGCCCGGAGGGAATCGATCTCCCGCCGGAGGGAGACCAGCTCCCGCTGGCTCTCCTCGAGCTCCGCCCGAGCCTTCCGGAGTTCCCAGACCGAATATTCCCCGCCGAAGAGGGCCCAGTAGAATGCGAGCAGCACCAGCGCCGAGACGGCGACGCGCCCTAGTCGTCCCACAGCCCCTCACCGGGATACACGGCTCGGTCTCCCAGCGTCTCCTCGATCCGAAGCAGCTGGTTGTACTTGGCGACGCGGTCGGTCCGCGAGGCGCTTCCCGTCTTGATCTGGCCCGCAGCCGTGGCGACCGCCAGGTCGGCGATGAGCGTATCCTCGGTCTCTCCGGAGCGGTGCGAGATGACCGAGCGATATCCTGCCTCGTCCGCCAACCGGATCGCTTCGAGCGTCTCGCTGAGCGTGCCGATCTGATTGACCTTGATCAGGATGGCGTTGGCGACCCCGTCCCGGATCCCCCGTTCCAGCCGCCGCGGATTCGTGACGAAGAGATCGTCACCCACCACCTGGAGATCCCCTCCCAGGGCTCCCGTGAGCCGGCCCCAACCGTCCCAGTCATTCTCCTCCAGGGGGTCTTCCACGGATCGGAGGGGATACCGGTTGGCCCACTCCCGCCAGTACTCGATCATGCCGGCGGTGTCCCGCCGCTCTCCTCCGGACCACCGGAAGGTGTACTCCCCGTCCTCGAAGAACTCCGTGGCGGCGGCGTCGAGGGCCAGCGCCACATCCTCGCCGGGACGGTAGCCGGCGCGCTCGATGGCCGTGAGGACCATCTCGGCCGCCTCCTCGTTGCTGGCCAGATCCGGCGCGAACCCCCCTTCGTCGCCAACGGCCGTGTTCTTGCCCTTCTCGGTCAGCACCTTCTTGAGGGCGTGGAAGACCTCGACGCCGCACCGCAGGGCCTCCCGGAAGGTGTCGAAGTTCAGAGGCATGACCATGAACTCCTGGATGTCCACGTTGTTGGGGGCGTGCTGCCCCCCGTTCAGGATGTTCATCATGGGGACCGGCAGGACCTGACTCCCCGCCGCCGGCGCCAGGTACCGCCACAAGGGCACCTGGTTCTCCTGGGCGGCGGCACGGGCCGCCGCCATGGAGACCGCCAGCATCGCGTTGGCCCCCAGGCGGGCCTTGTTCTCCGTCCCGTCCAGTTCGATGAGGGTTCGGTCGATGTCCAGCTGCTCCCTGGCCTCGAAGCCCACGAGCGATTCGCGAATCTCGGTGCCGATGTTGTGGACCGCCCGGGTCACACCCTTCCCGCCGTAGCGGTCCGGGTCGCCGTCCCGGAGTTCCACCGCCTCGTGGGCGCCGGTGGAGGCACCACTGGGCACGGCCGCCCGGCCGTAGATCCCGGTCTCCAGAATCACGTCCGCCTCCACGGTGGGATTGCCACGGGAGTCAAGAATCTCGCGCCCACGGATATCTACGATCGCCGACAACGTCGCCTCCGGTCTCTGCTCAAGGATCAGGTTCGGTATCTCGGGTCTGGTCTTCGCCGACGGACTCCTGCAAAACGGGTTGCCTGAGCCGCGCCACCTCGCTGCGGGCCTCCTGCAGCAACTCCTCCCTGGCCCCCTCCCCCCGGCCCTCCACCGGGATGGGCGGGCCGATGCGGACATGAATCGTCCCGGGTCGGATCCGCCACGATCCCTTCGGCATGATCTCCCGGCTTCCACTCACGCCCACCGGGACCACAGGAACCCCGGTCTGGAGGGCGAGGACGAAAGCGCCCTTCTTGAACGGGAGGAGACTCCCGTCCTCCGACCGCGTTCCCTCTGGAAACATAACCACCACGGCCCCCTCCCGACGCAGGGATTCGCCGGCTTGCCTCAGGGATTCGATGGCCTTGTTCCGGTCCGAGCGATCGATGGCGATGTGCCCGCACGCGAGCCAGGACGGCCCGAAGAACGGAACCCGGGTCAACTCGATCTTCCCCACGAAACGGTAGTCGACGGGCAGATGGACCACGAGGGCGAAGACGTCGAACCAGGACTCGTGGTTGGCCACTACGATGGCCGGCACTCCCGGGGGGAGATTCTCCAGCCCTTCCATCTCGACCTTCACACCGGCGGCCCAAAGGAGAGAGCGGGCCCAGCTCCGGGGCTGTTCCCGGGCGACCTGGGGGAAGTTCGGGGAGCGGAAGGCGGCCGGGATGAGGATGCGCCCGGCGTGCCAGATGGTGGACACCACCGCAACCAGAGCCGTCCACAAGGTCCTCATGGGACGTCGGACGGGAAGTGGTCGAACCCGCCACCGCGGATCCGGTGGCTCACGCCGTCCCGGCCCTTGCGCCAGACGCCCTCCCCCTCCGTGACCTCACCGATCCGCGTCAGCCGTACCGGCTCCCCCTCGTCCGTATGCACCCGTGCGCCCTCGGCACCACCCCGCTCGAGACGAACCGGCTCGAGGGCGCCGCGAGCCGCCACGGGAGCCGTGAAGAGGATCTCGTAGTCCTCTCCACCGGCCAGAGCGAGGGTCAGTCGCCTGGAAGGGTCGAGGTGCTCCAGCGCCGGATCCACCGGGACCCGGGCGTCGTGGATGTGGATCGCCACCCCGGACGCGGCAGCCAGGTGACCGGCATCCGAGAGGAGACCGTCGGAGACGTCGATCCCGGACGTGACCCGACCGGTGCGGCGCAACGACGCCAGAAGCCCCAAGGGAGGGTGCGGCGCCTCGAACCGTCGAAGCATCGGCGGAGACGGGGTCTCCCCCCTCTCCCACGCCTCCACGGCGGCCGCCGCACCGCCGAGGCACCCGCTCACCCAGAGGTCGTCCCCGGGCCGTGCCCCGGAGCGGAGCACCGGATCCCTTGTTTTCCCCACCGCGACCACGTCGAGCACCAGGGGACCCGGAGATCGACTGAGGTCCCCTCCCGCGAGCTCCGCACCCGCCCAGTCCGCGGCGGCCCGGGCGCCGGCCCCAAGCTCCCGCACGGCCTCCGGCCCCGCATCCGGCAGCGCCAGACTGAGAAACACGGCCTCAGGCTCGGCTCCCATGGCCCCGAGGTCGCTGAGGGCCACCACAACGGCCCGATAGCCCACCGCTCCGAGATCGATCCACTCGCGCCGGAAGTGAACGTCCTCCACCGTGAGGTCGGTGGAGATCACCCACTCCCCCAGCACCGCCGCGTCGTCACCGGGCCCCACCGACAGCCGGGACCCGCCGCGCCCGGCGGTGTCCGTCCGGGGCTCCCCGAGAAGAGCACGGATCCGATCGAACTCGCCTCCGGGTCCCAGAGCCGAGGGATTCATGCCGTGTCCGGGAGCCGCGGCGTCATCGCGCCGGATCCAGGTCCAGGAGGAGATCCGGCAGGGAGAGGTCCGTGTGGCCCGGCCCCTCCACGAACACTCCGGGGAGGGCTTCCGGGATGTCCCCCGACTGCAGGCCGACGCCCCGGGCGGCCCGGGCTCCCGCCCGCCCCGTGGCCACGAGGCCCAACCCGGCCGCGTCGGCAGGCGGACACCCCTGGGCCAGGAAGGCGCCGATGGCACCGGTGAGCGTGTCGCCCATCCCGGCCACCGCCAGATCCGAGGTCGCCACGGTGTCGACATTCATGCCCGCGGCGGATCGGACGAGGGTAGGCGCACCCTTCAGGACGACGACGCCGACACCCGTGCCATCCATCAGCCGCTCGGTGGCATCGACACGGTCCTTCTCCACCCCTTCTACCGAGTCGCCGAGGAGGCGGGCGGCCTCTCCGGGATGGGGGGTGAGAACGGTTCGGGCCCCCGCCGGCACCGCCTCGCTCCCCTCGGACAGGAGCGTCAGGGCGTCCGCGTCCACGACCCGGGGTCGATCCACCGCCAGCACCTGCCTCAGGAGGTGCGCCGCCGACTCGTCCGTCCCCATCCCCGGGCCCACCGCCACGGCGCGACTCGACTCCAACGCCTCCCGGACCGCCCCGGGATCCGACGCGTCGACGAAGACCGCCTCCGGGAGTGCCGACTGGACGACCTCCCGGTTGCCGGGGTCCGTGACCAGGCGAACGTACCCGGCGCCGGAGCGGAGGGCCGCCCGGGAAGCCAGAATTCCCGCCCCCGCCATCCCGGTGCGCCCCGCCACCACAGCCAGAGCTCCGACCTTGTTCTTGTGGGTCACGGGATCCCTGCGGGGCCACCGCCCCTGGGCCCAGGCCGGTGTGAGGAGAAGGCCTGCGCGGTCTTCGGGCCGGAGGGGAGGAAATCCGATCTCCACCACGAGCAGACGTCCGGTGTGGGCCCGACCGGGGTGAAGGAGCGTCCCCAGCTTGGGCCAACCGAAGGCCACCGTGGCGGCAGCTCGCACCGCAGCCCCGGCCACCCGTCCCTGGTCTGCGTCCACGCCGGAGGGAACGTCCAGTGCCACCACCGGGGCCTCGCAGCTCCTCAACGCCTCCACGATGCGCCCTGCGGCACCCCGGGGGGCGCCGCTGATTCCGGTGCCCAGAAGGCCGTCCACCACGACCGATGCGCCGACGAGTACGAGCTCCAACCCCCGATCGTCCAGATCCGCCGCGTCTCGATGGGAAACCGGCCAGTCGTGGAGGAGGGGGTGGGGCGCCGGGCGATCCGCCGTCACCAGGCGAACCTCCCGCCCCCAGGCGGCGAGGCTTCGGGCCGCCACCAGGGCGTCACCCCCGTTGTTCCCCTTTCCGGCGAGGACGCAGACCGCACCCTGGGGATGGAGGTGGTGCACGACGCGGGCAGCGGCGACTCCGGCCCGCTCCATGAGAGCCGCCTGCGGAACGTTCCGCTCCTGGATCGCCCAGGCGTCGAACGCTGCTGCGGTGGTCCCGGTGACCCACGGAAGAGGATCCACCGCCCAGGGGCGGATCGGCGGTGTCATGGGCCGATCCCCGGAACCCTACTTGTAGCTCTGTCCGATGGCACGGCCCAGGGTGATCTCCCCGTTGTCGATGCGGATGTTGAAGCCGCACTCGGGGTTCGAGCAGACCCAGGCTTTGTATCGGATGGGCGCCCCGTCACGACCGTAGTCGGACAGAGGAAGAAGCAACCCCACATCGCACTTCTGGCAGCGCGGAAATGCGCCTTCATCCGCCATTTCAACCCCTCCCGTGGGCGTTGTCTCGTTGATTCATGCCGACATCGGGTCCGACGGACCCGCTTCAGTTCAGATGCGCTCCCCAGGGATACGCATCCTCGAAAACCTCCTGGAAGTCGAAGACGTCCCGGAAGTCCTCGATCCGGTCTCCCTCCTGCTTCACCAACACCCCGCATTCCACCAGGGCAAAGACGATGCGTCCCACGTCCTCGGTGGTCTCGAGCCCCCAGTGGGAGAGGACGGTGCGAGCCATCAGACCGAATCGCTCGATGGCCACATCCCGCATTCCCAGCGCCAGCTCACGCCCGGAGATGTGTCGACGCTCCGTCAGCCCTGCCATGACGTGATTCAGGGTCGCCAGCACGAGGAGATAGGCCCGCGCGTCGTAGCGCGGGTCCCGCTCCAGACGGAGGTGAGCTCGGCGTAGAGCGGGAAGCTCTCGCAGAGCTCCTCCACCTCCTGCCGCGTCCGCCGGATGAGCGCTTCGTCGCCGGGAGACGCCAGGACGCGGGCGATCCACTCGCCGATGCGGTGCATCTCCGCCTCGCCCATTCCCCGGGTCGTCAGCGCCGGGGTGCCGATGCGAAGGCCGGACGTCACGAAGGGGGAGCGTGTCTCTCCAGGTACCGTGTTCTTGTTGAGGGTGATCCCCGCCGCCTCGAGGGCGTGCTCCGCGTCCTTGCCCGAAAGGTCCGGATGGCTGGGTCGCAGATCCACCAGGAGAAGGTGGTTGTCCGTACCACCGCTCACCAGGTGGAAATCCCGAGTGAGGAGAGCATCTCCCAGCGCCTTGGCATTCACCACGACCTGGCGGGCGTAGGTCCCGAAGTCCGACTGGAGCGCCTCCTTGAACGCCACCGCCTTGGCGGCGATGACGTGCATGAGGGGTCCTCCCTGCATCCCGGGAAAGACCGCCTTGTCCAGGGCCTTCGCGTGCTCCTCGCGACTGAGGATCAGGCCGCCACGGGGGCCCCGGAGCGTCTTGTGGGTCGTCGTGGTCACCACGTCGGCGTGGGGGACCGGCGATGGATGGACGCCCGCCGCCACCAGACCGGCGATGTGGGCCATGTCCACCAGGAGGAGCGCCCCCGCCTCACGGGCGATGGCTCCGAACGCCTCGAAGTCGATGATCCGGGGATACGCGCTGGCTCCGGCGATGATGAGCCTGGGCTTGAACTCCAGAGCCTGCTCCCGAAGGGCGTCGTAGTCGATCCGACCGTTGGACTCCCGAACCCCGTAGGCCGCGCTCTCGAAATATTTCCCGGAGAAGTTCACGCGCGAGCCATGGGTCAGATGCCCCCCGTGGCTCAGGGCCATCCCCAGACTCCGGTCTCCCGGCTCGAGAAAAGCCAGGAAGACCGCCATGTTGGCCTGGGCTCCCGAGTGGGGCTGCACATTGGCGTGCTCCGCCCCGAAGAGCTCGGTGGCTCGTGTGCGGGCCAGCTCCTCCGCCTCATCCACGAACTCGCACCCCCCGTAGTAGCGCTTCCCGGGGAGCCCCTCGGCATACTTGTTGGTCAGGACCGAGCCCGTGGCTTCAAGAACCGCGTGGGAGGTGAAGTTCTCGCTGGCGATGAGCTCGAGCTGGGATCCCTGCCGTCGGGCCTCCCGACCCAGGATGGCGTGGATCTCGGGGTCGACTCGGCTGAGGTGTTCGTGGCGCATGGACATCTCCTTTCGACGAGGCTCAGACCCAGGTGCGTTGCAGGTGTCGGGCCTTCTGGATCCGGAGCTTGGCCACCCGGTCCGCCGCCACGGCGGTGGGGATGCCCTCTTCGTGGGCTCGCTGGAAGATCTGCAGCAGGGTCTGGTAGATCTCACCGGCCTTCCGCCGACTCCGTTCCGGAGACCACTCCTTGAGTTCTCCGTACACGTTGATGAGGCCGCCGGCGTTGATCACGTAGTCCGGCGCGTACAGGATCCCCTTCTCGGCGATGGCGGCGCCGTGGTGGGTCCGGGCCAACTGGTTGTTGGCGGCGCCCCCGATGATGTCGAACTGGAAGACCTTCAGGGTATCGTCGTTGATGACGGCCCCCAGGGCGCACGGTGCGAAGATGTCCGCATCCACGGCATAGATCTCGTCCACCTCCACGGCGGTGGCATCGAAGTCCTCGACGACCCGCGCGACCCGCTCGGCGTCGATGTCGGTCACGGTGAGTCGAGCCCCTTCCTCATGGAGGTACTGGCACAGGTAGTAGCCCACGTGACCCACGCCCTGAACCGCCACGTGCTTCCCGTCCAGGGAGTCGTCGCCGTAGCGGTGCATGGCCGCCGCCTTGATCCCCACGTAGACCCCATGAGCGGTGACGGGCGACGGATCGCCGGAGCGACCGTAGATCCCGACCACCGAATCCGTCTCCATGAGGACGTACTCCATGTCGTCGGGGGACGTCCCCACGTCCTCGGCGGTGATGTAGCGTCCGCCCAGTGATTCCACGGCCCGGCCATGGGCCCGAAAGATCATCTCGCGGTAGGGCGTCTTGTTGTCCCCGATGATCAGGGACTTGCCACCTCCGAGGTTGAGCCCCGCCACGGCCGCCTTGTAACTCATGCCCCGGGCAAGCCGGAGGGCGTCCACCACCGCCTCCTCGTCCGAGGGATAGTTCCAGAACCGGGTCCCGCCGAGGGCGGGGCCGAGGGTCGTGTCGTGGATCGCGATGATCCCCTTGTAACCCAGCTCCGGCTCGCTCCAGAACACCAGCTGTTCGTGCTGATGCTTCGCCATCCGCTCGAAGATCTCCATGCCTACGCGCTCCCCATGTATTTCGATGGTCCGTTGTCTTTGAAACAGGGCCCCGCGGAACGAGGATTCAGCCGCCTTGCGCAGACTCCAGGAGGGCGCGGGCGATCACCACCCGCATGATCTCACTCGTCCCCTGGAAGATCTCGGTGCCCTTGGCGTCCCGCATCAGGCGCTCCACCGGGTAGTCCCTCATGTAGCCGTAACCCCCGAAGATCTGGACGGCCTCGTCTGCCGCGTACATCGCCACCTCGCTGGCCAGCAGCTTGGCTCCGGCGGCTCGGGCGTCCAGGTCCTCGGGCCCGTCACCCGGGTCCTCCGCCCCACGCTTCCGGGCCTCCAGACGCCGGCCCACCTCCTGGGTCGCGGCCCGGGCCCCGGCGATGCGGGCCGCCATGATCGCAAGCTTGGCCTGGGTCGCCCCGAACTCCGCCAGGGCACGACCGAACTGCGTGCGTTCCAGGGCGTACCGGGCGGCATGATCCAAGGAGGCCTGGGCGATGCCGAGTGCCTGGGCAGCAATCCCCGTGCGCCCCAGCGTCAGACTCTCCAACGCATAGGTCAGTCCGTCACCGGGCTCGCCCAGGAGGGCCTCCTCCGTCACCGTGACCCCGTCGAGGGTCACGGTGACCGTCTCGGAGGCCCGGTGACCCATGGTGGTAACCCGCGCCCCCACCCGATAGCCCTCCAGCGCCGGGTCCACCAGGAAACACCCCAGGCCCTCTTCGCCGACCCGGGCGAAGAGAACGACCAGCCCGGCACGGCCCCCGTTCGTCACCCACGCCTTGCGACCGTCCAGCCTCCACCCACCCTCGACTCGGGTGGCCCGGGCCTGCACGGCGCCGACGTCGCTCCCGGCATCCGACTCGGTGAGGGCGAAGGCACCCAGAATCTCCCCGGAGGCGAGGCGCGGAAGCCAGGAGGCCCGTTGTTCCTGGGAGCCGTGGGCCAGGAGGATCGACGGCACCGGTCCATTATGGATCGCCACGGACAAGGCCACCGAAGCGTCCGCCCGCGCGATCTCCTCCAGGACCAGGAGATAGGTCGGGAGGTCCAGGGCCAATCCGCCGTACTCCTCGGGAACCAGCATCCCCAGGAAGCCCACCTCCCCCATGGCCCTGAACAGCTCCTCGGGAATCCTCCGCTCCGCATCCCAGGCCTCGGCATGGGGCGCGATCTCCCGGGTGGCGAACTCGCGAGCCAGGGCCCGGATCTCCAGCTGTTCGGCGGTGGCGGTCATGGGGTGGCCCTCAGTTGTCGTAGCGATGGAATCCCCGACCGGACTTCCGCCCCAGCCACCCGGCCGCGACGTACTTGCGCAGCAGCGGACACGGTCGATACCGGTCGTCCCCCAACTCTCGATGGAGGACCTCCAGGATGTTGAGGCAGGTGTCCAGGCCGATGAGGTCGGCGAGGGCCAACGGCCCCATGGGGTGGGCCATCCCCAGGGTCATGACCTGGTCGATGGCCTCCACCTCGGCGACCCCCTCCATGAGGGCGAAGACCGCCTCGTTGATCATGGGCATGAGGACCCGATTCGACACGAACCCCGGGAAGTCGTTGACCTCCACGGGCGTCTTCCCCAGTGCCCGGGACAGTCGCACGACCTGGGCGGTGGTCTCATCGCTGGTGGCGAGTCCCCGGATCACCTCCACGAGCTTCATCACCGGCACCGGGTTCATGAAGTGCATACCGATGACCCGTTCCGGCCGACGGGTCCGGGCGCCGATCTCCGTGATGGAGATGGAGGAGGTATTGGACGCGAGGATCGCCTCGTCGGGCGCCGCGTCGTCGAGGGCGCGGAAGAGTTCGTACTTGAGGTCGGCCCGCTCGGGGATCGCCTCCACCACCAGCTGGGCCTCCCGTGCCCCCGCCGCCGGGTCGTCGACCCCCCGGATGCGCCCGAGGGCCGCCGCCTTCTCCTCGGAGCTGAGGGTCTCCTTCTTCACCTGGCGGTCCATGTTCCTCGAGATGGTGTCGAGGCCCCGGTCGAGCGCCTCCCGGTCCACGTCCACCAGGACCACCTCGAGACCGTGCTGGGCGCAGACGTGGGCGATGCCGTTCCCCATGGTACCCCCGCCGATGACGGTGACCTTGCGGATCTCGCTCATGCTCGCCCCCTCAGCCCCGCTGGACGGAAAGGGCCACGGCGTTGCCGCCTCCGAGGCAGAGGGTGGCCAGGCCCCGTTCCTGGTCCCGATCCTCCAGCGCCGACAGGAGTGTCACGAGGATTCGGGCGCCCGATGCACCGATGGGGTGTCCCAGGGCCACGGCGCCCCCGTGCACATTGACCCGGTCCTCGTCCATCCCCAGGGCCCGCATATCGGCGATGGCCTGCACGGCGAACGCCTCGTTGACCTCGATGACGTCGTAATCGCCGATGGAGTCGCCGGTACGCTCCATGAGGTTGTTCACCGCCGCAATGGGGGCGAAGAAGAGATCCCGGGGCTCCGTACCTCCGCTGGCGTAGCCGGTGATGACGGCCCGGATCTCCAGACCGTGGGCCTCGGCGAAGGCCTGGCTGCACACGACCAGCGCAGCGGCCCCATCGTTCAGGCCAGGGGCGTTCCCGGCGGTTACCACCAACTCCTCGATGTCCTGGGGCGCATCCTTCGGGAAGGCGGGCCGGAGACGGCCCAGGGCCTCAAGGGAGGTATCGGGGCGGGGAGACTCGTCCCGGTCCACCACCGTATCCCCCTTCCGGCCCGGCACCGTCACGGGCACGATCTCCCCGTCGAACTTGCCCGCCTCCATGGCGGCGACCGCCTTCTGGTGGGATCGGAGGGAGAAGGCATCCGCCTCCGCCCGCGTGACCCCCGCCTTCTGGGCCGTGTATTCGGCATGCCCCCCCATGTGGCACTGGCCGAAGGAGCACCAGAGTCCGTCGAGGATGAGTCCGTCCTCCTGCCTCTGGTCGCCGAACTTGACGCCGCTCCGGAGACCCCGGAGGTAGTACGGAACATTGGACATGGACTCCATGCCACCGGCGACGGCCACCTGCAGGTCGCCGGCCCGGATGGCCTGGGCGGCGAGCATGACCGCCTTGAGCCCCGACCCACACACCTTGTTGATGGTGACTGCGGGCACCGTGCCGGGGATCCCCGCCTGGATGGCCGCCTGCCGGGCCGGCGCCTGCCCGGCGCCGGCCTGGACGACGTGGCCGACGATGACCTCGTCCAAAGCCGAGGGATCGACGCCGGAGCGGCTCACGGCCTCGCGAACCGCGATCGCCCCCAACTGTGGCGCCGTGAGGGTCGCGAGGCCGCCGAGGAAGCGACCGACAGGAGTCCGGACACCGCTGACGATGACCGGTGTGTGGGCCTTGTCACTCATGAAGTTTCGGAGGTTTTGGAGTCAGCAGGACAGCCAGGGAAAAGTACTGCAAAGGGCTCGAGCCTGGCACCCTTGACGACGTCGATCACTCCACTTCCACCAAGGTGGGGCGCGGGTCGTCGGGGTCGAGGCGTCCCCACGGCACCCGGGGATCGTGCTCGAAGACCAGCAGCCAGCCCTCCTCCCGGGCCCGGGACCAGAGACCTCGCTTGCTCTCGAGCGTCACCAGGGGTTCCAGGTCGTAGCCCATGATCCAAGGCAGGGGGAGGTGGGCCGTGGTGGGACAGACATCCGCCAGGAAGCACGCGACCTCGCCGTCCGACTCCACCAGGACGGACTGGTGGTGGGGCGTGTGCCCCGGTGTCGGAAGGACCCGCACGCCTTCCGTCACCGTCGCCGGGCCGTCCACGAAGTCCTGGAGTCCGGCCCGGGCCACCGGATCGATGTTGCGGGTCAGGTAGCTGGCTCGCACACGCTCGTTTCCAGAGTGGGCGAAGTCGAACTCCTGGCGCTGCACCACGTAGCGAGCACCCGGGAACGCCGGGACGATCTGCCCGTCATCCCTGAGGAGGGTGTTCCCACCGGCATGGTCGAAGTGGAGATGGGTGGAGAGGACGATGTCGATGTCCTCGGGCTCGAAGCCCGCTGCCCGGATGGCGTCCTCCAGCCGGGTGGGATCTCCCTCGTTGTCCACGCCGTAGATGGAGCGGAACTTCCGCTCCTCCTTGTTGCCGATCCCCGTATCCACCAGGACCAACGCTCCCGGGGCCTCCACCAGGAGACAACGAAGCCCCAGGGGGATGCGGTTCCGATCATCCGGTGCAATCCGAGTCTCCCACAGGGGCCGCGGCACCACCCCGAACATGGCCCCTCCGTCGAGCCACTGCAGGCCCGCCTCGAGGGCATGGATGCGGATCCCGCCCACCTGAGTCGAGCGGACCAGCGGAAGCTCGGATGCCTTCATGGCTCCTCCGGATCTGGGGGACTCGGGGACCGGCGTTGACTGCGCCGCCCCCGGCGGCGCAGGGCCGTCCGGAGCGCCGCGAGATCGTGGATGCCCTGGAGCGACGCCTCGTCCAGCAGGCGCAGCAGGATCCGGGCGGTGGCCAGCGCGTCACCCCCGGCGCGGTGCCGGCCATGGATGGGAATCTGATAGTGTCGGGCGAGAGCGTCGAGGTTTCTCCGGGGAAGGCGGGGCAGGAGCCCTCGGGCCATCTTCACTGTGCAGAGGGACTCGAAGGAAGGAGCCTCGCCCAGGGCGTGGATGAGTTCCGCCCGTACGAAACCCCGATCGAAGCGGGCATTGTGGGCGACGAAGATCCGACCTTCCAGCAGCTCCGCCACCGTCTCCGAGACGTGCTCGAAGAAGGGCGCCCCGTCCACCATCTCCGGAGTGATGCCGGTGATGGACTTCACGATCGACGGGATGCTCCGACCCGGATTGATGAGGGTGGCGTACTCCCGGGTGATCTCGCCGGCGTCCACGTGCACGATGGCGATCTCGGTGATTCGGTGTCCCCGGTGGGGACCTCCGCCGGTCGTCTCCACGTCCACCACGGCGTAGGACAGCTCCGACAACCGAGTGCCCGGCGGCGTGTCGTGAAGGCTCCAGGTACCCCCGGCATCGACCTCGAAGCGCGGGTCCTGGCCCAGGAGGGCGAAGACCGCGGCAGAGGCGGCGCCGGGATGTCCATGGAGTCCCAGGACCTCCCGCGCCAGCGCCAGTGTGTGGACGGGGCCCTCCTGAAGCCGATCCGCCACCCGCTGGATCAGGGAGGCCGCCACCTCAGCCGGCCCCGTTCCGCCCCGGGTGGGTCAGGTCGAAGGAGAGAGCCTCCAACTCGGTGACGACGTTCACGTCCTGCACCGACACGCCCTCGGTGACCCGGAGCTGGACAGGCGCGAAGTTCAGGATTCCGCGCACGCCCGCGCCGACCGCCCGATCCGCCAGCTCCTGGGCGGCGTTCGCCGGGACGGCGACGATCACCACGTCGACCCCCTCGCGACGGAGCACCTCCTCCAGGTCCGTGACGTCCTCCACCTCCACCGCTCCGCTCCAGCGCGTGCCGATCTTGAGGGGGTCGTTGTCCAACACGGCCACGATGTCGAAGCCCCGGCGGCGGAAGTCCCCGTATTCGAAGAGAGCGGAGCCGATCCGGCCGGCGCCGAGGAGGGCAACTCTCCAGACCTTCTTGAGCCCCAGGATGGACCGGAGCCGGTCCGCCAGGTCCCCGGCTCCATACCCCAGACCCCGCTTGCCGAAGGAGCCGAAGAGCGAGAGATCCTTCCGCACCTGGGCGGCAGTGGTGCCGGCGTCCCGGGCCAGCTCCGTGCTGGACACGGTGGCTTGGGGAGTCGCCTCCCTCCCTTCGAGGATGCGGAGGTACTGGGAGAGACGGCGGACAGTGCTGTCGGAGACCTTTCGGGACACGGCGGTGCGGTGGCGACCGTGGATGGGTAAAGCCGGATCCGGCTTGTGAAAAGTGTCACAAAGGTAGGCCGGGAGGAGCCTCGAATCAATCGACGGGGTGCCCCCGTCTGCAGCGGTCCAACCGCCGGCCCACCGGCCCGCCGGTCGTCCCGTCAAAGAAGCCGACCGGCCAGCTGCACAAGGAGGTCCGGAGCGAAGGTCTCGGGTCTTCGCGCCAGGTCCAGTCCCAGCTCCGCACCCGCCGCCTCCACCACCGACCTGGGGATGGCCAGATCCGGGTGGTCCCGCAGGATCTTCTGCATCTGCTTCCGGCGCCAGTGGAAGGCCGCCCGGGTGAGGCGCCGGAGACGACGCTCGTCCTCGGTCGTCAGGCCGGGGGGTCGGTGGGGGGTCACCCGGACCACCGCCGACTCGACCCGCGGTACCGGACGGAACGCCTGCGGAGGAACCCGGAAGAGGAGGTCGGCGTCGGCGACGCTCTGCACTCCCACGGCCAGGGCACCGTAGGCCGAAGTGCCCGCCTGGGCCACGATCCGTTCCGCCACCTCCCTCTGGACCATCAGGACGATGTCCCGGGGGCGGGGCCGCTCCAGGAGGTGGAAGAGGATCGGCGTGGTGATGTTGTAGGGGATGTTGCCCACGACGCGGGTCGCCGCCCAGTCCCGGGTGCAGGAGGCCAGGTCGGTCTGGAGGACGTCGGCGTGGCGCACGTCGACCCGAGGGTCCCCCTGGTACTCCTCCCTGAGGGCTCCGGCCAGGTCGTCGTCCAGCTCCACCAGCACCAGATGTCCCACACGTCCCGCGAGGTGCCGGGTGAGGGCGCCCCGCCCCGGTCCCACCTCCACGACCTCCTCGGAAGCGCCGGCCCCCACGGCCTCCACGATCTTCCGCTGAAGGTTTGGGTCCACCAGGAAATTCTGGCCCAGCGACCGCTTCGGCCGGTGTCCCCCGCGCCGGGGGGCCACTCAACCTCCTGCGACGATGAGCGCCGTCCGGTCGTCGGACGGGATGGTGGGTCGGGCGTCCCGGGTCAGCTCGAAGAGCCGGTCCACCACCTCCGCCGGCGGGGCGTCCATGGCCCCTGCTGCGGTGTTGAGGACCAGCGCCTCCCCGTCGGGATTCTCCCGGGAGGTGAGGGTGTCCGAGAGGCCGTCGGTGAAGAGGAGGAGGCGATCGGTGGCGGGATCCCACGAAAGACACGCCTCGCCGTAGGCGTCGGGGCCCGCGAAGCCCACCGGCGGATCCGTGGCGAGCAGCCGCTCCGGTTCACCCTCGGGTCGCAGTAGAAAGGCGTGGGGGTGACCCGCGTTGGCGTAGGTCAGGGTCTTGGCCTCGGGATCCAGGACACCGTAGAAGAGGCTGACGTACATCTCGGTGGTCTCCAGCTCCTCCTGCAGCGCGTCGTCCATCTGACGGAGCACCCTGCCGGGGCCCTTCGACTCGGAGGCGTAGATGGATGCGGCGCTCATGGACAGCGCCATGATCAGCGCGGCGGGGAAGCCGTGGCTCGACACATCCCCGATCATGACGCCCACCCGGCCGCCGCCATGAGG
>JARRPL010000064.1:11084-26717 GCA_037382905.1 Gemmatimonadota bacterium | reverse complement strand
GCTCCACGCGGGCCGAGACCCGGGCTCCGGGGAAGCCGTCGACGGAGGGCAGAAGCTTCTGCTGGAGGTCGTGGGCCAGCTCCATCTCCCGAGCCATCCGTTCCCGGGCCAGGCTCTGCCGGATGAGACGATTGTTCTCCAACGCCGCCCCGACCTGGCTGGCGATGGCGGCCAGGAGCTTCTGGTCCGCGGCGGTGAAACGCCCACCGTGGTGCCGACCGATCAGATTGATCACGCCCACGGTACGCGGCGCGCCGGAGGGCGGGGTGTAGCTCACCGGCACCAGGAGGAAGGACTCGGAATCCGCCAGGTCGACGTCCACCAGGTCACCGGCCTTCAGCACCTCGCGAGCCGAGAGGATCACGGAGCGGTTCTCCCGGAACACCTGCGCCGTGACGGCATCCACGTCGTCGATCCCGATGGGCTCCCGGCGCCCTCCCTCTCCCACGGACGCCGTGAGGACGAGGGTTTCCTGGGCCGGATCGTGGACCCAGAGCGACCCTCGTCGGGCCCCCAGCACATCGCACAACTCCACCAGGATCAGTCGCGCGGCGTCTTCCAGCTGGAGGGTGGACCCGAGAGTCTCGGAGATGGAGTACAGGAGATTGATCTCCTCGTACCGCTCCGACAGCTCCAGGGTGAAGAAGCGGATCTCCTTGGCGAAGTCCAACGTCCGCTCCAGGACCGGTGCCACCACGTCGGCTAGGGCCTCTGCGTCGGGAGCCGTCGGCGGAGCCACGAGCTCCAGCGTGTACCGGTTTCCGTCCCGGGCGCTGATCTCCCGGCGCACCACCGCGCCGGTCAGGGGTTCGGCGCCGACCCCGGGGTAGAGGCACTCGGGCGCGTCTCCGTTGGAGGAGGACCAGAGGCGGAGCTCCAACGCGAGACTTCCAGCGAAGTCGTCGAGATTCTGCCGGGCCGAATCGGGGAGCGCGGACCGAAAGGCCCGGTCCAGGCTCATGCCGAGGCAGCCTCGTCCAACGGCGCCGCTTCCTCCAGCATGAGGACCAGGGTCACCGAGTTGCCCCGATCGTTGAAGCGGACTTCATCCAGGAGCTTCCGCATGAGGAAGAGGCCCCGTCCGCCGGTCCGGAGCAGATTCTCCGGAGTGGTGGGGTCCTGGACCGACGCCGGGTCGAAACCGTCTCCCTGATCGGTGACCCGGGCCGAGACCCGGGAGGGGCTCACCGTCACGTCGACACGGACCCGTTTGCCGGGATCCGACCCGTTCCCGTAGAGCATGGCATTCGCCAGGGCCTCCGCGAGCCCCACCCGGAAGTTCAGGTGGAACTTGCGAGCCATCCCCTCACACGTCCGGCATCGACGAACCACCAACTCCACGGTCCTCTCGATGGCACGGACGTCGTTGGGGACCTCGACGACGAACGAGCGCTCCATCATCTACCTCCCGCTGGCGGGAACAGAGGCTCAGAGCCCCTGCAGCGCTTCACTCTTCGAGTCGGTGATCCGGAAGAGCGTGTCGAGCTTCGTGAGTTCGAAAAGAGTCCGCAGATCCTCGTTGAGACCCGAGAGACGGAGCTCTCCGCCCTGCTCGCGGATCTTCTTGGAGAGGCTCACCAGGACGCCGAGTCCGGAGGAGTCGATATAGCCGGTATCCTCGAAGTCGATGACGAAGCGGCGCTCGCCGCCCTCGAGCTCCTGCAGCACACGCTGCTTCAGCTCCTGGCGGTTTCCGACGATCAACTGACCCTCGACGTCGACCACCGTGACCCCGTCCTGCTTCGCGACACTGAAGCCCATGCAATCCTCCGAAGGGTGATTGAAGCCCGAGCACCGTCCAGGCACCACAAGGCCCGGACCCAGCCTCGGCCTTTAGAATAGCCGCGCCGGGGCGGGTGGATCAAGTTGGGCAAACATCTGTTTTCGAGCAGTCAACCCGCAGAGGAGAGCGCCGTGATACACGCCACCTCCACCACGTCCGTGGCGGAACAGCCCCGGGAAAGGTCGTTGCACGGCGACGAGAGACCCTGGAGGACGGGCCCCACCGCCGCCGCCCCGGCAAGACGCTCCGTGAGTTTGTACCCGATGTTTCCCGCGTTGAGATCGGGGAAGACGAGGACGTTGGCCCGGCCGTCGAGGGGAGAACCGGGCGCCTTCCGGGCCGCCACCGCCGGCAGGAGGGCTGCGTCCACCTGGATCTCCCCGTCCACCGGCGTATCCGGGAGCCATTCCCGAAACATCTCCACCGCCCCACGCACCCGCTCCACCGAGGCCCCCCCTGCACTGCCCCGGGTGGAATAGGAGAGGAAGGCGACCCTGGGCTCGTCGCCCACGATCCGACGTCGAGCCCGGGCAGCCGCCACGGCGATCTCGGCGAGTTGGCGGGTGTCGGGCTCCGGCACCACGGCGCCGTCGGCGTAGCTCAGCACCCCCGGTCCCTCCCCCAGCAGATCGTCGAAGGCCATGTAGAAGGCCGAGGAGACCGTGGAGATCCCCGGAGCCGTTCCTACGCACCAGAAGGCGGCCCGGAGGACGTCACCCGTCGCATGGGCAGCCCCCGCCACGGACCCGTCCACCATCCCCATCCCCACCATGAGCGCGGCGCGCATCACCGGATCCCGTACGTACTCCCGGGCCTGCTCCAGCGTCATCCCCCGATGACTGCGACGCTCCAAGAGCGCCCCGGCGAACAGGTCCAGGTCGTCCTCCGGATCGACCCAGGCGACGAGTTCCAGCGCCGGGCGGCGAGCCAGTGCGGCGGCTCGGGTCCCCGGGCTTCCCACCAGCACCGGTGCGGCCAGGCCGTCGCCATGGAGCTCCAGGGCCGCATCCTGGACCCGGGGATCGCCGGCTTCAGGAAGGACGATGCGGCGCGGGTTCGCCGCGGCCCGGACTCGGAGTTGAGCGCGAAAGGGATGCATCGTCAGGCGGGGGAGAGCAGCCGGGTCATGGCTCGCTGGACGCCCGGGGAGACGAAGGCCGACACATCCCCGCCCAGGCGGGCCACCTCCCGGACGAGGGAGGCCGACAGGAACGAGAAGTCGACGTCCGGAGTCAGGAAGACCGTCTCCAGATCCGGGTTCAGCTCGTTGTTCATCTGGGCCATCTGGAACTCGTACTCGAAGTCCGATACGGCCCGGAGTCCTCGGATGACGAACTGGGCACCCCGATCCCGGCAGAAGTCCACCAGGAGCCCCTGGAAGGAGGTGACCTCCACCCGAGGCTCGTCGGCGAAGACCTCACGGATGAGGGAGACCCGCTCCTCCACGGGGAAGAACCCGGTCTTCTTCTGCGTGGCGGTGTGGGCCACGGCCACGATCAGGCGGTCCGCCAGCCGGAGGGTGCGACGTGCGATGTCTTCGTGACCCAGGGTGATGGGATCGAAGGAGCCGGGATAGACGGCGATGCGGTGGGCAGCGGTCATGGCGATCGGGTCAGGGCGGAGAGGGTCGTGTCACCATACCGACGCTGGCGGAGACCGGGAACGTCCGGCAAGGCTTCCCGGGAAGCATGCTCCACCCAGAGGGTCTGGGCAAAGGGGGCACGGAGAAACGCCTCCACCAGGCGGGCGGAGGCCCCGGACTGGTAGGGGGGGTCCGCCAGGGCGAGGTCCGGGACGGACGCCGTCTCCAGGGACTCCGAAAGGAACCGAAAGACGTCCGAGGAGACGACGGATGCCCGACCCTCGGCGCCGACGCTTCCGACATTCTGGCGGAGCACACGGAGGGACGCGGGGGCGCGCTCGACGAAGGTCACATGCTCCGCGCCCCGACTGAGGAGCTCCAGCCCCAGGGCACCCGAGCCCGCGAAGAGATCCAGCGCCCGCAGCCCGGTGAAATCTCCGCCCATGGCGGACATCCACGCCTCTCGCACGCGATCGGTGGTCGGGCGGATCCCTCGGCCTCGCAGCGGTGCAAGGCGCCGCCCACCCCATTCCCCAGCGATGATCCTCACCTCACGCCGCCGAGGATCCCGAGGCCGCGGTCGTTCCCGCGGCCCTGGCGCGGCGGACATCGAGGACCTTCAACTGGGGGGTCCGGCGTCCCCGATACTCGTTCACCGAGAGCTGGAAGACGAGGTCGACCAGCTCCCCCTGCCAGTCCGACGGAGGAAACCGCTCCACGAGTCCGAAGCCGATGGCATCCACGGACCCGGACCGGAAGCCGAGGCGCATCTTCAGGTGACCCCGGCCCACCTCCCGAGCCCCGTCGACCCGGAGATTCCGTGCCAGGAGGACGGGCCTGGGGTTTCCGATCCCGTGGGGGCCCAGATATCGGGCCAGATCCGCCAACTCCAGCGTCAACGCCCCGGGATCCACCTCCAGATCCACCCGGAGGCTGGGGCGCAGGAGCTCCGGATCCAGCTCCCCTCGCACCACCTGGTTGAACCCGGCCCGGAATTCATCCAGCCGGTCCCGGTCCAGCTCCATGCCGGCTGCGGCGGCGTGACCCCCGAAGCGACGAAGGAAGGGTGCACACCGGGTCAGGGCCCCGTGGAGATGAAAGCCGGGAATGGACCGGGCGCTGCCGCGGCCCCCCTCGCCCTCGAGGGCCACGAGGACCACGGGCCGGTGGAGCCGCTCCACCATCCGTGACGCGACGATTCCGATCACGCCGGGGTGCCAACCTTCCCGGGCAAGGACGACCCCCCAGTCGCGCTCCGGATCGAATTCCCCCTCCAGGAGCTCCAACGCCTCGGCCAGAGTCCGGCGGTCCTCGTCCTGACGCCGGCCGTTCACCTCGTCGGCCAGCGAAGCCAGCTGGCGAGCCTCGTCCGGGTCCTCGGTGAGGAGGAGCCGGAGCGCCCGGCCCGCGTCGTCCATGCGTCCCATGGCGTTGATGCGGGGCGCGAGGGTGAAGCCCACCTTCCCCGCCTCGGGGATGCCCTCGAGCCCACACACCTCCAGAAGTGCCCGGAGACCCGGCTTCCGGGTCCGCTCCAGCGCCCGGAGACCGAAGCGGACCAGCACACGGTTCTCTCCCCGCAGGGGCACCAGATCCGCCACCGTCGCCAGCGCAACGAGGTCCAGATCCTGCAGGAGCTCCTCAGCGGGCACCCCCCGGGTCTCCGCAAGCGCTCTACAGAGCTGGAAGGCGACGCCGGCGCCGCACAGACCCCCCCGATTCGATCCGTCGTCGGAGCGGTTGGGGTTCACGACCGCCACGGCCGGCGGAAGCGACGCCCCCGGAGCGTGATGATCGGTGACGATCACGTCGATCCCCTGGGCTCGGGCCTGGGCGACGGCCTCGTGGGCCACGATCCCGCAGTCCACGGTGATGAGCAGTGAGGCCCCCACCTCCCTCGCCCGTGCCAGCCCCCCCGCTCCCAGGTCGTACCCGTCCCGCATCCGGTGGGGAACGAAGGCCTCCACCTGCCCTCCCAGCCGCCGGATCCACCGGGTCAGGAGGGCCGCGGCACAGACGCCGTCCACGTCGTAGTCCCCGTGAACCAGGATCTGCTCTCCCGAGCGGACGGCCTCGTCGATGCGCTGCACCGCCCGAGGGAGATCGACGAGGGTCTCGGGACCGGTGAGGTGCTGGACCCGGGGCCTCAGGAACCTTCGAGCCGCCTCCGAATCTGCGTGGCCTCTCGCCACGAGGATGCGACACAGCTCCACCGGGAGGGAGAGTTCATGTGCCAGACGGGCGGCACGGGTCTCGTCCGGGGCGCCGGAGAGCTCCCACCGGGGCGGAGGCGCCCGAAAGGATGAGCCCGGAGCCCGGGTCACGCCGCCGGTTCCCCGTCCGCCTCCCTACCGTCGTCCTCCGCCTCTGCCGGGGACCCGTCCCCGGTCTCTTCCTGCGACTCGGGCTCTGCCGCCGCCACGGGGGGCTCCAGGTCCTCCGGAAGCGGGGCCACGAGGATGACACCGCAGCCTTCACATCGGATCAGCTGAGAGCCATGTCGGATCTCGTTCTGGATCTGAGGGGGAATCACGGTGAAGCAGTTTCCACAGGCGCCGTCTTCGGTCAGGGGGGCCAGCGCCCTGCGCCCACCCACGCGGATCGCGTCGTAGAGGCGGATCTCCTCTCGGGGAAGCGTATCCGCGAAGGCGTCCCGCTCCTCCTGCAGGCGGCTCTGCTCCGCCAGCGCCTCCTCCCGCTCCTTCTCGAGCTCCTCGCGCCGAGGCGCCACCTCGCTTCGGGCATCCTCCAACGCCTCCGACTGTTCCTCCAGTCGATCTTCCAGGCGCCGGATCTGGTCCAGCAGGGAGAGGGCCTCCTGCTCGTCCGACTCCCGGGCTCGCCGGACCATCTCGATCTCGGCGGTGACCGCCGATTCCTCGCGGACGTTGCGGACCGAGTTCAGACGGTCCTCCAACTTCTTCATCCGGTCCCGCTTCTCGTCCCCCGCCAACTCCACGCGCCGTTCCTCGACGCGCATCTCCTGGAGACGGCTGCGGGTGGTCCCCACCTCGCCGTCCAGCTCCTGAGCCGGCTTCTCCACCTCCGCCAGCCTCTGTTCCATTTCCTTGATCCGCCCCTGAACGGCGAGGATCGCGTCGTCGAGGCGCTGCAGTTCACGAAGTCCGGAACGCGTCTGTTCGGTCATATCCTTCAATCTCGTTTGGGTACCAACGGTTCAATCCAATCCGGGAAAACCCCGGGCGAGCCGGCGGGCGTAGTCTCCTCCCCCCACCACCCCTTGAGCCCTGCGCTCTTGGCGCAGGCGTTCCTTCTCCTTGATGAGTTCCAGCTTTTCGGCCCCGTCCTCCGAGGCTTCGATACGCCGCTGAAGCTCATCCATCTCCCGCGCGAGGCGGTCGTCCTCGAGCCGCGCCACGGCCGCTGTGAACTCCCGCTCACCGTGGGCCAGCGACGCGTCGTCCGGCGGCTCTTCCAGAAGCCGAGCGAGTCGCTCCGCCGCCACGGGATCCATCCCCGGGGGTGGCACGTCGAGCTCGGGGTCGTCCACGAACGCCTGGAAGATGGCCCGATCGGATGCGTCCTTGAAGTCCTGGGGCCCCACACGCTCCAGCGCCATCTCCAGGAGACGTGTGCGTCGGCTCCGGTCTCGAGCCAGCACCCGGAGGAGAGCATACTCGGCTCCGAAGGTCCGGCGAGGCGGCGCGGCAGTCCGGGGCGCCGGTCGCTCGGTCCGAACGGGAGCGGCCCGGGGGGAGTCCAGGCGCGCCATCTCCTCCTCGAGCGTCCGTCGGGTCACCCCCGTCTTCTCCGCCACCCGCGCCACGTACATGTCCCGGGTGGCCGGGTCCTGTGCCGCTCTCAACGTGGGGATGAGCCGGTCCACGGCGTCCCGCTTGCGATCGAGGGTGGAGAACCAGTCCCGTTCCTCCAGGATCTGGATCTTCCGGTCCAGCACGTCCACGGCACCGTCCAGGAACTCCCGGAGTCTGTCGGGACCCTGCTTTCGCAGCAGGGTGTCCGGGTCCTCCCCGTCCGGAAGGGTCACCACCAGGGGCTGCACCCCCGCCGCCAGGAGGACGTCGGCAGCCTTGAAGGTGGCCTCCAGGCCCGATCGGTCGGAGTCGAAGAGAAGGAAGGCCCGGCGAGCCAATCGCTGTACGAGGTCCGCCTGGGCCTCGGTGAACGCCGTCCCCAGGGGAGCCACCACGTTGTCGAAACCACCGGCGCCGAGAGACACGACGTCCATGTATCCCTCCACGACGATCACCTCCTCCGTCGCCCGGATCGCCCGGCGTGCCCCCCGTAGATTGTAGAGCGTCCCACCCTTGTGATAGACGGGGGACTCGCTGGAGTTCTTGTACTTCGGCCTACCGGGACCCGACTCGCCGAGAAGCCGACCGCCGAATCCCATGATCTCCCCTCTCAACGACCAGATGGGAAAGGTGATCCGGTTCCGGAAACCGTCGTACGTCTCCCCAGGTCGGCGTTCACTCGTCGCCAGGAGCCCCAGCTTCAAGAGGATCGTCTCGTCCAGGGCGTGGACCGCCGCCGCCTCCTTGAACTCACGCCAGGCGTCCGGGGCGTACCCCAGGCCGAAGCGTTCGGCGGTGTCGCCGTCGATCCCACGACCCGCCAGGTACTCCCGACCGGACCGGCCCACCACCGGGTCCTCCAGATTGTCCCGGAACCACTTCTGGGCAAAGGCGTTGGCCTCGTGGAAGGGGCGGAGGGGATCCTCCTCCAGTTCATCCCGGCTTCGAACCTCCCGGATCTGGACGCCGGAGCGGCCCGCGACGTGTTTCACGGCGTCCACGAAGTCCAGGTCCAGGCGGCGCCGCACGAACTCGATGGCGTCACCGGCGGCGCCACATCCGAAGCAGTGATAGACCCCCTTGTCCGGATTGACCCAGAAGGAAGGTGTCTTCTCTTCGTGAAAGGGGCAGTTCGCCTTGTATTCCCTCCCGGCCTTCTTGAGGCGCACGACCTCGCCCACGATCTCCACGATGTCCGCTCGCTCCCGCACCTCCTGCACCTGATCGTCCGGGATCATCGGAACACCGCCACCGTCACGCCCGCCCCACCCTCTCCCGGACGTCCACCCCGAAAGGACTCCACGCGGCCGTCCCGCTCCAACAGCTCCTGGACCCGGTGCTTCACCGCGCCCGTCCCCTTGCCGTGGATGATCCGGACCTCGTTCAGATCGTTGAGGAGGGCACCGTCGAGGGACCGTCCCAACTCCAGCTCCACCTCATCCACGCGGAGACCTCGGAGGTCGATCTCGTAGCCCACCTCCGGGCGGGGTCCGCTCCACCCCTTCTCCCGACTTCGGGCTTTCTGTTCCGCAGACGTCCTCGCCGCCTCTTCGGGGCTCTCCAGGAGGGTGAGCTCGTGGAGGGGCACCTCCATGCGGAGACCCGACACCTCCACCACGGCCTTCTCGTCCCGCACCTCCGACAGTGTCCCGGACGTGGAGCCCTTGCCGACCCGGACACGGGCCCCGGAGCGGAGCGCATCCCTGGGCGGGGCGGGCTGCCGCCGGGAGCGGGAGGGGGTACGGCGGCGCTGGCGATCCGCAGCCTCTTCCACACGACGGCGCGCCGCACGGGCCGCCTCCGAGAGGTCGTCCCCGTCCTCTCCCTTCCGGCGCACCGTGCGGATGGCGGTCTCCACCTCTTCCCGGGCGTTCAGGAGGATGTCCCGGGCCTGCTGCCGGGCCCGCTCCTCCGCGGTTCGTTCCCGTTCCGCCAGTGCCGTCTCCCGCGCCTCCAGACTCTCCTGCAGCCCCGCCACACGGGCCTGCTCCGCCTCCAGCGCCGACGCCCGCTCCCGGGCCTCCCGCTCCCGGGCTTCGAGAGCCTCCAGAACCTCTTCCAGATTGGCCGAACCGTCGTCCATGAACGCCTCCGCCCGGGCCAGCACCTCCGGGGGAAACCCCAGTCTCCGGGCGATGGCCAGGCCGTAGCTGCGTCCGGGGCGACCCTTCTCGAGCCGGTAGGTGGGGGCCATGGCACGGGCATCGAATTGCATGGAGGCGTTGACGATCCCGCTTCCTGCCGTATCGAGGGTCTTGAGGGCCCCGAGATGGGAGGTGGCGAAGGTCAGGCAGCCACGGTCGGTGAGGGTCTCCAGCACCGCACGGGCCAGCGCCGCCCCTTCCGCCGGGTCCGTTCCCGTCCCCAGCTCGTCCATGAGGACCAGGGCATCGGCATCCGCCTCCTCCACGATCTCCTTCATGGTGGCCAGGTGGGCCGAGAAGGTGGACAGGCTCGCCGCAATGGACTGCTCGTCGCCGATGTCGGCGAACACCCGGGAGATGCCCGGAAGCCGGGTGCCCTTCCCCACGGGGGGCACGATTCCGCTCCGGGCCATCAAGGTCAGGAGGCCCACCGCCTTGAGAAGCACGCTCTTCCCGCCGGTATTGGGACCGGAGATCAGCAGTGTCCGCTCGTGCGGCTCCAGGTCCAGATCGAAGGGCACCACCTCCTGGTCCCCCTCCAGGAGGAGCGGGTGGCGAGCCTGGACCATGCGAAGTCCCGAAGCTGCATCCTCCGCCAGCTCCGGCGGCACCGCCCTCCAACCCAGGGCAGCCCGCGCGCGGACGTGGAGGCTGTCGAGCTCCACCAACGCGGCGAGCGTCGCCTCCAGATCGTGGACGAACGGACGGAGCCGGCCGCTGAGCTCCCGGAGAATCCTCTGGACCTCCCGGTGCTCTTCCCGCTCAAGCTCCCGGAGCTCGTTCATGAGCTCCATCCCCACCGGGGGCTCCACGAACAGGGTCGCGCCGGTTCCCGACTCGTCGTGGACGATCCCTCCCACCTCCCTCCGCCCCTCCCGGCGGACGGGGATCACGTAACGGCCTTCCCGGATCGACACCGAGGCATCCGGAACCCGGAGTCGTTCCGGCAGCTCCTCCATGTGCCGCTCCAGCCGACGCACGATCCGACGATGGGCGCCCCGAAGCCGTTGTCGGATGCGCCGGAGCTCCTTGCTCGCCGAGTCCAGAACCTGGCCTTCCGCGTCCACGGAGCGGTGGAGATCCGACTCCAGCTCCCTGGCCACCCAGATCCGTTTCCGGAGCTCCGTCAGGTGCGGGTCCCGTTCGCCGACGTCGTCCAGGCCGTCGGCCACCTCCCGGCCCGCCTCCAGGAGCCGTGCGACGAGATGGAGCCCCGGGGCCTCCAGCACACCTCCCTCCACCCCGAGGCGTGCCAGGGCCGGCGCCACGTCCGGGGCCCCCGGAACCGACCAGGCGGGATCGTCCCCCACCAACTCCATGACCGCCCTGACCCGGTCGAGCTCGCGTCGGGCTTCCGCCACCGGGAGGGGCACCAGACCCTCGATGTGAGACCGGGCCAGCTCACTCCCCGCTCGCCCGCCCAGCAGCGACAGCATCCTGGGGAACTCCAGGACGTCCCAGGCGTGTCGGGTCACCGGGTCACCCCCCCATCACCTCCCGGACCAGAGCGTTGGCCTCTTTCCCGTCGAACCGATTTCGGATCCGGGGCATCAGACGACCCATGACGGCACCCATGTCGGAGGCGCCGTCGGCCACGATCTCCCGGATCAGGTCCCGGACCTCGTCGGCGGTGAGCCGCTCCGGGAGGTACGCCTGCAGGACCTCGGCCTCGGCCTCCTCCTTCCGCGCCAGATCCTCCCGGCCCCCGCCCCGCATCTGTTCGGCCGAGTCCCGGCGCTGCTTGATCGCCCGGGAGATGGCGGTGACCACGTCCTCGTCGGTCAGCTCCGCACCCAGCTCGATCTCCCGGTTGCGGAGTTCGGAAAGGGTCGTGGAGAGGACCAGGGTCCGGTCCTTGTCCCGGGCCTTCCGGGCCCGGATCAGGTCTTCCTGCAGTCGGCTCTTCAGGTCGCTCATGAGGCTGGTTCCGAGAGGAGAACGGGTGGCGTTGAAGCTACCCCGGCCTCGCTCCAGGGGTCAATCGCTCCTGCGGTTCCGGGAGCCCCCGGGCAATCGACCCGGATCGCAGGGAAGCGGCGCGTCCCGTCATGGCGCGGCCCGGGACCGGGTGCCATCCTCCACCTCCCCATCCTGAGAGGGATCCCCGGATGTGGAGAAGCGTCACGACCGTTCCTTCCGCCCGCCATGGAGGCACCGCCATGCACGATCCCGTCCAGCGACTGCTGCAGGAGATCCTCTCGGAAGGAGTGGCGATCCCCTTCACCACCCTCGTGGCGGAGCATCCTGTCTCCCGAGTGCGAAGGCGCCGGTACCGGTCTCTGGGTCGTCCCCGGAGGGGCCTCCGCCAGACCCGGCGCCGTACCGGAGGGGACAGAGGACCGCGTGAGCCGGGCCCTGCGGTGCCTGGGACGGAGCCTGGACGAACGTTCCATCCGGGATCTCGCACGGTGGATGGCTCTCGTGGAGGAGGCTCGCCGCCTGGGGCGGCCCGCCGCGTGAGGGAGCACCCGTCCTTCGTCCCCGGCCGGACATCGGCCGGGAGCCGGGCGCCCCGGATCGGACGCTCAGGAAGGGACCGGTGGCCGCCGGAAGAGGCCGCTGCACCACTCTCCGTCTTCGTCCAACCGATCGTGGGCCATCCCCAGCGCCACCACCTCCTCCCGGATCCCAGGCCACTCGTGGGCGAGGATCCCGCTGAGGAGGAGCCACCCTCCCGGGCGCACGGCGTCCGCCAGCCCCGCCAGGAGAGGACGGAGGAGACCGGTCTCGAGATTCGCAATCACCCCGTCTCGGGGTGGACCATGGGCCAGATCGTCCGCCGATACCCGATGGGCGCGAACCGTCACCCGGTCCCCCACGCCGTTGACTTTCACGTTGTCCAGGGCGGCGTCCACCGCCCACTGATCCATCTCCACGGCCTCCACGGCCCCGGCCCCCATGAGGGCGGCTGCAATCGAGAGGATCCCGGACCCGGCACCCACATCCAGAATTCGATCGCCATGGCGCACCACCGCGTCCAGGATGCGGAGGCAGCCCCGGGTCGTTCCGTGCTCCGCCGTCCCGAAGGCCACTCCCGGATCGAGCACGATGACGAGATCCCCGGGACCCACGTCCGGTCGAATCCAGGTGGGAGTGACGACGAGACGGTCGGTGAGGCGTCGGGCATCCAGACCACGCCTCCAGAGTTCGGACCAGTCTCCCTGCTTCTGCCAACGAGTGGAGACCTGGACGTTCCCGCCGTCGCCATCGGTGAAGCGCCCTTCCACGAATCGTTTCAGGGCGCGGCCCTCAACCAGGTCTCCCGGATCCGCCAGGTGCGTGACCTGCCAGCCGTCCTCCTCCCAAACCGCCCGCCCACCGAGCTCCAGGAGGGCCTCCACCAGCACGTCCGCCGGGACGGACGCACTCCGCACCCGCACCTCCAGCCACCGAGACGGCGTCATCCGGCGGTGAAGGCCTCCTTCACCCTGGACCAGAAACCCTTCTTGCCGTCTTCCATCCGGGTCGGCGCCGGCTCCTCGACCTCTCGAAGACGCAGGAGGGCCTCCCGGAGCTCGGGGGACAACCTCTGCGGCGTGTACACGAGGATCCTCACCAGCAGGTCCCCTCGGCGTCCCTCGCCATGAAGCTCTGGAAGTCCCTGCCCCCGGAGGCGCAGGAGGACCCCACTCTGGACGCCGGCGGGGACGGTAACCTTCGCGGTCCCTTCCACCGTGGGCACCTCCTCCTCCCCCCCGAGCGCCGCCTGGCTGAAGGTCACCGGGAGTTCATAGAGAAGGTTGGCCCCGTCCCGGATGAAGCGGTCATCCTCTTCGACCTCGAGGAGGACCAGGAGGTCACCCGGCGGCCCCCCGCGAGACCCGGCGTGCCCCTTTCCGCGGAGCGTGATGTAGTTCTCGGAGGTCACTCCGGCGGGGACCTCGACCTCCACCTCACGGTTCACCCGGACCCGACCCTCGCCGTGACAGCGGTTGCACGGATTCTCGACGATTCGGCCCTCGCCGCCGCAACGCCGGCAGGGCTGTACCGACACCATCTGTCCCATGAGGCTGTTGTGGACGACCCGCTCCTCCCCGCTGCCGCCACACTGGGGACAGGCCGTCGGGGAGGAACCCGCCTCGGCGCCGGTGCCGGCGCACTGGTCGCAGGCCTCCAGCACCTTGATCCGGACGGTCCGGGTGGTCCCCGTGACCACCTCCCCGAGGCTCAGGGCGAGGCGGACCTTCAGGCTCTGACCTTTGCGGGGCCGTGACCCCCCGCGGCTACGCTGACCGAACAGGTCCCCCAATCCGCCGAATCCGCCGAAGTCCCGCATGAAGACCTCGATGGCGTCGGAGAAGTCGAATCCGCCTCCGAACCCGCCCCCCGGTTGGCCCTTGAGACCCTCCTTGCCGTAGCGATCATAGACCGCCCGCTTGTTGGAGTCCCTCAGGACCTCGTACGCCTCCGTGATCTCCTTGAAGCGTGCCTCCGCATCCTTCGAACCCTGGTTCCGGTCCGGATGGTGGCGCAGCGCCAGACGTCGATAAGCCTTCTTGATCTCCTCGGGGCTCGCGTCCCGCGAGACCTCGAGGAGGGAATAGTAGTCTGCCATGTATGGACTCAGGTCAGGATCTGGGTCACCAACCGCGACGTGTAGTCGACGATGGCGATCACCTTCTCGTAGGGCATGCGCGTGGGGCCCATGACGCCGACCACGCCCTTCATTCCTTCTGCGCGGTATTCGGCCGTGATCAGCGTGAAGTCCGAGAGGGCGGCGGAGAGGTTCTCGGACCCGATGGTGATCTGAAGCCCGCCCCCGTGTTCACGGTGCCGAAGGGCTCCCGCCAGCACGTCGGGGCGTTCGGTGAGCTCGATGAGACCCTTGAGGCTCTCTCCGCTCGTGAACTCCGGCTGCGACGCGAGCACGCTGGCCTGTCCGAGGACAACCTCGGAGCCATCGCCGGGACCGTCCTGGACGAGTTCGGCGGTGGACTCCATGAAGATGTTGAGCAGTTCTTCGGACTCGGGACTACCCGACGGATTGGAGCCACGCAGTCGTTCCGCCAGCGTCGCCCGGATCTCGCCCAGGGAGAGGCCCGCCAGTCGCTCGTTCAGGACCGTCGTCAGCGTGAGGAGGGTGTCGTCCGGGACGGTACCCGGGAGGTCGATGTAGACGGTTCGGACCACGCCGGAGCGAATGGACGCCACCAGCACCAGGGTTTCGGACGAAACCTTGATCAGATCCAGCTTCTCGAGAATGGCGTCGTCGAGACGCGGTGCGATGGCGATCCCCAGCTCCGACGACAGCAGGCTGAGGGCCCGACTGGCCTTCCGTACCAGTTCCTCCACGGCCGAGACCCCCGCCGGATCCAGAGCCTCTTTGAGCTGGGCCTTCTGTTCCGGGAGCAGGGAGGCCGGGCGTACGAGGCGATCCACGAAGAAGCGGTAGGCCCGATCCGTGGGTACGCGGCCGGCGGAGGTGTGGGGATGCAGCAGGTACCCCTTCTCCTCCAGGTCGCTCATGGTGTTCCGGACGGTGGCGGCAGAAACGCCCAGATCGAAACGCCGACACACCGTCCGGCTTCCCGCCGGTTCGGCCGTGGCCACGTACGTCCGCACCACCGCATCCAGAACCTGAAGCTCTCGATCCGAGAGCTCGTCACCGGGCGGCTTCGGGGGGATGGGATGCATATGGCGGACTCCGTGGTGGATAAGAGTCAAAGATCGGGATCCGACTTTCCCAGCGTCAACCGGGCGCCCCGGCCTCCAGGATCCCGTCCAGCTCCAGCGCCAACGCGTCCAGCACCAGCCAACCGCTGGCCGTGAGCCGAACCCGCTCGGGGTCCGGGACCGCCAGACCGCGACGGATCCACTCGCGAGCCCGGCGACAGGCGGCGGGAGGAAGGGCGGACCGAGGCAGGCCGAGATCCGAACGGAGGCCCAGCCACAATCCCTCGAGACGCAGTCCGCCGACGGAAGGAAGATCCCGCATCGACCAGGGTGTGCGCCCCGCCCGGACACTCTTCACGTATTCCCCCCAGTCCCGGAGGTTCCCGAGCCGCACCGGGGGGAGGAAGCTGTGGGCGCTGTTGCCGAACCCCAGGTACGGGACCCCCGTCCAGTACGCCCGGTTGTGACGGCTCTCGAATCCGGGGCGAGCGAAGTTCGAGACCTCGTAGTGCCGGTAGCCGGCGGCGACGAGTCGGTGGTGAGCCTGAAGGTACTCGTCCGCGTAGCTATCCTCGTCGGCCATCCGTATCCGACCGCCCGCCACGCCCCTCCCCAACCCGGTCCCGGGCTCCGCCGTGAGCCCGTACAGGCTGATATGGGGAACATCCAGCGCGATGGCCGCATCCAGGTCCCGACCCCAATCCCGGGGCAGACCGTCGGGTAATCCGAAGATCA
>JARRPL010000064.1:0-11071 GCA_037382905.1 Gemmatimonadota bacterium | reverse complement strand
TGAAGCCGACCCATCCACCGGAGCACCGTCTCCTGGAAGCTCTGCACACCCAGGCTCAGGCGACCGACCCCTGCCCGCCGCCAGCCCCGGGCCACCTCCGGCGTGAGGCTCTCGGGGTTGGCCTCTGCGGTCCACTCCAACTCCGGGTGGCGAAGCCGATGCGACCCCAGGGCCCGGCCCAGGGCATCCATGGCGTCGGGCCCCAGAAGGGAGGGCGTTCCGCCTCCCACGTAGAGGGTCTTCAGCGCCGGCCCGAGACGAGCCCGCCCGGTCCTCTCCACCAACGCCCGCTCGAGCCCGACGACCTCGGCCCATTCGTATGGCTCCGCCGACCGGCGGACGTCCACGGCGAAGTCGCAGTAGAAGCAGCGTCGTGCACAGAAGGGCGCATGCACGTACAGGTGCGCCACCTCGACGGATTCGTCCCCTCCCGACGGGGTCTGCGGCTGATTCACGCCGCCCGCCGAGTGAAGACGGGACCCGGATCCCGTCGGACGAACCCCCCGAGTTCCAGGACCGTGATGGCCCTCAGGACGTCAGGGCCGGACAGCCCGGAAGCCGCCGTCCTCCAGAAGCAGATGGGTCCCTTCGCAGACCGGAGAGAAGACGGGCCCGGGGACCGCCCAGACCTCCCGCCCGAGTTCCAATGCCAGACGCGCAGTAATGAGAGCGCCACTCCGCTTCGCCGCCTCCACCACCACGACCCGGTCCGCCAGGGCAGCCAACAGCCGGTTCCGACGCGGGAAGTGGTGAGGCCGGGCAGGGGTCCCGGGAGGAAGCTCGCTGAGAAGCACGCCCTCCTGGGCGATGGCCGTGGCGAGACGCCGATGGGCCGTGGGGGAGGGGCGATCCGGTCCGCTCCCGAGCACCGCGGCGGTCGCTCCCCCGGCGTCCAGCGCCCCCCTGTGGGCGGCGCCGTCGATCCCCAGAGCCATACCGCTCACCACCGTCCACCCCGCTCGGGCGGACATGGCCGCCAATACGCCCGCCACTCGCCGTCCGTAGGCGGTGGCCTGCCGGCTCCCGACGATCACGACCCGGGGGGCGGTGAGCACGCCCAGCTCCCCCCGGTGGAAGACGACCGGCGGAGGATCCGGCAGGTGCCGGAGAGGCTCGGGATAATCCGTGCCGTCCAGCCCGGTCGTCGTGACCCGGTCCCTCCGGCAGGCCGCGAGGATGCCTTCGGCCTCCGCCGACGTCGCCAGGCGATGCGTCCGTTCCACCCTCGCGAGGACGGCGTCCACCGTTCGGGCACCCTCCAGAGACGCCCGGATCGTGCGAGGACCCAGTCCGGGAGTCAGGGCAAGCCGGAGCAGAGCCTCGACGCTTCCCCGTCCGCCCTCCCGGCCGATCAGGCCGTCCACCAGTCCTCGTCCGAGGTCGGATCCTCCTCCTCGGCGGCAGCTACCGCCGCTCGCACCCGAGCCCAGAGGGCCTCGATCAGGGCATCCAACCCCTGGCGCGTCGCCGACGACACCAGGAAGCGGCTCCAGGCTTCAGGGGCATCGAGTTCGGGCACCGGGGCGTCGGGGCCCAGGAGATCCGCCTTGGTGAACACCAGGCAATGGGGTACCGCAGCGAGGACGGGGGAGTAACGGGTCAGCTCCCTCCGAAGGCGATCGTACACGGCCTGTGCGTCCGGGGAGTCCACCGGAATCAGAACAGCCAGCGTGCGGGTACGCTCTACATGACGGAGGAACTGGTGGCCCAGTCCCTTGCCCTCGTGGGCGCCCTCGATGATGCCGGGGATGTCCGCCAACACGAAGCTGCGGAAGTCCTTGAGCTCCACTACCCCCAGGTTGGGCGTCAGAGTGGTGAACGGATAGTCGGCAACCTTGGGCCGGGCCCCGGACACGGCGGCGAGGAAGGTGGACTTCCCGGCGTTTGGCTCGCCCACGAGCCCCACATCCGCGATCAGCTTGAGCTCCAGCTCGAGGCGAAGGTGTTCCCCTTCGGCGCCGGGCTCCCAGCGACGGGGCGCCTGCCGCGTGGCCGTCTTGAAGCGGGCGTTGCCCCGACCTCCCCGTCCGCCACGGGCCACCACCACCCGGTCCCCCGGCTCCATGAGCTCTCCGATGAATTAACCCGTGTCCGCGTTGCGAACGATGGTCCCCGGGGGGACCCGCAACTCCACGTCCGCACCCGCCCGCCCCGTCTTGTTGCTCCCCTGCCCGTGCTGTCCCCGCTCCGCCCGGTAGTGGCGCTTGTATGCGTAGTCCAGGAGGGTGGTCAGCCCCGGGTCCGCTACCGCGATGACGTCCCCTCCCCTCCCCCCATCCCCACCGGCCGGGCCGCCCCGGGGCACTCCCGACTCCCGCCGGAACGCCTCGGCTCCAGATCCTCCGGTCCCGGCCTCCACCTCGATTACCGCACGATCCACGAAGTTCATCTCTCCTCCCAACGCGCGAGAACCTCTTGCCAGACCCGCCGTACCGTTTCCCGACGGTCGTCGGGGATTCGAGGCCTTACCGCCTGGAGAACCCCGTCCACGAGCGTGGGGTGCGCCCCGGTCCGAAGGGCACCCCTGAGGTGGGAGCGGAGCTGGGGCCCGACGCCCAGCACCGCGAGGAGAGCCACGATGCAACATTCCCTTCGCCAGAGCGCCAGCCCCGGGCGCCCCAGCACCTTCCCATAGCCCTCCCGGATCATCCAGAGGTCCATCTCGGGCCGAAGGGTGGAGATGTTCTCCCGCAGCGAGGGATACGCGGAGCCGTAGACCTCCCGGCAGACCTCCTGGCCCCGCCGGTCCCACGCACGGGGATCATCCTCGAACGGCCCGGCGGGTGCAGGACGGCCCGAGCAGGAGCGCCACGCTGCGATGGCGTTCAGCGCAAGGGGATATCCCGCTCCAAGCGACCGTCGACACCCCGGGCGATCTCCGCCGAGAGCCGCACCAGCACCTCGAGTCCCGGGTCGAAGGTGTCGGTCGGCGAATCCGTCTTCGCGGATCGGCTCCCGGTCATGTTCGTTCCTCCGGCGACGGTGGGGCGCCCGGCGACACCTCGATCCAGCCCACCCTCTCTCCTCTCGTGTTCGTCACCTGGGGTTCCCTGTACGGCTGGAGCGCACCCCGCGCCTCTCGGCTCAGGAGGCCGAGACCGTCCAGAAGGTGGACGAGAGCCGCATCCACGGCCCGCCAGCCCCCGTCCTCGACCTTGATGGCCATCCCCAACCCCAATCGAGGTACGGCGACCCCGTAGACGCCCTCCGCACCCACCTTCGCCACGATCTCCGGCTCGGCCCTCATGAGATCGGTACAGAGGCGATCCGTGCCCGCCACCAGGAAGGGGTGACGCGTCATGGCCTCGCACACCTCCCGGCCCGCCCCCCCGCGGCGAGCGTCGTCCGCCAGACGGGCGAAGGAGGCGGCCATGTCCTCGAGGGGAACGGCGAAGCAGACCACGCCGCACCCGTCGATGCCCTCCCGGAGGTGGGCGGGATCCAGACCGGACCAGTGGCCGGTCAGGGAGCGCATCCTCCGCTGAACCGGGTGCTCCGGCTTCTGATACCCCTCCAGAGGCCAGCCATGATGACGGGCGAGAGCCAGCATTCCCATATGCTTTCCGGAACAGTTGCTGTCCACGGGGCCGGGCCGCCGTCCCTCCTGCAGGAACCGGAGAGCCGCCGCCTCCTGGAATGGCCAGTGGCCGCCGCACGCCAACCGCTCCTCCGACACCCCTAGACGCTCCAGCATCCGCCGGGCGACGCGGAGGTGGGCCCCCTCGGCGGAGTGGGACCCACAGGCCAGGGCCAGCTCCTCCTGGTCGAACCCCAGACCCTCCAGGACCCGGTCTTCCACCAGGGGGAGGGCCTGGAACGGCTTGGAGGCGGAGCGATAGAACGTCCACCGCCTGTGATTCCCGATGGACAACCGCACGCTCCCCTTCTGAATCGCGACGGCGTGAAAGGCGTGGGTCGACTCCACGACGCCGCCCCGGAAGACCCGGACCCGACCGGGACTCGTCACGCTCATGCCCGAGTCCCGGCGAACCGACGGCATCCCACCACTCGCGCCGTCTTCGACCGGGATCGCAAGGATGGCCCGGCGGACCGGGCGATCCCATGGAGAAGCGGGACGATCGGCGTCAGCCCCCCAGCGGAACGGCACGGGAGACGGGCTCCGCTCCCTGGGCCACCAGACTCTGGGTGGAGGAGGCCTCCTGCAGGGCCCGGAGCGCCGCCTGAAGCTGGCGGTCCTGGTCCAGGAGACGCAGGAACCGGCCCTCCTCTCCGAACGCCTGGAGGGCGATCTCCGACTCGAGCTGATACCGGATATACCGATCCGCCTGGGCCAGCGTGTCGTCATCCAGCTCCAGCCCCGCCTCCCGAAGCGCCGACAAGAACCGATCCACCAGGGTGTCCGTCACCCGGAATCCGGGCGTCGGTTCCGCCGTCTGGACGTGGCTGACCGCGAAGTTGAATACGGTCCGCGTGAAGAGCCCCGCTTCCTGGTAGAGCGCTCGCACCGCCGCAGACTCCAAGGTCGTCAGGGTATCCTGAACCACCCAGAGGTCCGGAGTGATACCACCACCCCCCAGCAGCGTCCTCCCCCCCTCGGACTGGAACTCCGGCCGATCCGACGGATCGTCGGTGGCCACCAGGCTTCCGTCGAGCGTCAGGGCACCGTGGGGAAGCTCGTCCGGCTCCCGGTCCCGCTCCTTCTGGATGGACCGGCCCACCGGCGTGTACCAGAGCGCCGTGGTGAGCCGCAGCACGTTACCCCCGGACAGCCGGAAGAGGCTCTGGACCGAACCTTTGCCGTACGAAGGTGCTCCCACCAGCAGCGCCCGGTCATGGTCCTGAAGCGCCCCCGCCACGATCTCCGAGGCGCTGGCGCT
This sequence comes from Gemmatimonadota bacterium, assembly GCA_037382905.1. Classification (GTDB taxonomy): domain Bacteria; phylum Gemmatimonadota; class Gemmatimonadetes; order Longimicrobiales; family Gaopeijiaceae; genus Gaopeijia. The sequence continues at coordinate 6,233 of JARRPL010000064.1, read as the reverse complement.
CGTCTCGTCCACCAGGACCACGAGGGGGAGTTCGGGAAAGGCGGGCCCACCCTGAGCCGAGTAGGAACGGGACTGTCCGGTGCCCCGGCCCCGCGTCTCCACGATGGCGGCACCGGCATCCAGGAAGAGCTCCGAGACGTCGATACCCTCGTCGAGGAGGCCGCCGGGGTTGTCCCGAAGGTCCAGGACGACGGCCCGGACGCCCTGGCTCTCCAGAGCCTGGACGGCCTCCGCCACCTCATCCGAAGATGTGGTCCGGAAGACCTGGAGGGGAACGTATCCGACCCCGTCGTCGAGCACCGCCGTGAAGGGAACGGACTTCAGCTGGATCACGGCCCGTCGGAGTACGAAGGGGATGGGTTCGTCCACCCCGGGGCGGAGCATCTCCACTTCGATCTCGGAGTCGGGCTCTCCGCGGAGCAGGTCCACGGCCCGCTCCACGGCCCAGCCTTCCGCGTCCTCGCCGCCGATGCGGTAGAAGCGATCGCCTGCCCGGATCCCGGCTCGGGCTCCGGGGCCCCCGGGGATCACGGTCATGACCGTGACGAAGCCGTCCCGAGCCAGGACCTCCAGCCCGACCCCCCCGTAATCGCCGTCGGTGGCCCGAATACGGAAGTCCTCGTAGTCGGAAGCCCGAATGAAGGAGGAGTTCGGGTCGTCGAGTTCCCTGAGGACACCCTCGATGGCCGAGTCGTAGAGGGCGTCCCTCTCCACCGGGTCCACGTACTGCTCCGCCACATGATCCACCACCTCCTGGAAGAGGCGGACCTGGACGAAGACGTTCTCCTCGCGACTCACTCCCTCCTGAAGAAACCAACCCCCGAGAAAGATGGAGGCCCCCACGAGGGTGAACGGGAGGATCGTCCGTTTGGTGAACGACATGTGCGGCGTCCAGGGAGAGGTACGGTCAGGGCGGGCCCGCGTGCCTCGAGCCCGTCGCTTCCCCTAAACCGGGGAGTGGCGGAAGGTTTCCGGGAAGCTGGACTGGAGGAGCGCTCGAAGACGGGCGTGCACCTCCTCGGGCGTGCCCCGGGCATCGATGACGCGGGCATGGCCCTCAGAGGACGCGAGGGCCCGATACCCCTCACGGACCCGCTCGAGAAAGCCCTCGCCGGCCCGCTCGATACGGTCCAGCGTCTTTCCCTCCCGGGCCTGCCGGCGCCGTCCCTCCTCCGCCGGCAGGTCGAGCACCACCACCAGGTCGGGGGTGAGCCCTCCGGTGGCGAAACGGTTCAGCTCCCGGACGAGGTCGTGGTCCAGGCCCCGGCCGTACCCCTGGTAGGCGAAGGTGGAGAAGTCGAAGCGATCCGCCAGAACGGTGCGACCCGCCTCGAGCGCCGGTCGCACCACCTCCCGGACGAAGGCGGCCCGCGCCGCCAGCATCAGAAGCAACTCGGTCTCGGGGGGGATGGCCATGTCGTCGCCGTGGAGGAGAACGGACCGGATCTCCTCACCGACACGGGTCCCCCCGGGCTCCCGTGCCCGGACGTGGTCCAGGCCCAGGCTCTCGAGCCAGGCGTCGAGGAGCCGGATCTGGGTACTCTTCCCCGACCCCTCGACGCCCTCCAGCACGATGAAGCGCGGTGCCGCCACTCCGCCCCCCCTATTCGTAGTATTCCCGACCGAGGTGGGTGATCTGCTCCTCGCCCTTCATCCAACGCAACGTGTTCTTCAGCTTCATGTGCTGGATGAAGATGTCGTGCTCGGGATACAGGCCCGGGGCGGTCTGGGGGCTCTTGAAGTAGAAGGAGAGCCACTCCTGGATCCCGCTCATCCCTGTCCGGCTGGCCAGGTCGAGGAAGAGGGCCAGATCCAGGACGATGGGGGCCGCCAGGATCGAATCCCGGCACAGGAAGTCGACCTTGATCTGCATGGGATACCCCATCCAGCCGAAGATGTCGATGTTGTCCCAACCCTCCTTGTTGTCCCCACGGGGCGGGTAGTAGTTGATCCGGACCTTGTGGTACATGTCGTCGTACAGATCCGGATAGGTTTCGGGCTGGAGGATGTGCTCCAGGGCTCCGAGCTTCGACTCTTCCTTGGTCTTGAAGGACTCGGGATCATCCAGCACCTCGCCGTCCCGGTTGCCGAGGATGTTGGTGGAGAACCACCCGCTCAGACCCAGCATCCGGGTCTTGAAGCCCGGGGCCAGGATCGTCTTCATCAGAGTCTGACCCGTCTTGAAGTCCTTTCCTCCGATGGGGACCCCGCGCTCCACCGCGAGCCCCTCCAGAGCGGGGAAGTCCGCCGAGAGGTTCGGGGCGCCGTTGGCGTACGGAACCCCCTCCATCAGCGCCGCGTAGGCGTAGAGCATGGACGGAGCGATCGCCGGATCGTCGGCCGCCATGGCCGCTTCGAAGGCCTCCAACGTCTCGTGCTGGGCTCCCGGCCGCAGGAAGATCTCGGTGGAGCCGCACCACACCATGACCAGGCGGTCACACCCGTTCTTCTCCTTGAAGTCCCGGATATCCTGCCGCAGGGCCTCGGCCAGTTCCCGCTTGTTGGCCGCCTTCTTGACGTTGGGTCCCTCCAGCTTCTTCACGTAGTCGGTGCTGAAGGCGGCGGGCATGGGCTGAATGGAGCTCAGGAAGTCCTTGATGGGCTCCAGGTGCTCGTGTCGGTCCAGCACGCCCGCGTTGACCGCACTCGCGTAACCATCGTCGGGAATCGGGTCCCAGGTCCCGAAGACCAGTTGGTCCAGACCGGCGAGATCGACGAAATCCTTGATCAGCGGGGCACGCTCGTCCGTGCGCTTTCCCAGACGAATCGTCTGCATCTGGGTGAGGCTTCCGATGGGCTTCGCCAGATTCCGCCGGAATGACTCCACGCCGGCGACGAAGGTGGTGGCCACGGCGCCGAAGCCGGGCAGGAGGACGCCGAGCTTGCCCTCGGAGGATTGGATGTTGGGACTCACGGGGACTCCTATGTCTTCTGAGAATCGTTACGAACGGATGTGACCCGTCCCGGCGGGAACGGACCCAGCGGCGAGCGTCACCGCGTCAGGGAGCTCAGGGGGCAAGGATGATCCGGCTCTCCGCCCCTTCCTCCATACCCTGCTCGATGGTGGCGTTCACCTTCTTGATAATCTTCTCGAAATTGGCCTGGGCCGCCACGAGCCGCTGGTAGGTCGGATTGCCCTGGAGGCGGCCGACGGTGGACTCGTATTCCTCGGCCTCCTGCTTCGGGGGTTCCTTGCCCGCCCGGAGGGAGGCGGCAATGGACCCTTCCAGCCGCTCCAGCGCAGACCGTGCCTCCGCGATCTCACGATCGTCATCGGCATCCTTGATGGCCCTGCGCAAGGCCTTGTACTCCTCGGTCCGGGCCAGCGTGTTTCCGAGCTCCCGGGCCTGCTCCATCATTCCCGCCATGGGTCTACCTCTCCTTTCTATTGGGGGGCGCCGGAGTCCCGGCGCACCGCCGTCACGAATCTCGGTCGTCCTGTCAGGTCGCGGTGGACCCGGGCATCACGGAAGGCCCCTCGAGCGGCGATCCGCTCCAGGATGGCATCTCCCTGGTCCAGCCCCATCTCCAGCGCCAACAACCCTCCCGGGCGCAGCCGTGCCGGCGCCCCGTCCACCAGACGCCGGATGACCTCCAGGCCGTCCACACCGGCGAAGAGAGCCTGATGCGGCTCGTGCCTCAAAATCTCCGGGGCCAGCATCTCCCTCTCGCCCTCCCGAACGTACGGCGGATTGGCCACCACGGCATCCACGCGCGTCTCTGGCGGGAGCGCATGGAGCCCGTCTCCAGCCACCAGGCGGACCGCCTCGGCGCCGGGACAGGCGTCCACGTTCTCCTGGGCCAGCTCCAGGGCCTCCGAGGACGCATCCACTCCCCAGACGGTGGTGAAGGGTCCTTCCGTCGCCAGAGACAGGGCAATACAACCTGAACCGGTGCCCACGTCCACCGCCGTCAGCTCTTCCCGTCCTCCGGCCCACTCCAGCACCCGGTCCACGAGGCCCTCTGTCTCGGACCGGGGAATCAGGGCCCTGGCGTCGCAGCGAAGTTCCAACTCCCGGAAGGCAGCGCGTCCGACGATGTACTGGAGAGGTTCCCGAGCGGCCCGACGCCGGAGAAGAGGCCGATATGCGGAAAGCTCGTCGGGCGTCAGCGGTCGGTCGTACTGGAGGTAGAGCTGAAGACGTTCCGTGTCCAGGGCATGAGCAAGGAGGTGTTCTGCGTCGAGCCGACCCGATTCGATCCCTTTCGCCGCGAGGTACTCGCCACTCCATCGAATGAGCCGGAGGACCGTCCACGGTTCGGCCTGGGCGTCCTCTGCTCGGGCCCGTCCCGCCATGGTCGCTCCAGGATCCGTCACTCGGACCCCTCCTCCATCCGCTCCTCCTGCTCAGCAAGACGAAGGGCGCGGACGAAGGGAGCGAGCTCTCCCCCCAGGACCCCGTCCAGATCGTAGACCGACAGTCCGATCCGGTGATCCGTCACCCGGCCCTGAGGAAAGTTGTAGGTGCGGATCTTCGCAGACCGGTCTCCACTCCCGATCTGGCTCCGGCGATCCGCAGCCCGGGCGGACTTCTGTTCCGCCAGACGGCGGTCCAGGAGGCGGCTGCGAAGCACCTTCAAGGCCTTCGCCTTGTTCTTGTGCTGGGACTTCTCGTCCTGGCACGAAACCACGAGACCGGTGGGCACGTGGGTGATCCGGACCGCCGAATCGGTGGTGTTCACAGACTGGCCTCCCGGACCCGAGGAGCGGAACACGTCGATGCGTAGATCGTTGGGATCGATCTCCACATCCACCTCTTCCGCCTCGGGAAGCACGGCGACGGAGGCTGCGGACGTGTGGATGCGGCCCTGACTCTCGGTCTCCGGAACCCGTTGGACTCGGTGCACGCCGGACTCCAGGCGCAGGCGACCGTAGGCGCCTTCCCCCCGGACGGTGAAGATCACCTCCTTGAAGGCGCCGGGGATCCCTTCCGACGCATCCAGGAGCTCCACCGACCAGCCCATCTTCTCGGCGTAGCGCTGGTACATGCGGAGGAGATCCGCCGCGAAGAGGCCCGCCTCGTCCCCACCGGTGCCCGCCCGGATCTCCACCACCGCCGGTCGATCGTCCAGGGGGTCCCGGGGGATGAGGAGTTCCCGCACGGCCTCCGCCAACTCCGGGACGGCCGACTGGAGCCCATCGAGCTCTTCCCGCGCCATGTCCCGGAGCGTTTCGTCCTCGCTTCCCTCGAGGATCTCCCTGGCTTCCCGAGCGTCCTCCATGGACTTCTGCAGGTCGCCTCCCAATCGCACCGCCTCCTCGAGGTGTGCGCGTTCCCGACCGAGTTCCCGAAGCCGATCCGGGTCCTGGAGGACGTCGGGGTCGGTGAGGCGCAGATCCACCTCCCGGAAGCGCTCCTGTACCTCCTGGAGCCGCTTCAGCAGTCGAGGATCGACGGCGAGGGCGTCCTCACTCATGCAAGCCGGGCACCGGAGAAGCCGACGGAACGGTCAGGGGAGCCCCGACCGATCCGGTTACTTCCCCTCCTTCGCGTACTTCTTGCGGAAACGCTCCACGCGGCCCGCCGTGTCCACCAGGCGCTGCTTGCCCGTGTAGAACGGGTGACATACGGAGCAGATCTCGACGTGGATCTCCTCCTGGGCGGTCGACCGGGTCTCGATGCGATTGCCGCAGGAGCAGACGATGGTCGCCGCAGAGTATTCGGGATGAAGGCCCTTCTTCATGATGCATCTCCAACGTCCGGGGATCGCGAGGGAGGGAGGATTCGCCGTCCCTCGAACGCACCGGATCCGGACCCTCCGGGCGTCAAGACAGACCTGAGAATTTAGATGCGGGCCGCCTGGGGATCAAGCGCGCACACGCACCGGGGGAAGCAGGACCCCGAGAATCAAGACCAGTCCACAGAGCGGACCGATCCAGGACCCGGTCCGCACCAGGAGGGTGTCCGTGGGCAGCCCGGTGACCGTCGCCACCGCGACCCCGGGGCGGTGGGGGGGAAGCAGCGCCTCCCAGCGCCCCAGGGGGTCCACCGACCCGGTCCAGCCGTTGTTCGCCACCCGGAGCGCGCCTCGGCCCGTCTCGACGCTTCGAAGCACCAGGTGCCACGGGTGCTGGCCGAAGGCAGGCGTCCGGGAGAGGAGGGGCGCCTCTCCGAGCCAGGCGTCGTTGGTCACGTTCAGGAGCCACCCGGCCCCGTTCCGGACGTGCCCCAGGGCCAGCCGGCTCCAGGCAGACTCGATGCACACCAGGACTCCCGGATGGCCGGCAGCCT
>JARRPL010000063.1:0-17574 GCA_037382905.1 Gemmatimonadota bacterium | reverse complement strand
GGGGAGCGACGTCCGGGCCATGCTCAAGGCCGAACTCCGGACCATCGACGAGATGGCCATGGAGGCGCTGGAGCGGACGGACGACGACATGACCCGGGTCCATCTGGAGGACGTGCGGTCCGAGATCGCCCGCATCCTGGATGAGGAGGGGTAGCCGGCGTCTCCGGAGGCTGCGATGGGTCGTCGCCCGTCGGCTTTGAAATCGCCGGAATGCTCCGCCCCGGAATCGACCTGAAGAAGAACTTCCGTAGAGCAGAGGACGCACAATGAGAATCCCGACACTTCTCGGCGCGTTGGCGCTGGCCGTGATCCTCCTTCCACACTCCGTGTCCGGCCAGCAGAGCGAATGGTCGAAGCGAGTCCTCTCCGATCTGCTGCCGGGCGGAGAGCAGACCGAAGAGACGGATCAGACGCTCTTCGGCAGAATCGTCGAGGGCGACGGGGAGGACGCCGACGGCAATCCCATCAAGGAATACTTCCTGGAATCCGAGGATGGCAGCCGCATCCCCCTCCCGTGCAAGGTCAAGGACAAGGACGCGGGAATCGTCGGGACCGCGAAGAACATGCTGGACGACTCGGAGCGGTGCGGCGACTTCGTGGGTCAGCGGGTGAAGCTCGTGGGGGACGTGCAGTCGATCACGAGGGGAACCCGGAGGATCAAGCGGCTCGGGAAGATCGCGAGGATCACGATTCTGTGAGGCCGTGGTCCACGAGACGGACCTGAACGCCGGGCCGTCCCCTCCGTCCCGCGGGTCGGTCTTCGCGTCCGATTCGCCATGCCGGGGCGGCGCCTCCGCCGCCCCGGCGGCCTTCCTCAGTCGTTCCGGTTCAGCCCGTCGGTGAGGAAGGTGGCCACGGCGTCCACGTCCTTGTATTTCAGGCCCTCGAGGCCCCAGTGGGGCATGCCGTGTTCCGTGCCGGTGTAGATGAACTCCCGGAGGCCTTCGGGATCTTCCAGGAATCGCCAGTCGGCCACGGTGATGTCCGGGGGGCGCAGCGTGTCGCCCCGGGTCACGAACTCGCCGTCGCCCTCCGCGAAGCGTCCGTGGCACCGGGCGCAGGAATAGCTGAACACCACACTTCCGCGGATGATGGCCTCCTCCCGATTCTCCCAGGTGATCGTGTCGAACCCGGCAGGATCGTACTGGGCCAGCGCGGTGGAGACACTGTCGGCAGAGGCGGCGGCCTCGGCGGCCGCCCGTGCCGCCTCCTCGGCTTCCGGATTGCTGCAGGCGGCGACGACAACGGCCAGCGAGACGATGATGGGGGAACGACGCATGTCCACTCCTTGGCGTGGTTGGAGGGTGGGGCCCGCCTCACCGTGGAGACGTGTGGCCCCCTCATAGATTCGCCTCCCCGGAGTCCTTCGCCGTGGGGAAAGCCCTGATCCTGAGGTGGAGGATTGCCCGGGGCCGGGCCCCGCGCCAGCTTGGCCCTCTCCCGCCGTCCTCCTCCAGCCCCGTTCCCCATGTCCAGACGAGAGCCAGAGCCCGGTTTCCTGCCTCGCCGTGAACTGTTGAAGCTCGGTGCACTGGGGGCCGGCGTCGCCGCCCTCGGTGGGGTGGGAGGCTGTGCCGGTGGGGCCGATCCGGACCCGGGCTCCAGGGGACCCGCCTCCGATCCGCCCCGGGGATTGGGCGCGGCTCCGGCCGAACCGTTCCGGGCCCCGCCCATGGAGAGGGTCCGGGTGGGGTTCGTCGGCGTCGGCGGCATGGGGGGAGCCCACGTCCGCAACTTCCTTCGCATCCCGGCCGTGGAGATCCAGGCCGTCTGCGATATCGACGAGCCCCGGGCCCGGGAGGTGGCATCGTGGGTCGCCGAGGACGGCAGACCCGAGCCCACCCTCTACACCCGAGGCGAGAGGGATTTCGAGCGGCTGTGCGAGACCGAGGAGCTGGACCTGGTCTTCACGGCCACACCCTGGCGGTGGCACGTCCCGGTCTGCGTGGCCGCCATGGAGAACGGCAAGCATGCCGCCACCGAGGTCCCGGCCGCCTACACCCTCGAGGACTGCTGGCGGCTGGTCGAAACCGCGGAGGCCCGGTCGCGGCACTGCGTCATGATGGAGAACTGCAACTACGACCGCCCCGAGATGATGGTCTTCAATCTGGCGCGGCAGGGGCTGCTCGGGGAGATCCTCCACGCCGAGTGCGGCTACCTACACGACCTGCGGGCCATCAAGTTCTCCGAGACCGGAGAGGGCCTCTGGCGTCGGCAGCACTCCATGGACCGGAACGGGAACCTCTACCCCACCCACGGCCTGGGCCCCGTGGCCAACGTCATGGACATCCACCGGGGCGACCGGTTCGACTACCTGGTCTCCATGAGCTCCCCCTCCCGAGGCCTCCAGGACTGGGCCCGGGAACACTATCCCGACGGTCACCCCAAGCGGCAGGAGCAGTACCGCCTGGGGGACGTCAACACGGCGCTGATCAAGACGGCCCGGGGCCGCACGATCTATCTGAGCCACGACACCAACCTTCCCCGGCCCTACTCCCGCATCCACATGGTCCAGGGGACGAAGGGCATCTTCCAGGGCTACCCTCACCGAGTGCACATTGAAGGGGTGAGCCCCGAGCACAGATGGCAGGAGTGGACCGAGTTGCTGGACGAGTACGATCATCCCCTCTGGAAGGACCTGGAGGAGCGAAGCGCCGGCGCCGGTACCGCCTGCCGGGGAAGGAGGAGGAGGCCGGCACCGACGGGGGGAAGGGTGCGGAGGAAGGTACGCCGGTTCAAGGATGGTCCGGGTGGGCGGAGAGTGATGCGCCAGAATATACCTCGACCGGACCCGAGGAGCCGCCCGACGAGTCCGACGGCACCCGGCTCATGCCCGGACGATGCCCAGGCTGGGCCGATCCGACCCCGCCTCTCCCACCCTGAACCCCGACCGGGAATCGACGGCACGTCGGTGGTGAGCGAAGACCAACTCCGCTCCGAGGGGATCCCGGAGCCGATCATCGAGCTCTTCAACGGCATTCGCGAGATCCCGGAGATCGCCGACGGCCTCGCCTGCTACTGCGGGTGCATGCTCATGGGGAACCGGTCGCTCCTCACCTGCTACGGGAGCGAAGGCATGGCCCGGGGGTGCAACATCTGCCAGGGGGAGGCACGGCTCGCAGTAGGTCGAGCACGGGAGGGTCAGAGTCTGGACCAGATCCGCCGGGCCATCGATGCCCGCTGGGGTTGAAGGTGCGGGTATGACGGGGGACCCCAGCGATCCCTCGGCCTCGGTCAGGGGTCCCGCCGCCGGGACCTTCGTCTCCTTCGCTCCGGGACGGGTGAACCTCATCGGCGAGCACATCGACTATCACGGCCTTCCGGTCCTCCCCATGGCGCTGGAACGGGGGGTCCGGGTGCGCTTCACGCCCCGGAACGATCACCGGATCGCCCTCGAGAACGCCGAGGCGGAGTTCGGCCCACGGGAATTCGGGATGAGCGCCGACCTGTCCCCCGGCACTCCCGGAGACTGGGGCAACTATGCCCGTGCCGCGGCCGTCACGGCCCGGGAGGTGTTCGGGTGCCGTTTCGGGATCGAAGGCACCGTGTCGTCGGATCTGCCGCCGGCGGCGGGTCTCTCCTCCTCGTCGGCGCTCATGGTGGCGTTGTGCCAGGCGCTGCTCCACGCAGACGGGCGTCGGGTACCCCCGCTGGTGCTGGCGGAGGCCGCGGCGGAAGGGGAGCGCTTCGTGGGGACGGCGGGGGGAGGGATGGACCAGGCCGCTAGCCTCCTGGGAAAGGCGGGCCACGCCCTCCGAATCGGGTTCGATCCCCTGACGGCCCGACCCGTGCCCATGCCTCCTTCCTGGCGGGTGGTGGTGGCCCATACCGGCGTCCGGGCCGAAAAGTCCGGCGGCGCCCAGGAGGCCTACAACCTGCGCCGCTCCGAAACCACGCGGGGGCTGGAGTGGCTCGGCCGGCGCCTGGGAGAGCCCGGTGCCCGGCCTGTGGAGCTCCTGGCGCGACATTCCCTGGACCGACTTCGGTCCGCCGCCGGGGAGATCGAAGAGCCCGGTGCGTCCTGGGTGCGGCATATCGTTGAGGAGGCCATCCGGGTCGAGGAGGCGGTGTCGTCGCTGGAGGCCGCGGACCTGGCGCGCTTCGGGACGCTCCTGTCCGCCTCCCACGCCTCCCTGAGGGACCTGTATCAGGTGAGCCATCCACGTCTCGACACCCTGGTGGAGGCGGCCCTGGAGGCGGGTGCCGCGGGCGCGCGCCTCACCGGGGCCGGGTTCGGCGGGTGTATGCTGGCGGTGTGCCGGGAGGATCGGGTCGGGTCGGTGTCGGAGGGGCTGGCGGCGGCTCAGGCGGGCTTCTCACCGACACCGGAGTTGGCGCCCTTCGAGGCATTTCCCGGACCCGGCGCGTCGGTGCGGAAGGGCTGACCCCCGAACCCCCGAGGTGCGACGGCGTTTGCCATCCGGCGGGCCGCATGCCCATACTGCTCCCGGATCGGGAGGCGGAGGGGGAGGGGGTCCCATTCGGCCCAGGGGTGTCTATGAAGGTCTACCAACGGTGTGCCCAGGGCGCCGAGGCGGGAGTCATCGCCGGCGCCGGCGTGGCCCTCGCCTTCCTTCTGCTGGACGTGGTCCACCTCACGCCTCTGGCGACCCCCAGCGCACTGGCCTCCGGGCTCTTCCACCCCGTAGGCTACGAATACGATACGGGCCTCGTAGCCCGGGCGGCGTCCTGGGTCGGCACGGGATTCCACATGTTGAGCTACACCGTCCTCCACTTCGCCACCTTCGCGGCGCTTGGGGTCGTGGCGGCCTTCCTGCTGGCCAGAACGCGCTGGTTGGGAAGCCTGCTGGGGGGAATCGCGTTCGGCGTGACGGGCTTCACCGGGGTCTTCTTCCTCAGCCGGGAGTTCCTGGACACGCCGGTGGTCATGGCGGCCATCACCCTTCCCACGCTTCTGCTGGCCAACGGAATGGCCGGGGCGATCCTGGGGGCAGGCGTCTATCTGGCACGGATGCCCGACGCCGAAGACGACGGGGTCGAGGCGGTCTGAGGCCGGGGTCTGCAGTCAGCCCCCGCCGGGATCCCTCACTACCCGTCCCTCCTTGACGATCAGCGGCACGTCCCGCAGCACCGACATGTCCGTGAGAGGGTCGCCCCGTACCGCGATCAGGTCCGCATAGGCTCCCGCCTCCACCGTCCCGAACTCCCCGGCCCGGCCGAAGAAACGGGCGGGCCATAGCGTAGTAGTGGAGATGTGGGATGGCGTCGAGGGAGCTCCGGATCTCCTCGGCCATGGACCGGGGCATCCCGGTCCGCCACGCCGGGTCGTCGAGTCGCTCCGGAAAGACCTCGCCGGTGTACTGCATGACGTAGAGGGGGGACACGGTGGGGGTCCAGTAGAGGGCGCTGTTCCGCTCTGCCAGCGCCTGCAGGACGTCGGGTGCGTACCCGGGGGCGGTGCCCAGTCCGGTGTGCTCGAAGTTGTCCACGCCGTGGCGAAGTCCCACCCGAATCTCCTCCATGCGGTGGGCGTGGGCCACCACCGGAATGCCGGCGGCGTGGGCCGTCTCTACGATGGCCGCGACCTCCTCGTCGCTGAGCTGGTCCTGGTCGATGAGCTTGATGACGTCCACCCCCCCGTCGATGAGGGTCCGGGTCTTCACCCGGGCGTCTTCGGCCCCGTTCACGCCCCACCGGTAGTCGGCTTGCCATGGCTCGTACGGTGCCCGCTGCAGAAAGGGCCCGGAGATGAAGAGGCGGGGTCCCGGAATCTCGCCGGACTCGATCCGGCGCCGGGTCTCCACAAGGGGTGCCAGCGGCCCCCCGAGATCCCTGGCACAGGTGACCCCGGCGGAGAGGAGCTGTTCGGCGGCGATGGCCATGACCTCCTCATTGCGCTGCCCGTAGAGCTCGTCCCAACGGGCGTAGTCCCCGTGACCCACGAGTTGGACGTGCACGTGCATGTCGCACAGCCCCGGCAGGACCGTCATCCCCTGGGTGGAGATCACCCGGACCCCCGCCGGTACCTGGACCTCCGATGCGGGTCCGGCCGCAACGATCCGTTCCCCCGCCACCAGGACCACGCCGTCCTCGATGGGCGCGCCCCCGTACCCGTCCAGGATGCGCCCGCCGACCAGTGCGAGGGTGGGGGATTCCTGGGCCCGGGCCGGAGCCGGTGCCAGGGTCGCCAGCGCGAAGAGGACGAGGAGCATGCCGACGATGGCCTCGGCAGTGCGGCCGGACCGGGAACGGTCGAAGCGAACCGCCGCCGATCGATCCCGGAGGCGCGGGCTCCGGACGCGGAAGGTCGTCGGGTCGTGAAAGGCTGACATCATCGCAGGCCCACCCGGGGCAGGAGTCGAAGGATCCCCACGGCGCCGCCCCCGGCCACCGCGAGGAGGGCGACGCCGATCCCGACCCGCCCGTAGAGGATGTACCCGGTCCCGAAGAGGGCCGAGTAGACCGAGAGGCACCCCAGGAACCAGGCGAGGGCGGCGGCGGACACGCTCTCCCCGGAGCCGTCGTCGGCACGGTCCGTGCCCACCACCGGCCGCCACCCCGGGCCCAGGGGGCGGATCTTGCGGTGAAAGGCCAACAACCGATCCCGGTCCGCCGGAGGGGTCAGGAGGGTCACGGTCAACCACCCCACCGTGGTGATGAGGACCGCCGCCACGAGTCTTCCCGACGGGCTCCAATCCGGCACCGGCCAGGACAGGGTGAGACCCCCGGTGAGGGGGCCCGAGGCCGGCAGGGGGATGCGGAACCCGCCGGTGAGCCAGACCGCCACACCGAAGGAGATCACCATGGCACTGATCTCGCTCCAGGCGTTGATACGCCACCAGAACCACCGCAGGATGAAGACCAGCCCCGTGCCGGCGCCGATCTGGAGCAGGATCTGGAACGCCTGCAACGCGTTGGTCAGCGCCAGGGCCACGACGCCCATGAGGACGGTGAGGAGCACGGTGGAGATCCGGGCCACGGTCACGTAGTGGGCGTCGTCCCGATCCGGAGCCAGAAATCGGCGGTAAGCGTCCTGCACCACGTAGGAGGCGCCCCAGTTCAGGTGGGTGCTGATGGTGGACATGTAGGCGGCCGCCAGAGACGCCACCACCAGTCCCAGCAGACCCGCCGGAAGGAAGACCAACATGGCGGGGTAGGCCAGGTCGTGCCCCAGGATGGACGGATCGAGGCCCGGGAAGGCGGACTGGATGTCCTCCAGCGTCGGATAGACCACCAGCGAGGCCAGGGCCACCAGGATCCAGGGCCAGGGGCGGAGCCCGTAGTGGGCCACGTTGAACCAGAGGATGGATTTGAGGGACTCGGATTCGTCCCGGGCCGCCAGCATGCGCTGGGCGGCGTACCCCCCACCGCCGGGCTCGGAGCCGGGGTACCAGGTGCTCCACCACTGGACGGCGATGGGTACGATGAAGACTGCGGTGGCGGTTTCCAGGTCCGAGAAGTCCGGCAGGAACGACAGCTTCCCCTGGAGCTCGGGGTGGGCCATGAGTCCGGCCAGCCCCCCCACGTCGGGGTGACCCACGGCATAGACCGCCGCCGCCACCGAACCCACCATGGCCAGGACGAAGAGGATCAGATCCGTGGCCACCACCCCCCAGAGCCCCGAGGTGGCGGAGTAGAGGAGGGTGACGGTCCCCGCCACCAGCACCACCGTCAGAGGGCTCACGCCCAGGAGCACCCCGCCGATCTTTGTGGCCGCCAGCGTCACGGTGGCCATGATCATCACGTTGAAGAAAACGCCCAGATAGAGGGCCCGGAAGGCTCGCAGGAAGGCGGCGGGACGCCCCGAATAGCGGAGCTCGTAGAACTCCATGTCCGTCACCACCTCGGACCGCCGCCACAGCTTGGCGTAGAAGAAGACGGTCATCATGCCGGTGATGCAGTAGGCCCACCACACCCAGTTGCCGCTCACCCCGCCGGTCCGGACGATATCCGTGACCAGATTCGGCGTGTCGGTGGAGAAGGTGGTGGCCACCAGGCTGGTTCCCAGGACCCACCACGGGAGCGTTCGCCCCGCCAGGAAGTACTCGGTGGTATCCTGACCGGCACGCCGGGCGAAGTAGAGGCCGATGACCAGGGCCACGAGCCCGTACGCGGCCATGACGGACCAGTCCAGGAGGGTGAGCTGCATGGCGGGGGAGGGCGGAGGTGCGAGGAGGTCAGGGCCTGAGGGCCGTCAGGTCATCGGGATAGGTCCCGTCAGCGTGAAGAGCCCGGAGCCGCTCCCGGACCCAGTCCACGTCGCCGGGGTGGGTGACGCCGAACCACCGTCGCCCCCCCGGAAGGAGGCGCAGCGTCATGCTCCCGTCCTCCAGGAGCCCGTCCACGGCGGTGCTCAGGGCGAACTCCGCTCCCGGCTCGGTGCCATACCGGGTCAGGAAACGGGAGAAGCCCTGCTCCAGAAGGGGAAGGGCACAGATCCCGAATCCCCAGAGATTCATGGAGGCCCGGTCACTTCGGGACACGGAGACGATTCGCCCCCTGGGGTCACGGCCCGACAGCTCCGGAGTCGGTGAGCCGTCCTCTTCGACACCGGCGGGGGCCACCTCCCGAAGCTCCACGACCCGCTGGACCTCGTCCCCCCGGGTCTGCACGAGACCCCGGGAGACCCCCGACCCGTCGGGGGGGAGTGTGGCACCCATGGGATAGCCCACGAGCACGCCGGGGCAGGGAGGGGGAGCCGGGAGTCGGGCTAGGGCCGTGGCCAGGGCCCGAAGCGCTTCGGGGCCGTACCAGTCGTCGGCGTTGGCGATGCCGAAGGCGCCGTCCAACTGCCGGCGACAGGCCAGGATGGCGTGGGCCGTCCCCCATGGCTTCTCCCGAGCCGCGGCCAGGTGACCGTGCTCCTGCGGCAGGTCCGTGACGTCCTGGAGGACCCAGGTGACGGGGAGGTCCGGACCGAGTTGGTCACCGAGATGATCCGCCAGCCGGGACCGGAGCTCGGGCCGGGTCACCACCACCACGGACCCGAAGCCGGCCCGGAGTGCGTCGGCTACGGTGTAGACGGTGAGACTCGCACCGCCGGGCCCCAGCGGCTCCAGCTGCTTGGGACGCCCGAACCGGGTGGACCGGCCTGCGGCCAGCAGGATCAGTGCGGGAGCCGTAGTCGCCGCAAGGGCGGGGCTCGTAGGCTCAGGCGAAGAGGGCAGGGTGGCCTCCGGTGTGGAGGAATACGATCCGGTCGCCGGCGGGGAACCGACCCTCCCGGACCGCACCGACGAGCCTCGCCATGGCCTTGCTGGTGTACACCGGGTCCACCAGGAGGCCCTCGCTCCGGGCCAGGAGCGCCGTGGCTTCGCGCGACGCCTCGGTGGGAATCCCGTACCCCGCTCCAACCTCCCGGTCCGTCACGTCCAACCGGGGGAGGATGTCCGCCATCAACTCGGCCTCCATGTCCATGAGCTCCAGCGCTCCCCGAGCGAGATTCAACGCCGTGTCCCGAAGCGTCTCCCGGGGCGTGTCCGAGCTCACCGCCAGGAGGTGGACGTCCTCCCGCTCCAGGAGTGCGAATCCCGCCAACAGTCCTCCCAGCGTTCCGCCGGAGGAGGAGGCCAGCACCAGGTGGATGCCCCGGTCCTCCTCCCGGGGCATCTGCTCGTGGATCTCCAGCGCGCACCGCACGTACCCCAGCGCGCCCCGGGGGGTGGAGGCCCCCAGGGGGATCGGCAGGGCCTTCCCGCCACTCTCGGCGATCCGGGCGACCTCTACCTCCATTCCGGTGATCCGCTCCGCCCGTGAGGCCACGGTACGGACCTTGGCACCCAGGAGCCGGTGCAGGAGGGCGTTTCCGGTAGGAGGATCCGGCGGATCGCCGTTCAGGACGAGGACACATCCCAGCCCCAGCCGGGCCGCCGCCGCCGCGGTGACCCGGGCGTGGTTGGACTGGACCCCACCGACGGTGACCAGGTGGGTCACGTCCTTGAGCCGGGGTGGGGCGAGCTCGTGCTCCAGCTTGCGCACCTTGTTGCCGCCCAGTCCGAATCCCGTCTCTTCGTCCAGCTTGGCCAGCAGCTCCGGCGATTCGGGCCCCAGGGCACCCCGGAGGCGGGGCAGTTTCACCAGGGGGGTGGGGCCCGCCACGAGGTGGGTCCGAGGGTGAAGCTCCAGGAGTGCGCGGATGGCGTCGGGCCGCATGGCATCGCGCCGGATCGGGACCGGCGGGGTTGTCAGGAAGGAGTATGAAGTC
Organism: Gemmatimonadota bacterium; assembly: GCA_037382905.1. Lineage (GTDB taxonomy): Bacteria > Gemmatimonadota > Gemmatimonadetes > Longimicrobiales > Gaopeijiaceae > Gaopeijia. The sequence goes on along the minus strand of JARRPL010000063.1, from coordinate 7,409 downwards.
GGGCGTCGTCGCGGTACCGGGACCAGGCCGCGAGTGCCTGCCGGACCGTGCTCGCGTGGAGCGCGGCGATATCCCGGGGATCGGGAGCGTACCCCCCGGACATGACCACGGCCAGGGGAATGCCCTCGCGACCGACCCGATCGTAGACGCGCCGGTCCCGGTCGGCCATCCCCTCCCGGGATACGGAGAGACGTCCCAGGGCATCGCCCTCCCAGGGATCGGCTCCCGCCACGTAGAGCACGAGCTCGGGCCGCCAGTGGACGAGGAGATCCAGGGACCGGTCCACCGACTCCAGGAAGAGGTCGTCCCCTGTCCCGTCCGGCAGGGCCACGTCGAGATCGCTCTCCTCCTTGTGGAAGGGGTAGTTTCCCTCCCCGTGCACCGAGAGCGTGAGCACCGAGTCGTCTCCGGCGAAGACTGCGGCGGTTCCGTTGCCCTGGTGCACGTCCAGATCCAGGATGGCCACTCGGTGTGCCGCCCCCCGGGCCTGCGACTCCCGGGCCGCCACCGCCACATCGTTGAAGACGCAGAACCCCTCGCCGTGTGCGGGGAATGCGTGGTGGGTCCCCCCGGCCAGGTTCGCGGCCACCCCCTCCGCCAGCGCCGCCTCCACCGCCGCCAGCGTCCCTCCCACGGACCTTCGGGACCGCTCAACCAGCTCCGGCGACCATGGAAAGCCGATGCGCCGCACCGCTTCCCGGCTCAGCGTCCCTCCCACGACCGCCTGCAGGTACGACGGCGTGTGGACCCGGAGCAACGCCTCGTCGGAGGCGGCATCCGGCACCGCCAGCCGAAGCTCCGGCAGTCCGGTGACGGCCTCCCGGAGGAGGGCGTACTTCTGCATCGGAAAGCGATGAGCCTCCGGGAGGGGGAGGACGAAATGATCGCAGTAGAAGGCTTTCAACGCGGGTCCACCCGGGCCCGGATGCTCTGCACGAGGATCTCCAGCCCCACAGCGTTGTGACCCCCCTCCGGAAGGATGATGTGGGCATGACGACGGCTGGGCTCCACGAAGGCCAGGTGCATGGGACGGACCGTCGCCTCGTACTGCTCGAGAACGGAGTCGATCGATCGACCCCGCTCGTTTCCATCCCGCCTCAGACGTCGGGCCAGGCGTAGGTCGGCATCGGTGTCCACGAACACCCGCACGTCCAGCCTTCGGCGAACCTCCGGATCCCAAAGGATCAGGACCCCCTCCACCAGCACCACCGGCGCCGGACCCACCGGCACCTCGCCGGGGACGCGGCGATGGGTGACGAAGTCGTACGAAGGAGGGACCACCGCACAGCCCGCCCGGAGGCGATCCAGGTGGTCCACCAGCAGCTCGGTCTCCAGGGCGTCGGGGTGATCGAAGTTCGTTCGGGCCCGGGCCTGGTGGGACAGGTGGGACAGGTCCCGGTAGTAACGGTCGTGGGAGAGGTGGGCCACCGGGACGGGGTCGACCCCGTGGGCCAGCGCCCGGGTCACGGTACTCTTGCCCGACCCCGATCCTCCGGCGACGCCCACCACCAGGGGAGCGCTCACGGCGCCGGCTGGACGTAGATGCCCCGGGCGAGCTCCCCGGGGATCGGGCGGGTCTCGCCGCCGTGGCCACCCACCTCCACCCGCAGGCTGCCGTCCTCCCGCCGGGCCACCACACGGACTCGGACCCCGGGCAGGAGCCCCCCTGCCTCCATGGCTCGGAGCCCCGCAGCCTCCTCGTCCCGGACCGCCTGGATCACCCGCTCCAGATCCAGCGGGGCCTCCGCCAGGGTGTCCAGGGAGCGGACCGCCACCTCCCCGGCCACCGTGGGAATGGGGGCCCCGTGTGGATCGTGGCTGGGATCGTCCAACGCCTCGGCCATGGCCTCGATCAGTCGATCCGACGCGGCGTGCTCCAGCCGTTCGGCCTCCTCGTGCACCTCTTCCCAGGGGTAGCCCAGCGCCTCCGTCAGGTAGGTCTCCAGGATCCGGTGTCGCCGGATGACCCGCAGCGCCTCCCGGGTGCCGGAGGCGGTGAGCTGGACTCCACGGTAGGGCACGTGGGCCAGAAGCCCCATCTCCGCCAGCCGCTTCACCATGCCCGTGACCGAGGCCGGCTGAACCGCGAGCTGCTCCGCCAGCGCCGACGTGCTGGCGGCCTCTCCGCCTCGGGTGAGGCCGAAGACCGCCTTGAGATAGTCCTCGATGGAGCGGGAGAGTCGGCTGGATTCCAAGGAACGGTATGCTGCGAGGGACCAGGGACGATTTTGGACGGTACAAATCGTGAAGGGCGTGGGGAAGGAACCCGACGTCCAGCACGCGCCGCAATGTGGTCGTGGCCGAGCCCGGAGGACAGGACGATGACGCAATACGTGCAGGAGACCGAGGGGATCCTGGTCCGGGTCCAACCGAGCTTCTCCCTGGCCCGGTCCGCGCTGGACGAAGGCCGGTACGTCTTCTCCTACCGGGTCGAGCTGGAGAACAACGGGCCCGAGTCGGGGCAGCTCCTGTTCCGGCACTGGTACATCCACGACTCGGCCGGGGAGGACACCGAGGTGGAGGGGGAAGGCGTCGTGGGGGAGCAGCCCTGCATCCTGCCGGGGGACCAGCACCGCTACGAGAGCTTCTGCGTCCTCTCCACACCCGTGGGGTCCATGCGGGGCCATTACACCTTCGAGCGCTCCGACGGGCGGCGGTTCGTAGTGGACATTCCCGAGTTCCGCCTGCAGGGCCCTCATACGCCCGTGGACCTGGGGGCGTCCGGGCCCGCCTCCCGGGAGCTGATGCATTGAGGGCCGGCGGCCGTCGCCGCCGGTTCGCTCCCGTCGTGCCGGGCGTGCTCCCTTTGAGCCGCCTCTCCGGCAAAATACCTTTACAAAGGTGGATTCCGTCGAATGTACGGGCGTCCGCCCCGTGATCGACAACCTGGAGGATCGAGTGGACGATTCCGTTGCCGTCGACGCCAAGCGGATTCTGCTCCGTTATGGCGCTCCCATCACCGTCCTGGACGACGTGCCCGACGCCAAGCGAATCGAGTTCGCAAGGGCGGTGAGCCGCACCGCCCTCCCGGAGCGGGGAGCTTTCTTGAAGAAGCTGCTCAAGGAGGAGGGCTACCTGAAGGAGGGCTGACCCCGGGCGGGGAGGGCTCCCTGGGCAGATCCGACGCCAGGGGGCCCTCGCCCCGGACCTCGATCGTGTGCTCCCCGTCCACCGGGATCTGCACGTCGAGCCGGCTCCAGTCGCCCAGGCTCTCCACGTCCAGCTCCGCCTCCTGGTCGTCCACCCGGACCGACGTCACCCTGGCCCACGGATGCCAGGGGTGGAAGATGGCCGTCAGCGGCACGCTGCCCTCCCGGGGGACCAGCGTCCACACCGCCCGATCCCCCTCCCGCCGGTAATCCAGTTGGAGGATTCCCTCGCCGGTGCGGATTCCCTGGACGCGGAAGCGGGTCCAGGACGGAGGCAGCAGAGGGGACAACGCCAGCCGCGAGAAGGTGGCGTCCGGGCGAGCGCCCAGCATTCCCTCGACCAGTTCCAACATCCCTCTCGCCCCGACCCCCTCCAGGAGAACCCGGGGGTCGGCAGCCACCTCACCCAGGGCGGACCGTGCCCGGGCCAACGACGAGGGAGCCTGGCGGAAGCCCAGCGGGCCCAGCCAGGGGTGGTCGGGAGACTCTGGAGGACCCGGAGGTGGCCCGGACCCCAGAACCGGGAGCTGGCGAGAACGCTTCGGCGGGGGCGTCGGCCGAGGGAGGGACGCCATGCCCTCCACCTCCGCCGCCTCGCCGGCGGCCCGGACCGTCTCCCACACCGCCGTCACCACCGGCTCCGGGATGCCCTGAAGACCGGTGTCGGCGGAGAAGGCCTCGAAGACCCGCTCGGACTGCTCCTCCAGGGGTCGTCCGTCGCCGGTCCAGGCGGTGTACCGGGCGAGTGCCAGCGCTGCGTGCAGGCGAAGCCAGGGCGTCTCCCAGGACATCGCCGCAAGGGCGGCCCGTGCCGCCTCCCAGTCCCCTGAGGCCGCCGCGCCCCGGGCGATCCAGGCCGCCGCGTCGCCGGAATGTCCCACCTCCGGGAGAAGCCCGTCCCCGACGCGGGTCAGGGCCTCGGTGCGGTGAATCCGGCGGGTGGCTCCCGTGGGCGTCAACAGCCGATCCCGCAGCCACGAACGGGCCCAGAGGACCCCCTGGTCCAGCGCCTCCACCCCGGTCTCCAGCTCCACCCCCGCCTCGCCGCTGCCCCGGGCCATGATCTCGCCCCGGCGGTGGTGGGCCGCCACGCCGGCCAGCGCCGGGAGACTGGTCCAGTCCCCTCGCTCCGGGGCCGCCATCACCAGGAGGGTTGCCGGGCCCTCACCGGGTGAGAGATCCCATCGTACACTCCAGTCGGCTCCGGACCCCACCAGCTCCGGGACGCTTTCGCTCCCGGGGGCGTGGAGCAGCACACCGTCGTCGCCCCGACCGACCCAGAGGAGCCCGGGAGCCTCATGGGCGGATCCCCGGGCCAACCCCTCCGGCAGCACCAACCGCAGCGGAATCGGCCGGTGACCGGCGGCTCCCTCTCCCGTCCACTGCACGATCGCACCCGGCAGGAGGTCGGGCACCAGGCTCGTCTCCCGGAGGCTTCCGCCGGGCAGGACGACCTCCCGGCGAGAGGTGCGGGGTCCCAGGAGGATGTTCGCCCCGGTGGCGCCCACGACCTCGATCCGGGTCAGGAGCAGGCGCCCGTCCCCCTCCACCTCCCCGACACCCGTCAATCCGTCGAGTCGAAGCCGCGCCCGGCGTCCGCTCATCTCCCAGGGACGGCGGTCGGCGCGGCCCGCGTGGACGAGGACCTCCGGTCCCGGGATGGGCGGGACGATGGGCCCAGGGAGGCGGGGCCGGGTCGGGAGCTCTGCGGGGGTCGGACCCGTGCCGCTCACGGAAGCCTCCTTGGCTGGGCGTCGGGACGGGGATGGCACCCTCTCCGGCGGGTGGACGCCCTACCCGCTTCCCGGGGAGTCATTCGGTCACCTCCAGACCCCGGAGCCGGTTCAGGGCGGCGGCCAGCTCGAAGCGGCGGACCCACGCGAGATCCCCGGTGCCCCGGGGGTCGACCCGGTCCAGGTCCCGGGTGAGCTCGGCCTCGAGGTGCTCCACCAGTGCCCCGAGCGGCTCGTCGCCGACGCGGCCCTCCCGGGCGAGGGATTCGAAGGCGGCGGCCACCGTCCGCAGCTGGGTGGGAAGCAGGAGCTGCTCCACCCCCGAGAGATCCAGGATCCGGTCCCCGACCCGAACCCGGTGCGCGTCGAGGGTTCGAACCCGCAGTCCGCGGCCGCCCCTTCCTTCGGGAAACGAACCCGTCCGGATCCTCCGTGGCCGGGGTGGCGCCAGCGGCGGGCCCGTCTCCGGGACGCGCCCCGTGGGTCGCTCCTGGGCGACCTCCCGGGCCCGTTCGGTGAGTTCCTCCGGCTCGAACTCCACCATCCCCACCACCGTGTCCGCCACGTCCAGGTAGTCGCCGCTCCCGCCCAGGACCAGCACGGCGCTGACCCCCAGGGCCTGGTACAGGTCCCGGATCCTGTCCACCAGAGGGACGATGGGCTCCCGTTCCGGCGGCACCAGGAGCTGCATGCGACGATCCCGGATCAGGAAGTTGGTGGCGGCGGTGTCTTCATCCATGAGGAGGAGGCGGGCCCCGACCTCCAGCGCCTCCACGAGCCCCGCCGCCTGGCTGGTGGAGCCCGACGCGTTCCCGGTGCTGAAGCGTTTCGTTCCCTGGCCCCCGGGGAGGTCGCCGATGAAGGGGGAGATGTCCACCGCCCTCACCGAACGCCCGTCCTCCGCACGGAGCTTCACGGCGTCCCGGCGGGCCACCACCTGCTCCCTGCCGTCGCCGGGGCGGTGATTGAAGACGCCGGCTTCCAGCGCCCGTAGCAGGGTGGACTTGCCGTGAAAGCCCCCGCCGACGATCAGCGTCACACCCTCGGGGATGCCCATGCCGCAGACGGGCCCGGCGTTGGGCGTGTCCAGCGTCACCCGGAGTCCTTCGGGGGAACGAAAGGCCACGGCGCCGGACTCCAGCGGTCGATCGTCCACGCCGCTCCGGCGGGGAAGGATCGCCCCGTCGGCGACGAAGGCCACCAGACCGTGGTCCGGGAGTCGGTCCCGGAGGGCCTCCGCGTCCTCGTTCGCCGCGGCAGCCGTCCGGAGTTCTCCCGGGCTCCAGGCGTTCGGTGCCAGGAGATCCGAGACCACCCCCGGAAGGACCTCGGAGAAGAGGCGAGCGGCTTCCCGTCCCATCACCCGCCGGCCCCGGGCCGGAAGCCCCAGGGTCAGGCGGACCTCCATCTCCCCGCTCGGCGAGATCCGCACCGCGGTCTGGGGAAGCACCAGCTGGCCCGGCGTCGCCACGGCGAGCTGTCCGCTCTTTCCACTTCCCCGTCCCGGCGCCAGGCGACGGATGTCCTTGGCGGCCCTCCGGGCGATCCATGCGGCGGCACCGACCCGGCGGGATGCCCGTTCCAGGATCCAGGGTTCGAGCCCCGCGGTGGAGGGCGGGAGGATCAGCCGGAGCCGTGATGGGGCGGCGAAGGGATCACCCTGGACGTGGTCCACTCCCAGGTGGAAGTCGGGGTATTCCCAACGCCCCCGGATCTCCTTGTACGCGGGATAGCCCCGCCCATCGATGTGGTGCAGGAGCCGGGTCAGATCGTCCAGAGTCTTCATGAGAGGAACCGTGGCGAAATCGGTTGTGGCGGGCCACCCCTCGGCGCAGGTTGAGCGCCCAGGGGGTGGTGGCTGCGGCCCACCCTCTGGCTGCCCGGGCCGGGGCCGAGATGCTCGAGCTCGGAGGAAACGCGGTGGATGCGGCGGTGGCGGCGGCCTTCGCCCTGGCCGTGGTGGAGCCCACCATGAGCGGGCTGGGGGGTCGCACCCAGATCCTCATCCGACTGGAGGACGGGACGCACGTGGGGATCGACGGCACCACCCAGGCCCCCGCCGACTACGACCCGGACACGGCGCCGGCGGCGGACTACGGCTATGGGGTCGTCGGCGTCCCCGGCACCCCGGCGGCCCTCTTCAAGGCCCACGCCGAGTACGGGACGCTGCCCCGCTCCACGATCCTGGCCGAGGCCATCCGCCTCGCGGAGGACGGGTACGTGGTTCTACCCGCCGAGGCGGCGCGGCGCGGCGCGGTCGCCGACCAGCTCGCCGAGTTCGAGGGGAGCCGCACCGCCTTCCTGGACTCGGATGGCGCACCCCATCAGGCGGGGGCCCTCTTCCGGCAGCCGGAGCTGGCCCGGACCCTCCGGACGCTGGAAGAGGGGGGCGTCGAGGCCTTCTACCAGGGATCCCTGGCCCGGACCATGGCCGCCGACATCCAGGCGCACGGGGGCCACGTGACGCGGGAGTCGCTGGCGAGCTACCAGGCGCTGGAGTCGCGGGTCGTCACCGGCGACTATCGAG
>JARRPL010000062.1:0-12148 GCA_037382905.1 Gemmatimonadota bacterium | reverse complement strand
AGAGACGGGCGCACCTGCATCACCTTCAACGGGGAGATCTACAACTACCGCGAGCTGCGACGCGGGCTGCTGGAGCGCGGCCACCAACTGGCGACCCGCAGCGATACGGAGGTCGTCCTTCGTCTGTACGAGGAGTCGGGTGCGGAGGCAGTGCACCGGTTGCGGGGGATGTTCGCGTTCGCCATCTGGGACGCCGATCGCCGTTCGCTCGTTCTGGCCCGGGACCGGTTCGGGCAGAAGCCGCTGTTCTACACCTGGGACGGCGACCGCTTCCTGTTCGCCTCGGAGATCAAGGCGATCCTGGCCGTCCTCGACCACGTGCCGGCGATGGACCTGGCGTCGCTGGACGACTACCTGACCCTACGCTTCATCCCGAGTCCCCACACGATGTTCGAGGGCATCCGGAAGCTGCCTCCGGGGCATACCCTCACGGTCCTGGAGGCCGACGTCGTCACCGGGCGCCGTCCCGAGCCCGTCCGCTACTGGGACCTCCGCTACCTGCCCAAGTGGGACATGGACGAAGTGGAGGCCGTCGAGGAGACCCGGAGACGGATGGAGGATGCCGTCCGGAGTCACCTGGTGGCGGACGTGGAGGTCGGCGCCTTCCTCTCGGGGGGCATGGATTCGAGCCTCGTGGTGGCCCTCATGAGCCGGGCCCGAGGGGCCTCCGTGCCCACCTTCGCCATCGGTGTCGAGGACCGGGACTTCAACGAGCTCGGCTACGCGCGGGAGGTCGCCGAGCACTGCGGGACCCGGCACCACGAGGAGGTGGTCTGGCCCGACCTGGTCCGGCTGCTTCCCCGGATGATCTACCACATGGAGGAACCCTCCGACCCCATCGCGGCGTGTATGTATCACGCTGCAGCCCTGGCCTCGAGACACCTGAAGGTGGTCCTGACCGGGGACGGCGGTGACGAGGTGTTCGCCGGCTTCGACCGGTACGCCGGCGTCCCGTGGGTCCGATACTACGCGGCGCTCCCCCGGACCCTCCGCAGCGCCCTCCTCGGGCCCGCCATCCGGGCCCTCCCGGACCGGGCCGGCTACAAGACCTTGGCGCAGAAGGCCCGGTGGGTCCACGACCTCTCCTTCCACCAGGGGGGGCGGCGATACGCCCAGGCCACGGCGTTCTTCCGATTCGATGCCCGGGAGAAGGCGGATCTCTACGGTCCGGAGGCACGGAAGCGGCTCGCCGGGCGGGACCCCGCCCAGGCCATCGTCGATGCCTTCGACGCTGCGCTGGCCGACACGGATCTGGACCGGATGCTGCACGCCGATGTCGTGACGCGCCTGCCGGAACACTCCCTCATGCTCATCGACCGGATGACGATGATGCACGGCCTGGAGGCCCGGGCCCCCTTCCTGGACCACGAGCTGGCCCAGTTCGTCGCCCGGGTGCCGGCCTCGCTCAAGGTGCGGCGTGGCCGCCTGAAGCACCTGCTCCGTGAGACGGCGGCGCCGTACCTTCCCAGGTCCATCCTCGACCGGCCGAAGCAGGGGTTCATGTTCCCCATCGGCCGGTGGATGAAGGAGCCCCTCGCTCCCGTCCTGTCGGGCTTCGCCAGACGCTCCAGGCTCGTTGCCGACGGCGTGCTCGACGGTGGCGTCATCCATCGACTCATGGCGGAGCACATGGCGGACCGCGCGGACCACCACGTGCGGCTGTGGATGCTCCTCAATGCGGAGATCTGGTATCGGATGCACGACGCGGGCTGGTCGGAGACGACCGTCGACGGCCTGCTGGAAGACGTCGCCGGCGTGAGCCATGTCCGGTGAGCGGAGGTCCGACTCCGGATCCGACGCACCTGCGTCGACGCTGCTGGTGGACGCGCACGTGCACCTCCATCCGGGCTTCGACCTGGCCCGCTTCTTCAGGGCCGCGGCGGACAACTTCGCCACCGCCGCCAGAGGGCTCGGAGTGGACGAGCCGTGGCGGGGGGTCTTGATCCTCACCGAGAGCGCCGGCACCCACCGATTCGCGGCCCTGCGCCGTGGCGCCGGCCAGGCCGCCACGGACGGGTGGAAGATCGAGGGGACGCGCGAGGCGACCAGCGTTCGCCTGCGTGCCACGGGCGAAGGTCCGCCGTTGAGCGTGGTCGCCGGTCGCCAGATCCAGACGGAGGAGGGGCTGGAGGTGTTGGCCTTCCCCCTCCTGGACCCGGTGGCGGAGGGAAGCCCGGTCCGGGACGTACTGCGGGCGGCGGCAGACGCAGGTGCAACGACGGTGGTGCCGTGGGGCTTCGGCAAGTGGTGGGGCGCGAGGGGGAGGATCGTGCGTGAGCTCCTCCAGGAGCCCCCGGACCATCCATTTCTCCTGGCCGACACGGGCCATCGGCCGTCGTGGGCAGGCCGACCCGACGCACTCGAACGGTGGGAGCGCCTGGGCCGGGTGACGGTGACCGGGAGCGACCCGCTGCCCTTCCCCGGGGAGGAGACACGGGCCGGCTCGTGCTGCTTCGCCCTGAGCGTGCCGGGAGGGGACGAGCGGCCGGCGGCGGCGGTCGTGGAGGCGCTGGCGGCCTGCGCGCGGTCGCCCCGGCGGTACGAGTCGCGGCCCGGATTGGCCCGGTTCGTCGCGAGCCAGCTCGGCATGCAACTCCGGAAACGCGCCCGGTGAAGGCGCTGGTGGTGGCGCCCCAGCCGTTCTTCACACCCCGGGGAACGCCGTTGAGCGTCTACCATCGGACCCGCGTGATGGCGTCTCTGGGTGTGGAGGTGGACTTCCTCACCTACGGCGAGGGCCGGGACGTCAGGGTCCCGGGCGTTCGCATCATCCGCATCCCGCGCATCCGGATGCTGGAGCCCGTCCGGGTGGGCCCGTCGTTCGGGAAGCTGGTCCTGGACACGTTCATGGTGGCCTGGACGGTCGCGCTCCTGGCTCGACGCCGGTACGATTTCGTGCACGCGCACGAGGAGGCGGTCTTCTGGTGCTCGTTTCTCGAGCCGGCCTTCGGCTTCAAGCTCGTCTACGACATGCACTCGAGCCTGCCCCAGCAGCTCACCAACTTCGGCTTCACCCGGTCCCGCCTCCTCATCGGCACGTTCGAGTGGCTCGAGCGCCTCGCCCTGCGGATGGCGTCCGCCGTCATCACGATCTCCCCGGCGCTGGCCGAGTACGCCGAGAGTCATCCCGGGGTGGCCGAACGCCATCTCCTCATCGAGAACTCCCTGTTCGAGCCCGTCCGCTTCGAGGCCGGCGAGGGGGGCGAAGCCGGGGCGGACGAGGTAACGGTGGAGCTTCCTCCGGAGGCCCCGGTGGTGGGGTATGCCGGGACCTTCGAAAGCTACCAGGGCATCGATCTGCTCCTCCGAGCTCACGCCCTGGTCCGGAGGGTCCTTCCGGAAGCGGTCCTTCTCCTGGTCGGCGGGTCACCCGACAAGGTCGCCGAGTACCGGCAACTCGCCCGATCCCTCGGGGTCTCGGATGCCTGCCGCTTCACCGGCACGGTCTCCCAGGAGGAGGCCCGGGCGCTCATGCGTCGCGCCTCGGTGTTGGTGTCGCCGCGAATCCGGGGGACGAACACACCGCTCAAGATCTACGAGATCCTGGCGGGGGACCGCCCGCTGGTGGCGACACGGATCGCCTCCCACACCCAGGTCCTCACCGAGGACGCCTGCATCCTCGCGGATCCCGAGCCGGAGGCCTTCGCCGCAGGGGTGCTGGAGGCGCTCCAGGACGCGTCCCGCCGCCGCGAGGTGGTCGCCGGCGCCCGCAGGCTCTACGAGACCGCCTACGCTCCCGAGCGGTACCAAGCGAAGATGCGCCGCCTCCTCGACCTCCTCCACTGATGTGCGGGATCACCGGGGTCGTGGCCCGAGCGGGGAACGAAGCTTCCGATCCCACCACACTTTCGCGGATGTGCGACACCCTCGTGCATCGGGGACCCGATTCCCAGGGGACCTTCCTCGAGGACGGGGTGGCCCTCGGGGCGCGGCGACTGGCCATCATCGATCTCGCCACGGGGGACCAACCACTTCGCAACGAAGACGGCAGCGTCGTGCTGGTCTACAACGGCGAGGTCTACAACCACCGGGCGCTGCGAGAGGGGCTCGTGGCCCGGGGGCATCGCTTCGCCTCCAGGAGCGACGGCGAGGTGTTGGTCCACCTCTGGGAGGAGCAGGGCGGGGACTTCCTCGAGTCCGTGAACGGCATGTTCGCCCTGGCCCTCTTCGACAGGCGGCGACGCCTCGTGGTCCTGGCCCGGGACCGGATCGGAATCAAGCCGCTCTACGTCGCCGACTCCGGATCTCACGTGGTCTTCGGGTCGGAACCGAAGGCGATCCTGGCGTCGGGACTGGTGGCCCCGACTCTGGACTACGACGCCCTTCGACAATTCCTGACGTGGGAGTACGTGCCGGCCCCGGCGACGTTGTTCCGGGAGATCCGCAAGCTCGAGCCGGGCCGGATCATGGAGGTCCCTCTGGACTCGACGGACACCCGCACACGGAGCTATTGGGACGTCCCGCTCCCCGGCGCGTCCTCGGACCACTCGCCGGCCTCGGACGCTCGATTCGTCGAGGCGGTGGCCGAGAAGGTGGGGGAAGCGGTCCGGGGACAGCTCGGGAGCGACGTCCCCCTGGGCGCATTCCTCTCCGGTGGCGTCGACAGCTCGCTGGTGGTGGCCGAGATGGGGACCGTGTCGACGTTCAGCATCGGCTTCGATGACCCGAGCTACAACGAGCTCCATTGGTCTCGCCGTGTCGCGGAGCACCTCGGCGTCCCGCACACCACCGAGGTCATCGAGCCCCGTGTCGTCGATCTCTTCGACCGGCTCATGCCGTTCCTCGACGATCCCATCGGGGACTTCTCCATCTTCCCCACCTACCTGGTCTCCAGGCTGGCGCGTCAGGACGTTACGGTGGTGCTGTCCGGCGACGGGGGAGACGAGCTCTTCGGCGGATACGAGACGTACGTGGCAGAGCTCATGGCGTCTCGCTACGGGGCGATTCCAGGCGTCCTCCGGCAGGGTCTCCTGGAGCCTGCCATCGAACGTCTGCGTCCGAGACCTCAGAAGAAGGGCCTGGTGAACAAGGCCCGGCGATTCGTCGAAGGGTACCGGCTCGACCCTCGTCTCCACCACGCCCGATGGCGGATGTTTCTCGACCCCGGAGGTGCAGACGCACTGTTCACTCCGGAGGCCCTCCGGGAGATGCGCGTAGACCCCCGGCGTCACGTGCTGGATCTCTTCGATGGCGCCGGACACCGGTCCCTCGTGGACCGCATGCTGTACGTGGACCTGAAGAGCTACCTGCCGGACAACTGCCTGGCGAAGGTGGACCGCATGTCCATGGCATGCTCCCTGGAGACCCGAGTGCCCCTGCTCGACCACGAACTGGTGGAGCTCGCCTTCCGCATGCCGGCGCACCTGAAGCTGCAGGGACGGCGCACCAAGGTCGGCCTCAAGCGGGTGGCGGAGCGCAGGCTGCCCCGCGAGTGCGTGCATCGGCCCAAGGAGGGCTTCAGCATCCCGATCAAGCATTGGCTCGCCACGTCGCTCCAGCCGCTCATGATCGACCTCCTTTCGCCGGCGCGCCTGCGTGCCCAGGGTATCTTCGAAGCGGACGTCGTCGAACGCCTCATGAGGGAGCATCTGGAGGGTCATGAGAACCACAGTCACCTGCTGTGGTCGTTGATGGTGTTCCAGGACTGGAGGGACCGTTGGCTCTCGTGATCCGTCGCGACCCCGAGGAGCAGCAGGAACGGGAACACGACCTGATCGTGGTGGGGGGAGGCGTCTACGGGTGCATGGTGGCGTTGGAGTCGGCGCGACGGGGTCTCCGTCCGCTCCTCCTCGAGCGGGACGACTTCGGTCAGCACACGAGCGGAAGCTGGCTCCGCATCCTCCACGGCGGACTGAGGTACCTGCAGAGGTTGGACATGCCGAGACACGTGGACTCGGTGCAGGCGCGCCGTTGGTTCCTATGCAGGTTCCCCGATCTCGTGGAGCCGCTCCGTTGCGTCATGCCTCTGTACGGTCGCGGGCTTCGGCGACGAAGGATCCTGGCCGCGGCGCTGGCCGCCGATCAGGTGCTGTCGCCCTATCGGAACCGGGGGGTGCGCCGCGATCGCCGTCTTCCGCCCGGGCGGACATTGACCCGCGAAGCGCTGATGGGGATCGCTCCGTCCGTTAGGCAGGACGGCCTCGACGGTGGAGCCCTCTGGTACGACGCGTTCACGCGGCGCCCTCAACGCCTCCTCATGGAAGTGCTTCGATGGGCCGTCGCGGAGGGGGCGACGGCACTGAACTACGTCGAGGCGCTGCGGCTGGATCAGCAGGACGGACGCACAAACGGCGTCGGGGCCATCGATCGGATCAAAGGCCGCGATCTGTCGTTTCGGGCACCCGTGGTCGTCAACTGCGCCGGTCCCTGGTCGGCCGAGGTGGCGGCGATGCTCGATGAGCGGATCCCGGGACTCTTCAGACCGTCCCTCGCCTTCAACATCCTCCTCGACCGCGAGCCGGACTTCGAAGGGGCACTGGCCGTGGAGGCACCGGGCCCGGATGCCCGTACCCACTTCGTGTACCCGGCCCATGGAGGAATCCTGGCAGGGACGGCCCATGCGCCGGTCGGGGACCCGTCGGGCTCGGGCCCGGACGCCGACCGCGTCGACGCGTTCCGCCGCGAGCTCGGCGAGGCCCTCCCGGGGCTCGGACTGGAGTCGGCCCCAGTCCTTCACGTCTTCTCGGGGCGGCTTCCCGTTCAGGACGAGGGGACGGTCACCCTGTCGAGCCGGCCCGTGATCGTCCACCACGGAGACCGCGGCGGCCCGAAGGGCCTCGTGTCCGTCTCGGGCGTGAAGTTCACCACCGCCCCGCGGGTCGCGCGCCAGGTCCTCGCCGGACTCGAGCGACGAGGGGAGGTCCGGCTCGGGCCGGTCTCGAGCGATCCGCGGCCCGAGCCCCTGCGGGTACCCGAGACCTCTGCACTCCGTGATGAGGATCCTGATCGGATCCGGGAGTGGGCCCATGTTCTCGCTACTACCGAGGCCGCGGCGAACTCGGACGATATCCTGTTCCGACGCGCCGCCTGGGGCATCGATCCGCGCGGTGCGTCCATGGTCCGCCCTCTGGTGGACGAGGTCATGAGCAAGGCTCCCTCGAGGGCACGGGAGGCCGAACCGTGAGTCTCGCCTGGCGGCTGGATCGGACGGTGCGTAACGCCCGCAGCCGGATCGTGAAGCATCTCTACCAGGATCACGCAGGTGGTCCGGAACAGGCGATCCTGGTTGCCGGGATGGCCAGGAGCGGGACGACGTGGCTCGCCGAGATGCTCGTGTCCCACCTGCACGCCCGCCTCATGTTCGAGCCTTTCCATCATCGCTCCGTTGGGGCATACGGGGCCTTCGAGTACGTCCAGTACATGCGTCCCGGCGAGCCCTCGCCGGAACTGCACGACCTCGTATCGGCCGTGCTGAGCGGCGGCCTCCGGGACGCCCTGTGGGTCGACCGCATGGTGTCCGTATTGAGACCCGAGGCCCGGATCGTGAAGGCGGTGCGGGCCTGCCTGATGCTGCGGTGGATCCACGATCGATTTCCCCGGACACCGGTCCTCCTGGTCGTTCGACACCCCTGCGCGGTCGCTGCGTCCTTTGCCGGCCTCGGGTGGTCGGCCCGCCCCGATCTCGATTCGATCCGTCGCCAGCCCGAACTCCTGAACGACCACCTCGCCGACGTGTCCGACATCCTCGAACGGGAGTGGCAGCCCCACGAGGAGACGGCCATCCTGTGGTGTGTGAACCATCGTGTCGCCCTGCGCCAATCTCGGGCTTCCGCCGTGATGCGAGTCCACTACGAGAGCCTCGTGGCCGATCCCGAAGGAGAGATGTCCCGGATCCTCCGGACCATGGGGAGGGAGAGCCACGGATTCGAAGGAGCCGCGGTGCGGCGTCCGTCCCGGACGACCCGGCTCGACGCGGCGAAGGCCGCGGGTGGGACGGACGCGGCAGGATGGATGCGACTGCTGGACCCCTCACAGGTCGCCGACAGCCAGACCATCGTCCAGGCGTTCGAGCTGGACGGCTTGTACGACGATTCTGGCCGACCCACGGGAGGATTGTACGAGGATGCCTGACCTGCTCGGCCACGAATGGTTCGGTACGACGACCCCGCCGGCGTCTGGAGGTCACCTGGGCCGCCGACTCGGCCGGGCCCTCATGGCGTCGCTCGGGGCACTCGTGCTCGGTTCCGCGTCCGGCTCTGGAGCTCAGGAGCCCGAGGCTCCCGCCTTCGGCATCCCGGAGATCCGCATCCCCGCCGAGGCGGAGTGGGTGGATCGAGGACGGCTGTTTCAGGCGGGAGTCGAAGGGGATTGGGATTTCCTCCTCTGGGGGGGCTTCACCGTGACGGCCGTTCGGTTGCAGGACGAGATCCTTCTCTACTACCAGGGCTCTTCGTCCTATCGGGAAGAGTTCGACCCGACCGTATGTGAGCGGAGCATCGGGCTGGCACATGGCGATCCAGGAGAAGGGTTCGAAAAATCCGGCGATGCGCCGGTCCTCACCTGGAGCCCCATGGACGGATGCGAAGAGGGAGCGGCGGCGGGCGCAGCGGTGGTCCTCCAGGACGAAGTGCTCCTGTACTACGGCGCCAACACGCTGACGAGCCGCACCCAGGTGAGCGCCGACATCCGGCTGGCCCGCTCCGACGACGGGAGGGCGTTCCGGGACGTGGGCATCGTAGTCGCGCACGACGACCCCGGGGTCTGGGGTGGTGGCGATGAGCTCTTCCCGTTGCTGACCTTCGTGGACGGGCCTTCCACCCTCCTCTACTACGTCCCCAACGGGACCCGCTTCGCCCGGCAGCTCGGTGTCGCGACAGGGCCGGCGCCGGATCGGCTCACCGAGTCCCGACGCGTGCGCGACCCACGGGGGCGGCCCGTGACGGTGTGGGGTCCGGCCGGGTACGGACGGGTGGGCCCCGGGCTGGTGGCCCTCGTTCTCAAGGGCGGTCCGGAGGCCGACATGGAGGTCCGCCTGGTGGATCCGTCCCGACCCGATCAGGTGAGCGACCCGGTGGAGGTCTACTCCTTCGGCGAGGTGAGCCAGGCCACCGTGGTCCTCGACGAAGACCTCGGGTCGTGGCTCATGTTCTACCGAGGGGACGATTTCTACGGGCTCAAGACGGCGGCCGTCACGCCGTCCGGGAACGGAGGGTCCGGCGGTTGAGCGGCCGTTCGACCTCCTCGCCCGACGTCGATACCGGCGCTCACCCGGCCGACCTCTTCGCCGGCACGGTGGTGGTCGTCGCGCCGCACATGGACGACGAGGTGCTCGCCTGTGGCGGGCTCGTCGCCCGGCTGCCCGACAAGGCACGGATCCACTTCGTCTTCGCCACCGATGGCATGCGGTCTCCGGCCCCGGTCCTGCCGTGGCGCGACGCCACCCGACCCGACCTCGGTGCGCTCCGCGAGGACGAATCGCGCCGAGCGGCCCGGATTCTCGGGCTTCCCGAGGGCAACACCCACTTCCTCCGCCTGCCCGAGGCCGAGCTCCCCCGCCACGAGGGGGACCTCCGACGACGCCTGGACGAACGGTTTCGTGATCTAGACCCGGACCACGTCCTGGTTCCGTTCCGCTACGACCGGCACCCGGATCATCTGGCGGTCCGCCGGGCGGTGGTGGAGGCACGCCGGGCGGAGGTCACCCGCGCCATGATCACCGAGTACTTCGTCTACTATCGGTGGCGTCTGCTGCCGAAGGGGGATGTGCGGCGATACGTGCGCCCGGAACACCTGATTCGGGTGGACATCGACGCCGTCGCGGGACTCAAGCGAGAGGCCCTCGACTGCTTCACGACCCAGACCACACGCTTCTTCGACTGGCAGACCCGGCCCATCCTGCGTCCCGAGCTCCTGGACGAGGAGTGCGTCGGCCCGGAGCTCTTCGTTCGGTGCGACATCGATGTGCCGGACGGCAGGCTCTTCACCGGACTCGTACCCTGGATTCGGATCGCCCATCGGCTCGAGCCGAAGCTGGTCCGTTGGAAGTATCTCGTGAAGTCGTCGCTGACGCGTGGAGCCGGACGCCTTGGCTGAGGGAACCGGAGGGGTCGACGGATCCATCGGCGTCGTCATGTTCGGCAGCGGGCCGGTCCTGACCCCCGATGCCCGGCGATTCCTGCTCCGCCTCGAGGCCGAGCCCGGGATCGAGCTGCTCGCCGCCTTCTGTCAGGCCGGGTCGTCGTCCCTTCGAGCCGTCTTCGCCGATCTGGTCCGCCGCCGAGGGATTCTGGCGGTCCCCCTCTTCGGCATGTTCCTCGGACGAGGCGCCTGGGGCTTCTTGCGGCGGCCTCGGGCGACCCTCCAGGAGCGCCGTGGGTTTCGGCGGCTCTCGGATCGGGTGTTCCTGGTGCCGGACATCCACGACCAGGCCGTGCTGGACCGAGTCCGCCGCCTGGCTCCGGAGCTGGGGCTGGTCTACGGAAGTCCGATCCTGAGGCCCGAGCTCTTCGAGATCCCCCGGCTGGGAACCCTCGGCATCCATCACGGCAAGGTCCCGGAGTACCGCGGCAACAAGACGACGTTCTGGGCCATGTGGGCGGGGGAACGAACGGCGGGGGTCACGATCCAGAAGATCAATGCGGGTCTCGACACCGGTGAGATCGTCAAGGAAGGGGAGGTGGTGATCGGTAGGCGGTCGCTGGGATCCGTATGGCGAGAGCTCGAGACGTTGGGGATCGAGCTCTACGTCGAGGCGATCCAGGAGGTGCGGGACGGGGTCGCGAAGCCGCGACCCCAGACCGGCGAGGGCGGCCCCCTGTACCGAAACCCCAAGCCGGCAGACCTCTTGCGCTTCCACGGGGGGTGGCTGCTACGGCGCCTTCGGGGGCGGGGCTTCGCAGAGCCGTGAGAGTCTGCCTCTTCACCGAGACGTTCCACCCGGTCATCGGTGGCGGCGAGACGCAGGCTCGTCTCCTGGCGGAGGGGCTGACGGCGGGAGGGGTGCCCACCTTCGTCCTCACGCGCCGCTCCGATGCTGCGCTTCCGTCCAGCGAGCGGGTCGGCACCCTGCCCGTGGTTCGCCTCCGGCCGACGGGGTCGGGGCAGCTGAAGAAGTGGGGGCTGGTCCTGTCGGGAGTCCCGGAGTTGGTGCGACGACGCCGGGACTACGACGTCCTGCTCCTGTGCGGCTTCCGCATCATCGGACTCTCCGCCGTGCTGGTGGCCAAGGCGCTGGGCAAGAGGGTCGTGCTCAAGGCCGACAGTCAGGGGGAGATGTCCGGAGCGTTCTTCACCGCGGGCCTCGCCCGCTTCGGCGTGAAGCCGTCGTCCTTCGCCTTCCGCACCTTCCTCCGACTCCGGAACGCGATCCTCCGGCGCGGGGATGCGTTCGTGGCCATCACCGAAGCGGTCGCCGAGGAGTTGCGGGCAGCCGCCGTCTCCGAAGAGGAGATCCACCGGATCCCCAACGCCGTCGATACCGAACGCTTCTCCCCCGCCGGCGCCGACGAGAAACGAGCCCTCCGCCACCGCCTCGGTCTGCCGCAGGACGGGGCGATCGTCACGTACACGGGCCGCCTCGTCACGTACAAGGGACTCCCTCTTCTCGTCGATGTGTGGAGCCGCTTGAGAGCGCGGTTTCCCGACGCACTGCTCCTCCTGGTCGGAACCGGCGGGCTCGACATCCACGCCTGCGAGAACGAGCTCCGAAGCACCGTCCGGGAACGCGGCATGGAGGGGTCGGTTCGGTTCACCGGCGGCGTGGAGAACGTGGAGGACTACCTGAAGGCTTCGGACGCTTTCGCCTTTCCCACCGAGAACGATGCGTTTCCGTCCTCGGTGATCGAAGCGATGACGACCCGCCTCCCGGTGATCACCACGCCCGTCGGAGCCATTCCCGAGATCGTGACGGACGGTGTGAACGGTCTGCTTGTGCCCGCCGGCGACGGACCCGCCCTCGAGACCGCGCTGGCCCGGGTGCTGGCCGATCCGGCGCTGGCCGATGCCCTCGGCTCGGCGGCCTGGAGCACCGTGCAGGAGCGGTACTCCGCAGGGGGCGTGACCGCCCGGTACCTGGAGCTCCTGGAAACCGTGTGCGGACCGGAGAACGGACCCGGGCCGCCGGACCCCGGAGCCCCCTAGACCGACGCCTTGACCGCCCGGGCGGCGATGATCACCTCGTAGGCCGGATCGACGGTGTCCAGCTGGTCGC